>CAYHAJ010000033.1:0-21222 GCA_964354535.1 uncultured Pirellulales bacterium
GCAGATCGATCTGCAAAACCAACTGGGATATGGGGACATCCTTGTCTGCCATAGACGAGGATATACCGGCTTACCCAGCTTCGCGCCAGTCCAAAATTCTTACGCAAGAAGATTTTTTTCCGGCATCCCGTGAACGGCTACAGACAGACTAACCAGAGGATGACGTCGCCAAAGCTTCATCATTACGTGCCTCAGTTCTACCTGAAGCACTTCACCACGCCTCGCGGGCGCTTCTGGGTGTGGGATAAGACCACCCGCAAGGTCTTCCGATCGAACCCTGGAAGTGTAGCCGCCGAAACTCACTTCTATCGTCTTCCCTGTTACTCCGCGATACGTGCTCTACTGCCATGAACCAAGCTACTGGACTAAGATCAAGGGTTTCGACTGCCGGAGGTCGCCCGTGCCGTTGACGCCCAGCATGGTGGAGCATGAGAACGCCGGACAGGTATTCATGGCGACACGATTTGTGATTTCGTGCAACGACGATTTTGCTTTTGCAGATGAATTCGTTGCAACCATAGGCACTGACATCTACGCCGCGAAAGACAGCGAGGAGGAGCGAACAAAGCCTTCGACCACTACAGAATGATGCGCGCAGACGCGTATCGTTTTGAGGGTTAAGGCCGCCGTTAGCCAGCCAAGACTGCGTTTTCGTTATCGCCCGGGCCGTTTATGGCCGAAATGGCTCATCTATGCTCAAGTGCCCGTTTCCGGTCGGCAGGGTTGTGGTACCGGGTGGTCTACCGGAAGCCGGCGTTCGGCTTCGCCGGACTTGTCGGATTTCCAGGAACGGCACTGGGCAGGGGCTGTCGAGATTCGTGCTTCGAGTTTCCTCGGCTATCCCTCGATGGGGATCTTCAGGTCGGCGAGCGTCTGGCGGAGCCAGGTGAGGGATCTCTCGATCATGGGGCCGGCTTGGCCTTCGCACTCCATGCTGAGCGTGCCCTGGTAGCCGTGGTCGCGGAGCAGCGCCAGGCATTGGCGGATATTGTCCGCGTTGACGCCGTCGCCGATGGCGCACTGGCTGACGGCGATGCCCGTCTGCTGGCCCCGGACGGAGGCGGCCAGCGACTGGGACACGTCCTTGACGTGTACGTGACTGACGCGGTCGAGGAAGCGCTTGAGGAAAGCGACGGGGTCTTGGCCTGCGATAAAGGTATTGCCCGTGTCCATGTTCAACCGGAGGTACTTGCTCTTACAGAAGTCGAGCATGCGGGCCATCATGTCGGGCTTGGTCGTGAAGTAGCCGTGCGGCTCGATGTTGATGATGATCTGGTGGGCCTCGGCGACCTCGATGATCTGGCCGTAGCTGCGCTTCATCAGTTCCATGGCCTCTTCGTCAGTTAGCCCCTCCGGCTGGTGCATCCCGTCCGTCGTGTCCACGTTGGGACAGCCGATCAGGTGCGCCCACTGGATCGACTTCATCACGTAGGGCACGCCGCGCAGGGGGCCGTCTTTGCCCGAAAGGGGGTAGGCGGCGTCCACCTGGGAGAATTGGACGCCGTAGGAGTCCATCTTGCGGCGCAGCAGGACGGGGTCCTCGTAGAGGGCGACGTGCGGCTGATAGCCCAGGCCGTGAATCCAGCTCACGCCGTCGATCAGGCCGCACTCGATGTAGTGCACACCGTTCTTCTTCGCCCACTCCAGGCACTTCTCGAAACTGAAGTACGCGCTGTTGAATGCATCCGTATGAAATCCGATTCTCATGTGCGTAGCCCTCTATTCCCAGAAGTCAAAAGTGAAAGGTCAAAAGTGAAAAGCCAGGAACCGGAGGCCGGCCGGCTGTTTTCCTTTTACCTTTTCCCTTCTTACCTTTGCCTTTCTATCCCGTAGCCTACCACAGCTTGCGGGTTCTCGCAACCCACCCGGCCGCCTGGGCAGGGCAATTGCCTGTGAGCGTTGTACCGAGGCGGCATGGGCTTCCAGCCCATGAATCATCGGCAGGATGCCGATGCCACAAGTGTGCCCAACGTCCACATGCAATCGTCCCGCCGCCGGGGGCAATCCTCTTGAACCCGGGCCGCGTGCGCCGTAGGATTAACCTATCGGGCCGGAGGAACCGTGTTCCGCAAAGGCTGACCGGAAATCGAGGAAAGGGGAAAAGTCATGGCACACGTGGATCGCAGGACATTCATGGCGAGTTCGGTGGCGGCTCTGGCGGGAATCGGTGCCACAAGCCGCGCGGCCGAGAAGACATCGGGGTCTCAGTCATCCGGACGTCGAGGCAACCCGATCGCCGTCTCGACGTACTCCTTCTGGCGGTTCAAAAACGGGCTCAAGATGCCCATCGAGACGTGCATCGACGAAGCTGCCCGCCTGGGGTTCGATGGTGTGGACATTTTGCTGATGCAGATGGAGAACGAGGACAACGGCTACCTGCAAAACCTCAAACGCCGGGCCCTGATTAACGGCCTCGATCTGTGCTGCATGTCCACGCACCAGGCCTTTGTCTCCCCGGACGAGGCCCGGCGCCGGAAGAACGTCGATCTGACGCTTCACCAGATCGAGCTTGCCTATAAGCTGGGCATCCCGATCATCCGCATCAACACCGGCCGCTGGGGCACGACCGGCAGCTTCGACGAGCTGATGGCCAAGCGCGGCATCGAGCCGCCTCTGCCCGGCTATACGGAAGAAGACGGTTTCAAGTGGGTCATCGACAGCATCCAGAAGCTCCTCCCGAAAGCCGAAGAATGCGGCGTGATCCTCGGTCTGGAGAACCACTGGGGCCTGGCTCGCACGCCCGAAGGACTGCTGCGCATCGTCAACGCGATCAACTCCCCCTGGCTGCAGGTCCTGCTCGACACGGGCAATTTCCTCGAAGACCCCTACGACAAGCTCGAAAAGTGCGCCCCGCAGACGGTCCTGGTCCAGGCCAAGACTTATTACGGCGGCGGCCTCTGGTACACCCTCGACCTCGACTATGACCGCATCGCCCGGATTATGAAAAAGCACAACTTCCGCGGCTACGTCTCGCTCGAATTCGAAGGCAACGAAGACTACAAAACCGCGATCCCCAAGAGCCTGGCCGTGTTGCGGAGAGCGTTCAGTTGATGTATGTTACGTCAGTAGAGGTGCGCTATGGCGAAGAAATCTACGAATCGAGTTACTGCCAGGACGGATTGGGAGCGCAGGCGGGATGATTGGCTGGTGAAACTCAGAGAACTCACCGCCTCCATTAGGACTTGGGCCGAGCGGCGACGATGGTTCGTGGATGAGCACGAGAAAACAATCGAGGAGGACCATATCGGCAGGTACGCCGTGCCCACCCTCTTCATCCGAGCTCCAAGCGGCAAGATTGTCGTGGAGCCGGTCGGATGCAACATCATTGGCGCGCAGGGGCGCGTGGACATCGAATCGTTCCCGTCCCTCAATCGCGTGCTGCTGATCCTTGTCGAGGGGCAATGGAGGATCGAGACCGATTCTCGTGTCCATTGGCCGGAACGTTGGAGCGAGCAGGCGTTTGTCAAACTGGTTGAGGCACTGACTGCTGCCGCATGAATACGGACGAGATCATCTTACAGATCAGGTCCTGCGAGAGTATGTGCGAGGCCGGGAGAGCGGCGACTGCCCATTTTCTGCAGGTGTGTCAGTCTGATCCGTCGCGTATTCCGCGTGTCGGGCGTTTCCGCCTACGCGATATCCGTGACTGCTATCAGGATCTCGAACGAACCTACTTGGTTCGGATGTTCGCGGTTTTCGAGGTCACACTGCGCGAGTTCTGGGAACGTGTTGCGGGCAGGCGAAGTCATCCCTCCGTGACCCAACTCATGGACCGGATTGCAGCGCGATGCCGGATTCCGGACGATCATCTTACGCTCGCTCACGGCGTGCGAGAGTTCCGGAACACCCTTGTGCACGGTGGCGACCGCAGAACCCTTGCGCTGGGCGAGGCAAGAAGACACCTGTGCCGGTTCCTATCCAACCTGCCGCGCGAATGGTGAGCGCTGCCACAGCGGTAGGTTGAGCGATCAGAGGCTTTCATGACACGGGGAAATGGCATCGTCTATTCGACGGAGCAGGGCCGGATGTGTCCGGCGTGCGGCAAGCCGGTGGGCGAGTGCGTTTGCCGCCAGGAGAAGAAGGCGGTTTCCGTCGGTGATGGCATCGTGCGGGTCGCGCGCGAGACCAAGGGCCGCAAGGGTAAGGGCGTGACCGTTATCACGGGTCTTCCGCTCGAGGCGCAGGGGCTGCAAAAGCTGGCCACGGACCTCAAGCGAAAATGCGGGGCCGGCGGGACTGTGAAGGGCAATACCATCGAGATCCAGGGCGACCACCGCGACCTCCTGGTGGCGGAACTGACCGCGCGTGGCTACACCGTCAAACGTTCGGGTGGTTGAGACCAATGGACATACGGGCACAGATTGAGGTCGAGTTGGCGCGGATCGAGCGGGAGAAGGGCGTGTGCATCGTCTATGCTTGTGAATCGGGCAGCCGGGCGTGGGGATTCGAGTCGTCCGACAGCGACTACGATGTCCGCTTCCTCTACGCCCATCCCACGGAATGGTATCTGCGCGTGGTGCCGGGCAGCGATGTCATTGAGCCGCCGATCGAGGGGTTGCTGGACATCGCCGGATGGGATCTTCGCAAGGCGCTGCGGCTGCTGCAGAAGTCCAATCCGCCGTTGCTGGAGTGGCTGCAATCGCCGCTGATCTACCGTGAGCGCCGCAATGTGGTTCAGCGCCTCCGTGCGCTCATGCCGCAATATTACCAGCCGGTCGCATGTCATTATCACTATCTCCACATGGCCCAGGGGAATTATCGCGACTTCCTGCGGGGAGATACGGTCTGGCTGAAGAAGTATCTCTACGTGTTCCGGCCGGTTCTTGCCTGCCGATGGATCGAGAGGGGCCATGGAGTCGTCCCCATCCAGTTCCAGATCCTGGTGGACCGCGTGCTGGACGAGGACGACGTCAAGGCGGCGGTTGGGGACCTTATCCGGCGCAAGAAGGGTGGAGAGGAGTTGGATCGGGGGCCGCACATCCCTGCAATTTCCGGCTTTCTGGCACGTGAGGTGGACCGCTTGTCCGCCCTGGCGGCGCCATCGGTGGCGCGCACTTCTGGGGCCCGGCTCGACCAGGTGTTCCGGGAAGGTCTGATTGACATCTATGGCGTCCGGATACGGTCTGACGAAGGCCACACGGCGACGTGATCGGCGGACGGGGTGCTGGACGGCCGCCCCGCGACGGGTGTCTCAGGGCGGCCGCCAGCCTTCATGGAACTTACCCGGCGGAGTCCAGGGCTCGAGGTAGGGCGGTCCATGCACTCCGGCTTGGTTCTCGCGATTCCACATCCACCGTCCAAGGCCTCCGTTTGCTCACGCGAGATGAGGAAGCGAGTTGATCACGACGTTTCCGAGAGGGACGGGACGCAGGAAACTGTCTCCCGGGGCGTCGGTGGAGCCGCACTGGTTGACCCTCCCGGCGGGCTGGGCGGACGGGGAATGTCGTCGAGGAAGTCCCGTACGCGCTGCAGGTCCCGGATGGAGCGTTGCACCAGGGCGATCAGCTCTTCCTGCACGGTGCGTTGTTGAGACTCCATCGCCTCCGTGAGGCGGCGCACCGCGCCCATGATGTCGGTCTGGGTGACGATCCCGCGAATCTTCTGGCCGTCGGCGACGAACAAGCGGTGGAAATGCTTCGTCTCCATCTTCTTGCTGGCTTCCAGGATGGAACAACTGCCGGGAACCGTCACGACCGGCAGCGACATCACGTCCGCGACGCGTGTCTGCGTCAGGTCCTTCTGGGGAGCGATGACGCGTTTGAGAAAGTCCCTCTCCGTGAGAACGCCCGCGGCGGTCTCGTCGTGCATGACCAGGAGGCACGAGATATTGGAGCAGGAGATGAGACGCGCCGCCTCCAGAACCAGGGCGTCCATGGACACGGTGGCGACCGGTCTTGTCATGATCTCCGAGACGCAGCCGAGCGAGCTGAGCGAGATCAAGGCCCGGGTGATGTCCGTTTGGGTCACGATGCCGACGAGCCGTCCGTCCTCGACCACCGGCAGTCGTCGAATGCAGTGGGTCTCCATGAGGCGGTCGGCTTCCAGGAGAAAGGTCTCCGGCGCGACGGTGTCCACGGGACTGGTCATCTGCCCCGACACGCACAGTCCACAGGACACGGTGCGTTGCCCCGCCATGGTACTGAGCAGGTCCTTCTCGGTGAGAATGCCGACCACCCGTCCTTTCTGTGTCACGACGACGCAGGTGACATTCTGTTCCGCCATCTTCTGGGCGACCGAGAAGATGGTGTCCTCCGGCGCGGCCGTAACGACGTCTCGACTCATGATCTCGCCCACCCGCAGGGTGTCCCGGCGCGGACCCCAGGTGAGTGCCGGGGCCCGGATTGAGCCGCCGACCTTGAAATCGCTGACTTCCGTTCTCGATTCCATGATGCGTACCTCCGTGGTGGTGTCCTGTACGGCACCTCGTCTCTGATACCTGCTCTCTCTGACTCCGGCTGCGCAGACGCTTGTTTCTGTTATCGGTGCGCGGGCGGGAACACTTTGGCCCCAAAACCGCGCGGGTCCCCTTCCCCCGGCAAAATACGTAGAAGTAGGTAGGCTTAGCGAATCCTCCGACCGCCTGGAAGCGGCCCGCGGGAGCTGCTTGTAGAAGCGCCCGTCCGATAAGGCGGATTAGCGGGGGACGCACCGAAGGACCGGATGGCCCCGTGAGATGTATTCCGTTCGATGTTCCCCGAGGGTGGGGCTCAAAAGCGGATTCGCGCCGCGTGTATTTGGAAACAGGAGAATCCTGATATATATTATTTAACGGGGGACGCCTTACCGGAGCCCCGACAAATACCTTTTTAGAAGTAGGCGTGAATCGCGGGGGAGTGCTATGAATGGGGCTGGCACTGCCATTGGTGCGGCGGGGTCCATTTACCCGCCGGTCAAACAGAACCATCCAGACCTGTCCGAGGGGGCCCGGCACGCCGAAAAGGGGCGTACCGTGTCCGATGCGAGCGGCACCCTGACATCAGCCGAGAACGCGTTGAGCCGGTCTCTCGGCAGCGCGGGGTTTGTCGATCTCAACGCCTCGTTCAAGGAGAGCTTCGTACGAGGTCTCCACTACCACCACGCTGAGGCGGGAGTGGAGGACCTGAAGCCCGGGGTGCTGGACGAACTCATGTCCTGGATGACGAGCAAGATCGCTGCCGACTCGTCCCAGGCGCTGGCGGCCCAAGCCCGCGTCTCTGCGGAGGCCGCCATCCACGGGCTCACGTAGAGAGACGCGCGGCGGGGAGGGCGGAGGCCCCGGGCTGGGTGAACCCGAGGGCCGCGACACCTGGGACGCATGATTCGGCGTCGCGCCAACAAGTGTGAAGGGAGGACACCATGGCTCGTTCGAGTTTCAAAACACGGGTGCTTACCGACGCGTTCGGGGACTATCGCCGCGCCAAACAAGTGTGGCAGGTGCTGGCCCGGAGACAGCGGGAGAATCCCAACCAAACGACGTTCCCCCTCGAACCGGCGTTGCTGAAGGAGTTGGGATTCGCCGAGAAGGACTCGCGCGTCAACATCCGAAATCTCCAGCGGGTTTTGACTCGGCTCCAGGAATTCACCTGGCACTGGGATCGGCACGGACCGCTTTCTTCCCGACCCGGGGAGCCCGGTCCCATCGCCTACATTGTGAACGACACCTTAGCCCTCGGATCGCAGTTCTCCGAGGCCCGTGCCGTCTTCATGGCCTACTCGGGTCCTCAGGGGCGTTAGTTCGTCCCTGGGATGATATCGGGGGTCCCGAGCCCGTTCCACACGCAAACGGGAAACCGTCCTGACGGAATCACCCGGCCGCACCGAAGGGAGAACAGGTGGGGCATCCGGGATGATCCAAGGTGGACCCGTCGCATTGGCCATGTTGAACACGGTCTCGCGCCTACTCATCCGCCGCCTTTCGGCGCGACCGGTGGCGGGTCCGTCGTTTGCACCAACCCGATGACGCCGTCACCGATGGCGACCAGACCGTAGGGAGTGCTTACGAATCGGCGGACGGCTTCGCCCTCCAGGATGTCGTTCGGGAGGACGCGGGCTTCCTCCAGAGACCGGCCCCGGCGCAGGATGGCGATTTGGGCGGTGCCCCACATGGCCCACAGCTCATCGTGGTGGATGGCGCAGGTCGAGAGGTCGAGAGCGCCACGATCGCGGGTCCCAAAGGAGAGGGTGGGCAGGGCCCCCAAACGCGAAGCAGATGCCTTGGGGGCTCCCATTGAGGCCTCGGCCAGAAAGAGGTCGTTTTGGCAGTCGAGCCAGCGGGTGGTCCCAACGGCACGCCGGCTCGATGGGCGCCATTGGGCCCCCAGTACATACGCCGCTTTGTCAGATTCCGTATTCAGGCGTATCAGGGAATCACTGCCTCTGCACCAACAGTCCTTTCCGGCGGCATCGAGGTATCCCATCAGGCCTTCTTCCGTTCCGCAGTAGCCGTAGTACTTCAGGCTCCTGGTTGCCGGGTTCAACCGCCACAGCCCCATCCAGGGCAGCATATCCCGAAACATCCGGCCGCAGTTGATGAAAAAGAGACTGTTGGGTGACACCCACACCAGGTCGATCAGGCCATAGGGACGGCCGGTGCTGAAGGGCTCCTCACCTTTCAGCGTGCTGCAAAGGATGGTCTCCCATTGGCCTGTTTTCGTGTCATACCGTCCCAGGCCGCTCTCGGCCTGAGGCCCCCCATAGGCGAGCCACAACCCCTCCGGGCTTGGCGTCAGACCCGTGATGGAGATCGAGGGCAGCCCGCGCTGCCCGGTCAGAACCGTGAGGTTCGATACAACTTCTGACCCGTTCCATGCTTCGCGCGGCAGCACGGCGACGCCGGAACCTCTCACGGCCACATACGCGGCCTCCTCCCTCACAGCGAGACCCGCGAGGGTGTTCCCTTGCGCCGAGACCTTGGCGCGCACCAGACGGGCGGGCGTCTGCCCCGTCAGATCGACGCGTGCCAGGGCCAGCCGCCCCCCTTCGCCCGCCGTGGCGACGTAGAGCATCTGATTGAGGAGCTGCCATTGCACTTCAGAGAACCGTGCCGGCCGGGGCGCCGGCCGTTCCTTTCTTGCGAGCAACATGGTGACGTTGGTCCGGGGTGCCCCAGGTGCAGAGAGTTGGTATCGGGATTCCAGTGTCGCCCGGCAGTCGCGCACTCGCCCCATGACTTCGCCGGCCAGTTTGGGACCCCCGGACATCGTGGGCCGCGTTTGGGGAGCCGCTTTACTCCTGTCAGTTTCCAGAACCTCTTGTATCCGGGCGAGCAGGTCGCGAAAACGTCGCGCGGCACTGGGGGAAAGCTTGTCCGAGTCCACGGGGACGCACCTGCTGCCCGGGTCCCACCAGATCAAGGCGCGAGCGTTCCTGCTCTCCACGAGCGGCTGGCACACCCTTTCCCAAACCGCGACCAACTCCGAAGGATTTTTGTCCAGAGCGCGAACGACGATCTCCTTCAGGCGGACACAGAGCTGTAGCTTGCTCAACTCCGCGAGGGGACTGGCGGGACCGTGCAGTTCTTCGGCCAAGACGTTCTGGGCCTTCCACCATAATGGCAGGTCAGTCTGTGATGCCTGGTCGGACTCATAGCTCGACGCCTCCGCGCGGGCGGCGTAGGCGCAGAACCGGACGATGGGATCGCTGCCTCGGGATAGTTCCTCGAGATACGCGAACCACAAAGCCCTGACCTGCACTTCCGAGCCGCGGAACTGGCTCTCCTGCAGCGCGGAGGCGGATAGCTCCGGACCGCGGCCCAGCAGGAATCGCTGGCAGACGCTGCACCGCAAGTCAGGGGACCCAATCGTCCCGCCTTGGTCGGGAGGAAGAAGGATCTCGCCATAGACCTTACGAACGTTGTCCATCGCTTCTTTGGGGCTGTCCGAGCTGAGCCACGGCAAGGCCGCCCGCCCGTAGAAGTTCCAGACCGGAAACTTCTCATTGACCGGCTGCGTTTGGAGGGCCCGGTCCACGACGTCGAACCAGATCCGGCGATTCTCCCGATTCATCCCCCGGACCGCCTCGGAGGACACGGAGGCCGGATGGGCAAAGTACGTCCACCGGCCGGAGCGAACCCAGGAGGGCGTGCCCCACGGATCGCAGAGATCGCGGGGGGACAACGACCCTGTATCCCAACCGCGCCGCACGCGGCGAACCAGTTGCGAGACCAGTTCCGCCAGTTGCTCGTCGGAGTAGTGGGAAAGCCCGGTGGGATTGATCAAGCTATTGGCGAGCATATATCCGCGCAATTCCCATTCGTTTTCGAACAGAGCGCCGAGATAGGGCAGTTTCTCGGGCTGCAGGGCGTAGGCCGTCTCCAGCAGGGCGCAGGCGTTCTCCTGCCGCCGGTGCGCCCGCAGCAGATCGCCCTGGCGGAAGAACTCTTCCGCTTCCTTCTGCGGCTCCCAGCGAGCCAGGGAAGAGGTCTCCCCCGCGGCCTGAATGAGGGCGGCCGCCACCGCGTCCGCCGCCCGTGCGGGCGCGTTGGGATCGACGGGCGCTGTGACGGTCCCTTCCTTGCCGGCCCGGCGCCAGCGCAGCGTCATTTCCAGACCGCCGCCCGTGGCCGGTCGCAGGACGCCGTCAATCAGAAGGCCCGCGTCCCAGAACGCGGCGTCCTCGCCTTCCGTGAGCTGCTTTTCTTTCAACAGCAGACCCAGGTTCTCCCGTTCGAGGACGACGAGGCGCGGCTCCAGGCTCAGACGAGCGGAGAGGAGTCTGGGCAGGGCTCTGGTCAACCAATCATGCTGCTCGCCGAGTTGCACCCGGTGAATGTCGACAATGCCGGTGGGGACCACCTGTCCGGCCGGCGGAGTCAGTTTATCGACCGCCGCCGTGACTTTCTGGGCGACACGCCGTGCGACCGTCTCGGCCTCCGAGCCCTCAGACGACTCATAGCCCTCCCACAGGCGCAATCCGTGTGCGGTCTCCGCCACCCGCACACGGATCAGCACGCTACTGGGCCCTCGGCCCGGCCCCGGCATACTCTCGGCGGACAGCAGCACAAAGGCACGCACCCGCAGCAGTCGTCCTGCTCTGATGGCACTATCCCTCTCGGCCAAACCGGCCAGGCTCAGTCGTTGCTCCTCCAGGATGCGGCGAATCTCCGTGCGCTCCAGGAGGCGAATTCGCTTGTCCTGTGACAATCTCGCCTCCAGCACCGAGGCCAGAGTCTGCACTCGGGAGTCCGCTGCCCCGTCCACCAGGACCGCGATAGCAGCAGCCTCCTCCGCCCGGCCTGCGCCGGCACCAGCCACGAACGCGAGCGCCCAGACAACTGCAATCTCTGCTCTCATACCACCGTCTGCCTCCCATGCGGTTTGCCTGCCACTGGCTGACTCTCGATCCCCTCGATCACGGTTGGGCCGCCGCGGCAAGGGGCAACTGCTTGCCGATCTGGGCGGCCAGGCGGAGGGCCAGCTCATGGCCGGCGGCCTGCAAGGCGGTTTTCGCCGCGATGGCCTCGGACAGATCTGCCGCCCGGCGTGTTGTGCGCTCGACCGCGATGATCCTGCTGGAGTCCCGCCAGAGGGCCTGTACCTCCAAACGGCCGGTGCAACTGACCAGGCCGCCGAACTGGGCGCCGAATTCGCTGAGGCCCTCGCCTGTGATCAGGATGCTACTGCCGGCCAGTGTCGCGTTCTGCGTCCACTTCTCCAGGGCCGCCTTATCGCCCTCGATCACGGGGAATCCCACTTCCTTGAGGACCTTCTTGATTTCCGTGGCGGCCGCGGGATCGGACAATCTCTGTCGCGCATGGGACTCGGAGACGATCACAGCGACCGCAGGGAGCGCTTTGCCGGCAAGCTGACGCCGCAGCTTCTCGATCGTCGTTTCGAGCTTCTCGTCTTTCGGCAACAACTGGGGCGTCCATTGCCCCAGACCTTCCGCCAGTTTCTCGACAAGCTGGTCGAGAATGGGCGAGAGATCGCTTTCGAGCTTGCCTTTGGCAATCACCGCTTTGACCAGGCTGGTCTCGGTCCCGACGATCTTGGCAACAATATACAGGTCCCGGTCCACGGCGAAAGCCCGGCCGAACACGAGAATCCGCGCTCCCACGATCCGGCCGACCTTGATGGCTGGGCCAGTTTCCATCAGGCCGGAGAGATTCAGGCCCAGTTCGGTAAGCACCTCGCGCAGGTGCTTTCGCTCCACCAGCGTGAATTGATCCTGGACGCTCAGCCGGGCGGTCAGAATATCGCCCAACTGCTGGCCCAGATCGGGATTGCCCGGGGCCTTGCATTCGAAGTCGAAAATGGCGACCGGCACGCTTTCGATGATCTTGGGTGCATCGGCCAGCGGGGTGGGGGCGCTCCTGACGGTCGTGGGATTGTTCGGGTCCGGCGTCCCCAGGGCCGGAAGAGTCAACAGCAGGGCAATGAAAATGGCGTGGCAATTGCGCAGGTACGTCATGGCTTTCCCCTTTCCGTGTCGATTGCTTCATGTGGTAGGGCCGGATGTATTCGCGCGCAGGCAAATTGAATGAGATTATGCAGCAGGACCATCTGTCGCGGGTCCTGGCGATCGGTGCTTGGCAGTTGGCAGTACAGGATCAGATGATTCTCTTCCTGCATCACACCCAGGTACGAACAGACTTCTTCGTCGGTCCGCGTTGTGCCGGTGATGCAGGTCGTGACGGATCGCCCGGGTGTCTTCTGGATGTGCGCCGCCGCGCCGCCCTGGAGCAGTCCCAGGAGGTCACGGGCGGCCAGACCTTCCAGCAGGACGTGGGCGCGGTCCCAGACAACATTGTCGCAGACATCCTTGTCTTGCGCAGTCGAGATCTGTAGATCCTTGGGGAACTGCTCTTGTCGCAGTAAGACTACGATCGTGTTCTCGTCCGTCATCCTGACCCGCTCCAGGATCATCCGGCTGTGGGCGGGATCGAGTCTCTCGCCCACGAAGACCACGCGGGGCGTGCCAAAATCCCGCACGGCCTGAAAGACCGCATTCACGGCGGCAACGCCAAATTCCGGCAAGAGATTCTGGAGTGCACCGGAAGGATCGAACACCCAGAAATCCGTAGGGCCCTGCGTCACAACCCGAGGACGGTGGTGCGGCCAAAGGCGGATGGGCTTTTCGCAGGCTTCGAGAAACTCCTCTCCCAGGAAGAGTTCGGCGCGGCAGCGCACCTCCGTAGCCGTCCTTACCTCCGGAAACGACAGTTCACACGAGACCTTGTCCTCCTTCATAAGAGTCATTGTCCGTTCGTGAACCACGTCGCGGGCCACGGAGGCGAGGATCCTCAGATGATACGGTCCCGCGAATCGTGCTGCTGGCGTCATCAGGAAATCGAGCCGGGCGTCGCCGGGTGTATCGATGGCATCACGGGGAATCGTCATCTCCAGGATCGTGCCTGCCGGACAGGCAGCGGGCGCCACCCCCAGCAAAGGCAAGACGATCCAGCAGATAGTCCGATTCACTCTCATGATCCTAACCCTGCCCGGACCATGGTACCGGCTGGGCCACCGCGCCCAGGCTCACATTGTGCACGCCGATTTGGATCTGCGCCAGGGGCGTAAAGGCTTTCTGGCCCACGGAGGTAATCTGCGCCGTACGAGAGCCGTGGTCGCCCTGCGCCGTGAAGTCGATATCCACTCGTCCATCCTTCCGGAGGGTCGGCACGAGGTGCAGTTCGATGGTGGAGCCTGCGCCGGTTGGCATGGCAAAAGTGATCCGCTGCTGAGGGTACGCGACCAGATCGGCGTACCGAGGCCCGGTCCGGCCGTTCTCTTCGCGCACTATCAGGCGCAGCACGATGATCCCTTCTCGGCGGTTCGCAGACGCCTCGTTCGGGCTCAGCCCAATCTGGCTATTGCCCGCGGAATCGATCATCAGCCACGGTTGGTGCTCGGCAAAGAGACTGCGCACCTCGGAGAAGGCCCGGATCAATGGTTCGATCTGGGCGTGCGTGAGCAGGGGGGGCGCATCGGCCAGGCTGGTCGGGTGGAGCGACGTGGTCTGGCGGCCCGCGGAGACGACATAGAAGAGCAGTCCTACCGCCGCGACAAAACAGGCGGCCATCGCCAGGGCCACACGTCGCCAGAAGACAACCTGCCTTTGCCCGCTCGGAGCGTGCTCGCTGCGTTGGGATAGTGCCGCGCCGATCCGTTCGCGCAAGGCCTGCCACGAGTCCGGCGGCTCGGTGCGCTCGTACACCTCTCGCAGGATTGGGTCGATGTCCTCAGGCTGATCGTGCAGGTGGTTCATGGCGTTACCCCTCAGTCAATGAGCCTACGAAGGTTGGCCTTGAGCATATTTCGCGCCGACTCCACGGATCGGCACACCGTTGCTTCCGAGCAATGCAGGAGACGGGCGACTTCCTTCTGGCGCCGTCCCTCCATCAGAACCAGGATGGCGGGAAGCCTCACCTTCTCGGGCATTTCCTGGAGTGCTGCGCGTACCGCTTCCGCGCGCTCTTTCTCTCCCAGGGAGGCCGTGCCATCATTCCCGACGGCCTCCGGCCCCAGAGTGCGACCGCCATTTTGAAAGAGACGCTTGTCATGGACGGTCCGCCTGACGCCCCGGCGCAACAAGTTCGAGGCGATGACCAAGATCCAACCTTCGAACCGGTCGTGGTCTCTGAGACTGCCGATCTTCTCCAGCGCGATCAGGAACGTCTGCTGGCAGACGTCGTCGGCCTCGTGATGGTTGCCGGCATAGTGGTACGCGAGGCGGTATACGCTCTTGTAGTACCGTTCCACCAGTGTGCCGAACGCCTGCCGGTCACCGGCCTGGCTGGCTCGTATGGTTGCTGACTCGTCCACGGCCGTCTCGAGAGCTACCGTTGTGTTCTGAAGCCTGTTGCCCTGGCCGAAAGAAAGAGCCTCCAGGGCCGCCAGAATTTCACAAAAGCGGCTACGTTCGCTTGAGGAAGATGTCCACGTTGGCCCGGGTGACGGTGTAGCTGCCGGTGTAGACGACGTCCGGGGCGGGGTAGATGCCGGCGGCCTTGTCGTCGGCGCACAACTTCAAGGGCGAGTGGTTGAGCTCGAAGAGGACCCGCAGACCGAGATAGGTGAACAACTCGCGTTTCTGGCCGATGGCGGCGGTCAGGACCCCTTCTTTGATCAGGCTCAAATGCGCCGGTTCCGCGTCCACGCACGTGGCGACAATCTGGCCCGCCTTGCCCGCCTCTTTAATCGCCAGACCCATCCCGGGACCGCTCTCCGAATCGAATCCGGCCATGCCGACGAGGTCCGGCGTGGCCTGAAGAATGGTGGCTGCGACGCGGGCCGCCACGGCCGTGTCGCCCCGGTCGCTCTGCGGCTCCATGGGGGTCAGGCCCGCCTTCTCCACGACGGAACGAAAGCCGGCAAACGCCTGCTGGTCGATGTATTGGTCGGTCAGACCCAGCATGGCGACTTTGCCCTTGCGTCCCGCCAGGGCCTTGACCATCGCCTGGGCTTGCCGCAGGCCGAGATCGTACCAGTTGGTGCCGATAAAGGATAGCCGCTTACTGTCGGGCGCATCGGTGTCCACGCAGATCACCGGAATGCCCGACTCGACAACCTTATTGATGGGAGCAACCACGGCGGAGGGATCCCAGGCGACGACCATCATGCCGGCAGGCCGCCGGGCGGCGACCGTCTCAATCGTGGCGATCAAGCTGGGGATATCCGACATATTCGGGCCGGCGACCGTGACTTGGACGCCCAACTGCCGGCCCGCCAGACGCAGGGCCGGGTGGTCGTGGGCCATGAACAGCGGCAGATTCGCGTGGCAGGACATCCACACGTATTCCTCATGGGAATAGTCCGCCGCCGGGCCCGAAGCGGCGTTCGGCTCGCCTCGTTTGGCACAGGAAGTCACCAGGGCAGTCCCGCCCGTCAGGGCCAGGGTTTGCAGCCAGCTTCGTCGCGAAACACTCGGGGTGTTCTCGGTCGGTCTCATGTCATCTCCTAAGAAAGTAAAAAGGAAAAAGTAAAAAGGAAAAACAGATGATAGCATCAAGTCTTCTTCTTACTTTTACCTTTTGCCTTTTTACTTTTCCCTTTCTTCTCACGTTCTACGGCTGAGGAATCGGTCCATGGCTACCGCCAGCACCAAGACCAGGCCGATAACGATGCTCTGCCACTCCGGCGACAGGCGGGCGAAGATCATCACGTTGTTCACCAAGGAAATGAAGAAGACGCCCAGCAGCGTTCCCCAGACGGTGCCGCGTCCGCCCTGCAGACTGGCTCCGCCCAGGATCACGGCGGTGATGATTCGCAATTCCGCGCCGTCGCCTGCGGTGGAGTTCGCGGTGGCCATGCGCGAGGCGAAGGCGATGCCTGCCAGACCCGCCAGCAGGCCCATAAGCGTAAACGCCAGAATGACCATGCGATCCACGGGGATGCCGGAGAGAGTCGCGGCCTTGGCGTTGGCCCCGATGTAGTAGTACCGGCGGAAGAAGCGGCTCTTGGCCATGAGGAACTGGCCCACGATGGCTACGGCCAGCATCAGCCAGATCGGTGCTTGCAGCCCGAGCCACTCGGCCTGGCCCCAATGAGCAAAGGAGGCCGGCAGGTTGGCAATGCCGGGGCCGCCCACCAGCACCGCGATGCCCCGGAAGATCTGCATGGTCCCCAAGGTGGCGATCAGGGCGTTGACCCGGACCTTGGCGACGATCCAACCGTTAAGCGCGCCGCCCAGCGCGGCGATGCTCAGCCCGGCAAGAATCGCCGCCGGCGCCGGCACGTGGGCCTGGGTCAGCAACCAGCCGGTCAGCACACCCGCCATGGAGAGCATGGACCCTACGGACAGGTCGAACATCCCGCTGACCAGCAGGACCACCATGCCGCACGCCATCACCCCATCCATCGCCATATTGCGCAGCAGGGCGGAGAAATTGCGGAACGTGGGAAAGGAGGCCGGGAAGGCGAGGGAGGCCCCCGCGATGACCGCCAGCGTCAGCACAACCAGCACGGTTTCGCGGGTCAGGTACGACCGCAGCCTCAGCTTCCGGCGTGACAAGGCCACGCCGGACAGTGTTGCCGTCCCTTGTGCTGGAGTGTTGGGGTCCATGGTCATTTCAAGATTGCCGCCAGATGCATAATACTCTCTTCCGTTGCGCCGTCGCGCGGGACCTCGCCTACGAGCCGGCCCTCCCGCATCACCAGGATCCGATCCGCAATCGCCAGGATCTCGGGCAGCTCCGAAGAAATGAGGACCACGGCGGTCCCCTCGTCCGCCAGCTCGCGGAGGAGCTGGTGCACTTCTCTCTTGGCGCCGATGTCGATGCCACGCGTGGGCTCGTCCACGATCAGGATGGGCGGATGGACCAGCAGCCACCGCGCGAGGATCACTTTTTGTTGATTGCCGCCGCTCAGTTCCACGACTCTCCGGCCGCGCGTATCTGCCGTCCACCGCATCCGGGAAGCCATGGCCGTGGTCTGTCGCTCCATGGCTCTGTCATTCAGCCACCAGCAACCGAATCGATCGAGGCTCGCGGCCGTGACGTTCGCCGCCACACTCATTTCCAGGAAGAGCCCCGCCTCCTTGCGATCTTCGGGAAGATATCCCACCCCGGCCTCGATCGCATCGATCGGCGAGCGAATCTTCACGAACTGTCCCTTGACAAGGACCGCGCCCGATGTTGTCGGCCGGGCGCCGAAGATGGACATCGCCAACTCCGTGCGTCCAGAGCCGGCCAGGCCCGCAAAGGCGGTGATCTCGCCGGCTCGTGCGAGGAAACCGATGTTTCTCAGGAGCCGCCCGTCGTTGAGGTCACGGACTTCCAGCGCGGGGGCTCCCTCTACGGCAGGCTTTGTCCGCGCGGGTTGTTCGAAGCCGGATTTGCGGCCGACCATGCGGGAGATCAACTCTTCTTGCGTCACTTGGTTCCGGAGGAAGGTCCCTTGGCAGACGCCGTCCCGCAGAACCGTCATGCGGTCGCAGATTCGAAAGACCTCCCCCATCCGGTGCGAGATATAGATGATGCCGACGCCTCGCTGCTTGAGATGCTCAATCACGCGAAACAGCACGGCCGTTTCGGTTTCCGTCAGTGTCGAGGTGGGCTCATCCAGCACCAGCAAACAGGCCTTGAGGGACAAGGCCTTGGCGATCTCCACCATCTGCTGCTGGGCCGGGGACAGATGTTCGAGCGGCGTGCCGGGGTCAATGGCGATGCCGAGGTCATCCAGGATTTCGGTGGTCTGCCGGAGCAGTTTGGCCTTGTCGATGATCCCCCAGCGGCGCACGGGCTGGCGTCCGAAAAAGACATTCTCCGCGACGCTCAACGGACCGGCCAGGCTGCGCTCCTGGAAGACCATCGCGACGCCGGCTTCCTGGGCGGCCCGGGCGTCGGGAAAATGCACCTCCCGGCCCGCCATGCGGATGACGCCTTCGTCCGGTCCGAACACGCCTGCCAGGATGTGGACGAGGGTGCTCTTGCCGGCCCCGTTTTCGCCGAGCAGGGCGTGGACTTCGCCCCGGCGCACCTCCAGATCGACCCCGCTCAGGGCTCGCACGCCGGGGAACGACTTGGAGATGCCCCGTGCCTCCAGTAGGGGCAACCCCCCGTGGTTGCCCTCCGGGGTGGGCAGGCACGCGGTGGGGACCCCAAACGCGAAGAAATGCGTTTGGGAACCCGGCCTGCCCCTACGGTCGGCCACAGGTCCTATTGGTCCCATTCGTTCCATAGGTCCAATTCATTCTCACTCATGCACGTAGAAATCCCATCCGAGGTAGGTGGTCGCTGCCTCGGTGATGATATCGGCGCAGTGCGATCGCACCATCGCGCAGTGGTGCTCGAAGCCCTGCTTGCAGATGAACTTGAGCAGTCCCTGGAGGTTGGGGATTTCGCAGACGGCGATGCCGCCCGACATGTTGAACGGATCGTTCGTGAATTGGCCCTCGCCGACGTAGCCGCGCATCCGGCCGTTGCGGTCGTCCGTGCTGAAGCGCAGGAACGTCATCGGGCCGGGGCCAGCCTTGCCTTTGATGGCCCCAAAGCAGTTCTCTTCGCCCAGGGCCCGCCCGAGCACGTCGAGCGTTGAGACCTCAACTTCGCCGCCGATGAAGCTCTTCGGATAGTTGCTGCAATGCTGGGCGACGCACTTGTTGCGGTCGTTGCCATAATTGTTGTTCCAGTCCACGATGGCCGCCGCGTTGCCGCTGGCCAGTACGAGGGCGTACATCGCCGTGACACCCGCCACGTCCACTTCGCAGGCACAGGGCCGCAGGCCGTCGCTCATCATGCTCATCGTCAGGCAGGCGGCGCAGCCGTAGTTCTGCTGGAGGGAGGTCCAGCACTGGAAGCCTGCCGCGTCGATTTCGTTGGCGTCCATCCAGTCCTGGACCGCCAGGAAGAGCCGCAGGTGCCGCTCGAACTTGGCGTCAAGGGCCTGGAAGCCGGCGGGGACGCGGCCGTACGCCTTGATCCGCTCCAAGGTCCGTCGGCCACGCGAGGATTTGATGTCCACCTTGGCAGTGGCCGCGAGGATCTCCGAGAGGTCCACGGGCACCACGGTGATGCCGGCTGCCTGGAGCAGCTTCTCGCTGGCGCGCATGGTCTGAAAGGCCGCGGGACGGGTGCCGATCGCGCCGATCCGGGCGTTGCGCAGGCCGCCCACCACCCGGCACACGCCGGCGAAGAACTCGACGTCCCGGGCAAAGGCGGGACTGTCGACGGCCACCGTGTGCGTACCGGTGTCCGTGAACGGAATGCCGTACTGATAAAGGTTGTTGCAGACGGACAGCTTGCCGCAGAACGAATCCCGGCGGTGGAGCGTGTCGAGCTTGTCCAGCTCGTCGTCACTGGCCTGCACGAGCACGGGCACGCCCAGCTTCGCGAACTGCAGGGTGTTGATCACGCCAAGCTCATCGCCGAAGTTCGGCAGCGTCACGATAATGCCGTCGATCTCCTTGCGGTGCTCGCTGAGGAGGTCCGCGCACTTGCGGGCGTCGGCGATCGTCTCGACGGCCCCGCTGGGCGTTGCCTCCTGGGGCAGGATCACCGCGCGATGGCCCAGGTCCTTGATCTGATGGAGCAATTGCCGGCGGCCGCTCCGTGCCAGCTCGGTTGAAAACACACCCCTGGTTCCGACAATCAGTCCGAAGGTCAGTTTATCTTTTCTCATCTTGCCACTTCCAACGGAGAACTTGAAACTTCCTTATCGCGTCACTTCCGGCAGGTGTTTGGCCAGAAATCTCAGACTCTTCTTCATCCAGCGGTCGGGGTCGTCGACCGGATAGTGCGGCTCGCCCATCTCGATGCCCGCGATACAAGGCTCGCCCACCCGGGCACAGTTCTCCTCGATCCCCAGTTCCACTGCTTTTCGCACGTACGAGGCAAAATCCACGCATCCGGTTCCCAAGATGCTGTTCGTGTGCTCGTAACCTTGCGTCTCGCTCAGGTGGATGTGGATGATCTTGCTCTTGATCTTTTCGATGCGATGCGGCGCTTCGCGGTTGATGACAAAGTGGCCGATGTCGAGATTGGGGAACACGTTCGGCAGTCCGATGTCCTCGACCATGCGGGCGGCCTTGTCGCTGCTGTTCAGGATGAAGTACACGTGCGGCTCGATCTCGAGGTCCACCAGCAGACCCTGGTCGAGACCCCATTTGGCCAGGCTGCGAATCGAGGCCACCGAGTTGAGCCACGCCTGCTCCGGGGTCATGCGGGCCAGGTGCACGCCGCAACCCCAGCAGACCAACACTTGCCGCCCGCCCAGCGCAAGCTGAAACTCGCTGCAAGCTTTCATGTAGTCGAGCACCTGCCGGCGGACCTTCGCCTCGGGGCAGGCCATCTGCTCGACGTTGGCCAGGAGCATCTGCGAGCTGTGCAGGCCGAAATCACGGTGCATTTTGATGAGGTCCCGGCGCTTGCCGGCCTTCATCGTCGTGGGGTCTCCCGAGCCGCAGGCGGCGTACTCCGTGTGTCGAAAACCCATCCGCGCGGCGCTCTTGAGAGTCTTTTCGATGCGCCACCTGGCCACTTCATAAACGTAGGTGTTCAGAGCGAGCTTCATGCGAACCACCCTTTCAGTTTGTGTTCGTGCCGCTGGGGTCGAGCAACTGGGAAGCGGTTTGATCGTCCGTCACCAGGACGTTGATCAGGCCGCCGCACAAGGCCGCGCGAATCACTGTTACCTTCTCTCTCCCGCCGGCCACGCCGATGACACGCGGAATACCCTGGATGGTCTCCAAGCCCGTCCCCACGATTCGTTCGTGGATCGGATGACTGACTTTACGGCCCTCCCGGTCGAAGAACTGCAAAGCGATGTCACCCACCACGCCGGCGGCCTTCAACTCTCCAACTTCGGC
>CAYHAJ010000034.1:0-15992 GCA_964354535.1 uncultured Pirellulales bacterium
CGATGAGGGGTCCAAGAGCGAGCTGTGGGTGCTGGAGAACTTCCTGCCGGCGGGCATGGGTGTGAAGGACTCGAAATAGTCGATGTGCCGGCGAACTCGAAGCGGGCGGCATCCAACTCTCCGAGGGTGCTGGGTGCAGGCAGCGCTGCCGCCCGCTCTGCGGCGGCGAGGGCGTATGGTAGGAAATGGACGTGGAGGAAGCCCTGGCCAAGCTGGCGAGATAAAGGAAACCGAGACCATCGACCTGCAAGGAGGGACGGGGCTGTGGAGTGAGAATCCCCCGCCACGGCCTCGTCCCTTGTCCTAGGCGGCGGCTGGAGTATGGCAGTCTGAGGCCATGCTCCGCGGGAACCTTCCCCGCCATCCCCACTCATGGAGCGCGCCGCCTCCCGGCCGGCATTTCGGCCGAAAAGTCACTTACCTCCCACGCCTAAACCGCGATTCTGCTTCCAAAAACGCAGATTCTGAATACGGCACAAGATTTTTCCGATTTTCCTGTTGACTGCCTGACTACACTTGTAATATACTTTTCGTGATTACTAATGTAAGCAAGGAGAATCGCATGAAAAAGAGAGTGCCCAGGATTGCGGACTCGGAGTGGCGGGTGATGCAGGTGTTGTGGGAGCACGGGCCGTTGACCGCCAACGAAGTGGTCCACTTGCTGTCCGGCGCGGTAAAGTGGAAATCGCGAACGGTCAAGACGTTGATCGGCAGGCTGGTGCAGAAGGGGGCTGTCAAGTTCCAGGAGGAAGGAACACGCTATCGGTACTCGGCGATGGTTCCTGAGTCCCAGTGCATTCGCGCCGAGACGCAGTCTTTCATTCGCCGCGTCTACCAGGGGGCGATGAAGCCCGCGCTGGCGGCCTTCCTCGAAGGCACGCACCTGTCTTCTCAAGAGATCGATGAGCTGCAGGAGATCCTGGACCAGAAGAGAAAGGGATAACGATGGAGTGGTTCGTGACACCCATTCGGCCGTTTCTGCAGTGGCTCTGGCAAACCACCTTAATCACAAGTCTCGTCATCTGTCTGATTCTGGTGGCTCAGAAGGTGCTCGGGAAGAGACTTGGCCCGCGCTGGTCCCATGCTCTCTGGCTGGTGCTCTTGATCCGCATGGTCGTGCCTTGGGCACCCCCAAGCCGAATCAGTCTGCTCAACCTTTTGCCGCCCGCCGTCCGGCAAGGTCAACTGCCGGCGATGTCTGCTTTTCCTGAGCAGGGCCCGGACCTCGCCGCGGCCGCCGTCCCTGAGGTAGCCGAGGTAGCCGCAGAGCAGGAAGCGACACCCGACCCATCCATTCAAAAGGCGACGTCTCCAAAACCACAGACACGCGCCGGAGTTGAGCAGCCTCCAGGACCAGCGTTCCTGACGCTTCGTCAGATTCTGCCGGTGCTGTGGCTGGCCGGGGCGGCCTTGGTCAGCGCATACCTCTTTGCCAGCAACTTTGCCCTCTGGCGGATTGTCAAGCGAGAACGACCGGTGGTCAACCAATCGACGCTGGAACTCTTCGAGGAGTGCAAGACGCAGATGGGTGTCCAAACCCTTGTTGCCGCCGTGCCCAGCGACCAAATCGAGAGCCCCGCCCTTTTCGGATTCCTCCGGCCGCGTTTGCTCTTGCCCAGGCAGATGCTCGATACCGCCAGCCGGGACGAGATGCGCTACGTCTTCCTTCATGAGTTGGCCCATCTGAAACGGCATGACATCTATCTCGGGTGGGTAACCAGCCTCCTGCAGGTCTTGCACTGGTTCAACCCGCTGGTCTGGTTTGCCTTCCATCGTATGCGGATGGACCGCGAGCTGGCCTGTGATGCCTTGGTGCTCGCGCGCACCGGACAACAGGAGTCACAGGAATACGGACGGGCCATAGTAGCTCTCTTGCGCCGATTCTCCCGGTCCCGGCCCTTGCCGGCCCTGGCCGGAATTCTCGAAAACAAATCCCAACTGAAAAGGAGGATTGCCATGATTACCCAGTTCAAGAACGATTCATATTACTGGTCGCCGGCGGCAGTCGTGACGGTTCTGGCGGTGGCCTGCCTGGCGTTGCCCGGTGCCCACCAGAACGTCGCCACAGCCAACGAGAAGTCGGCCGGCTTGGCCACCGAAACGGCCTCTCTCGGCGGGGGACTCGTCGCACGCCGGGTTCTCACAGACGCCTCCGGCATCGGTGAGGTCTTGACCGCGGATGGCAAGTACATCAGCAATATAGACCGGAGCACGGGTGACGTGGTCCAGTTCGAAGTTGCCAGCGGACAGAGGACGCGAATCACGAATAGGGGGCCCTGGACCGAGACTGACAAGTCCTACGAGAACCAAGCGTTCTCACGCGACGGGAAACAAATCGCGTACAACGTCGAAAGTTCCGACCCGAATACGAAGGCTTGGGTCCAGCAAGTGCGGATTAGAAACCTGGATGGTTCGGGCCTTCGCACGCTCTACAAAGACTGTTACGCCTACCCCTTGGACTGGTCGCCTGACGCAGGATCAATTCTCGCACTTCTCAATCGTAACAAGGCGACTGAACTAACGCTGATCTCGACAGCGGACGGCTCGGTGGGCGTCCTGAGGAGTATTACTTCGGGCTGGTTCTCGTTTCAAAGGCCCAGTTTCTCGCCCGATGGGCGATTTGTTGCGTTCAGTTTGGTGCGTGAGGGGAGCCCACCCAATGGCGACGTCTTACTGATGACCGCCGATGGCCGGAATGAGGTCGTAGTTGCCGGGCATCCCGCGGAGGATCGACTGCTTCGATGGACACCGGACGGGAGAAGCCTTGTCTTCCTCAGCGACCGCTCAGGGACATGGGACATCTGGACCGTCCACATCACCGGGGGGAAGCAGCAAGGGGAACCAGAACTGCTGAAAAAGGACTTCGGCTATGATTCAGAGGTTCTCGGCTTTGCACCCGACGGCTCCCTTTATTACAAGACTAACACCTCTTTCGGTTGCCTCTACCACGGTGAGGTCGACCTTGAAACCGGTAAGATACTCGTGCCACCCGCGCCGGTCACGACGCGGTATACCGGCCCAGTGGCACAGCCAACATGGTCACCCGACGGCAGGAACTTAGCCTATCTTTCACACCCGGGTTTCATCGGTCTCGGAAACAACATCCTCACGATCCGGTCGGCCGCAACCGGGGAAGAGCGCTTTCTGTCGCCGCGTCTTCGTTGGGTTAACCAGATCTCCTGGGTGCCGGACGGCCGTTCCGTCCTCGCGCTCGGGATTGCGGCGACAGGAAGTGGAATCTTCCGAATCGACGCCGAAACAAGCGAGATCACCAAGTTGGCAGAAGGCCTAGCCCCCAAGCTCTGCCCGGATGGAAAGACCCTGGTGTTCGTGAAGGGGGGGACGGCCGGACCGGCCATCAGGAAACGCAACCTCGACACCGGTGAGGAGTCGGAAGTTGTCCTGATAAGGGGAATCATCTACGACCTCTCGCCGGGCGGTCGGGAAGTGGTGTTCCAAGTGGACGGCGCCGTAAAGGCCGTGTCCCTCAACGGAGGGGAGCCGCGGGAGCTATTTCGCGAGTCGGTGGCGCACACGTACGGGCTGGGGTGGACGAGGGACGGCCGTTACATCATCGTCCAGGCATTCGGTACCGGGAGCAGTGAAATCTGGCGGGTTCCGGCGCAGGGCGGGACGCCGCTGAAGCTGGACCTCGCCGTTCCCAAAATGAACGACTTCACGCTTAACCCAGACAACCGGCGCTTTGCGTTCAGCGTCGATGAGGGGTCCAAGAGCGAGCTGTGGGTGCTGGAAAACTTCCTGCCGAAATATACAGCCGGTGAATAAGGTCAGTCGGAATAGATTTACGTATTTCGCAGAAGGCTTATCCGTTTGGCAAAGGAGGTAATAGTATGAACAAGACAATGAAGGTGGCGTTGTGTATTGGCTTGGCGGGGCTCGGTGTGTTTGTATGGACGCACTCGGCTACGGCGGCTAAACCACCCTCAGCGCCCGTGGTGGTGACTTTCCTCTCCGGGGATGTGAGCGCGGAGCAGCCGCTGGCAGGGCGCTTCACTGCTAATGCCATTGTGGGAGGGCCCTTCACTGCCACCATTGACTTCCTGAAGTATATTCCCTACATTTGTGCGGACAGCCCGGCCGGCAGTGAGGCGCTTTTAAGGTTTCTGCAGACCAAGAATCCCATCACTTACAATTCCCTTGCTGTTAAGGTGTGCGTGGATCCATTATTCTCCCGGCTTGGTTTCAAGGCCACGATTGATGGCGTTTCATACACTGTCACCATGAACGCGTTCCTTGGCGGCACGATTGAGTCCACCCCAACGTTGGACACCATCCATCTCCGCGAAGGGAGGTTTGCGATTAACAAAGGCCCCAAAGTAGCGGTCGTCGCCGGCACCCCCGTCAGGCAAGTCAATCTGGACTTCTCAATGACCAAGTAAGGAATTCAGTGCGCACAGTAATCCAAGCCACTCGGACCAAGAGCCCGGCGGCCGTAGGCTTGGTAAAGGAGGTCGAGCTTGGCGCGCTTGGCGAGAGTTGTGGTTCCGGGGGTCGCCCACCATGTCACGCAGCGTGGGAATCGGCGACAACAGACCTTCTTCCAAGAGGAGGATTACGGTGCGTATTTGGAGTTGCTGGGAGAATGGTGCGGCCGCGGCGGCGTGGAGGTGTGGGCCTATTGCTTGATGCCCAATCACGTGCATTTGATCGTGGTGCCGGACAGCGAGGACGGCTTGCGTCGCGGCCTGGGCGAGGCGCACCGCCGCTACACGCGACGGATCAATTTTCGGGAGGGTTGGCGCGGGCATTCGTGGCAGGGACGATTCGCGTCTTTCGCCATGGACGAGCGCTATCTGCTGCGGGCGGCCCGCTACGTGGAGCTCAACCCGGTTCGTGCCAAGCTGTGCCGCGTGCCCTGGAGATGGCGTTAGTCCAGTGCGGCCGCTCATCTGGCCGGCGGCGATGACGGCGTGGTGCGAGTGGCCCCTTTGCCCGAGCGGGTGAAGGACTGGCGGGAGTACCTGAGGGAGCCTTTGGAGGCGGCGGCGGAGGAATTGTGGCGTCGGCACGAGCGGACGGGACGCCCCCTGGGTGAGCCCGGATTTCTGGATCGTATCGAGGAGACTCTCGGACGAATCGTGCGGCATCCAACTCTCCGAGCGTGCTGGGTGCAGGCAGTGCTGCCGCCCGCTCTGCGGCGGCGAGGGCGTATTGTAGGAAATGGGCGTGGAGAAAGCCCTGGCCAAGCTGGCGAAGTAGCGAAGATGGCTGCTGCTACCTTGCGGCGGCGAGGGCGTCGCGCAGGTTGAGGGTGCCTTCGTAGAGGCTGCGGCCGACGATCACGCCGGCGACGCCGAGGGGGGCCAGACGCCGGATGTCGTCAACTTCCTTGACGCCGCCCGAGGCGATCACGGGTGTGCGGACGGCCTTGGCCAAGGCCTGGGTCCTTTCGAGGTTCGGGCCACAGAGCATGCCATCCTTGGCGATGTCGGTGTAGATGATCGCCGCCAGCGGCAGCGTGTCGGCTTGGGTGGCGAATTCCAGCACGGTCTGCTCGCTGCCTTCCAGCCATCCGTGCGTGGCTACCATCGAGTCGCGGGCATCGAGGCCGAGCACGACCTGTCCTCGAAACTTCTCGGCCATTCGGCAAAACCAGTCGAAATCGCTGACCGCTTTGGTGCCGATGATAACGCGCGTCACGCCCAGGTCGAGCAGTTGCCGGATCGACGCTTCCTCCCGAATCCCGCCACCCACCTCGACATGTAGCCCAGCCGTGGCGAGGGCATCTTGCCCTTGTTCTTTCGTCGTGAAAGCACCTTGCCCTTGCACTTCGGCTGCGGCGGGTGTGTCGTGATCTGGCAAGGCGAGGCCAGGATGGCCTCGCGACGCAAGGGCGGGACGCCCTCGCCACGAAGGGGGTGCTACACGGGCGATGGCAGCGATGGTCGCCGTGTTGATCGGCCGGCCGGCCTTGGCGCCGTCGAGGTCCACGACGTGGAGCCAGCGAGCCCCGTCGGCGTGGAACTGCCGGGCCTGCTCGACCGGGTCGTCCCGGTAGGTGATCTGGTGGTCGTACTGACCTTGAATCAGCCGGACGACTTTGCCGTCCCTCAAGTCGATGGCGGGAATCACATCCATATTGATTATTTACTCTTTACGATTTACTATTTGGCGTCGAGTCCAATGGTAAGCCATGAATCGTAAAGCGTAAATCATAAATTGCGGGAGGCCGACGATGACGAAATCATTTCTCTGGGCCAGTTCTTTTGCACCGGTGCTTCTGGTTGTGATTTTGACCACTGCCTCCGGACCTGCCTACGGTTCGGCGGGGCGCACGCCGGTCATTTTCGATACGGATATCTGCGACGATATCGACGACACGTGGGCACTGGGCGTGCTGCTCCAGTCGCCGGAGCTGGACTGCAAGCTGATCACGACCGCCTTGAGGGACACCGAAGCGAAGGCCAGGGTAGTAGCCAAGTTCCTCGACAAGGTCGGCCGGACCGAGATCCCCATCGGCATCGGAGTCAAGCAGCCGGGCGACTCCTGGCGCCAGACAAGCTGGGCCAAGGACTATGACTTGTCGTCCTACCCCGGCAGGGTGTGCAAGGATGGTGTGCAGGCCATTATCGACACGATTATGAACTCGCCGCAGCGCATCACCCTCATTGCGGTCGGGCCGCTGCCCAATATCGCGGAGGCCCTCCGGCGGGAGCCTCGCATCGCCGAGAAGGCGGATTTCGTCGGTATGCACGGCAGTGTCTACATCGGCTACAGTGGCACAGAGAAGCCCGATGCGGAATACAACGTGGCCCAGAATGCCGAAGCCGCCCAGAAGGTCTTCACGGCTGCTTGGCCGATGACGATCACGCCCCTCGATACCTGTGGCCGGGTGGCCCTCACCCGTGAGAAGTACCAGAAGGTGCTCAACCGGAACAACGCCATCACCAGCAATCTGATGGAGAACTACCGGACGTGGTACAGAGACGGCTTGCGGGACCGCAAAGAGCTGGACGATGCCGGCCGGGACCGCCTCACGGACGAGAAGTGCAACAAGAGCAGCACCACGCTTTTCGACACGGTCGCCATCTACCTCGCCATCCGCAAGGATCTGGCCGAAATGAAGACATTGCCCATTCGCATCACCGACGATGGCTTCACCCGCGTGGAAGAGGGCGCCAAGATGGTCAACTGCGCCATCAAATGGAACGATCTCGACGGCTACGAAGGCTGGCTGGTGGAAAGGCTGACGAAATGATTGCGGATTTCGGATTGCGGATTGAAGTCGCGGCGATAATCCGAAATCGGGAGGTCTATTATCGTTAAGGATGCTCTCAAGTTGGTGGTGGTCGGCAGTTCCAACATGGACCTCGTGGTCCGGTCGCCTCGAATTCCGGTCCCCGGGGAGACGATTCTGGGCGGGGATTTTCTCGTGGTCCCCGGCGGCAAGGGGGCGAATCAGGCGGTTGCCATCGCCAAGCTGGGGGTGCATTGCGTCTTTGTGGCCCGGCTGGGCGACGACGTCTTCGGTCGCAAGTCTTTGGAGAACTTCCAGAAAGAGAAGGTAGACACTCGATACGTGACCTTGACGCCGGATGTGCCTTCCGGCGTGGCTCTCATCACGGTCGATGAAGCCGGCAACAATGCGATCGTGGTGGCCCCCGGCGCGAACGCCAAGCTCTCGCCCGGCGACGTCGATCGGGCGCAAGCGGAGATCTGCTCCGCCGGAGCGGTGGTGACGCAACTGGAAATACCCTTGGCGACAGTGCAGTGTGTGGCGGAATTGACGCACCGTGCCGGCGTGGCCTTCGTTCTCAATCCCGCTCCGGCCCAGGAACTTTCTCCGGCGCTCCTGGCTATGGTCACGGTGCTGACGCCCAACGAGACCGAGGCCCAGATTCTGACCGGGATTGAGGTTGTGGACCCCGAGTCGGCGTCCCAGGCGGCGGACAGACTCTTGGATATGGGGGCGAAGTCGGCCATCGTGACGATGGGGAGCAAAGGCTTTTTCCTGGCGGAAAGGGATAGACGCGAGTACATCGCGGCGGAGAAAGTGAACGTCGTGGATACGACCGCCGCCGGGGATGCCTTCACGGGCAGTCTGGCCGTAGGTGTGGGCCAGGGCCGGAGCTTGCGCGAGGCCGCCCTCTTCGCGAATCGGGCCGCGGCCCTGTGCGTGACGAAAATGGGGGCCCAGCCGTCCATGCCTACCAGGGAAGAAGTGTGCGCGTTTGTACCAACCAGAGGCGATGCAAGGAGAACCAGGGGAACGGATTTATGATTTATGATTTACGATTTATGATTTTGGGATCGGCAGCGGAGAACAATCAACTGCGGGTATGTCCGAGGCGCACGCTGGTGGCTGCCGTCCTGGCGTTAGGCTTGGTGCTGGCCGGGGGGTGTCAGCAGAAGAAGGATAAGCCCGTGGTCGCCCTCGTCATGAAGTCACTCGCCAATGAGTTCTTCAAGACGATGGAGGAAGGGGCCAAGGCCCACCACGAGCAGCACCAGGACCAGTACGATCTCAAGACCGTCGGGATCAAGAATGAGACCGATGTCACCCAGCAGATCGAGTACGTCGAGTTGATGATCGCGCAGAAGGTGGATGCGATCGTGATCGCGCCCGCCGATTCCAAGGCCCTGGTCCCCGTCTGCAAACGGGCGATGGACGCCGGCATCATCGTGGTCAACATCGACAACAAGTTCGACGAGGCGGTGCTCAAGGATAAGAACGCCCGGATTCCGTTCGTCGGTCCGGACAACCGCAAAGGGGCCAAGCTGGCCGGCGTGTATCTGGCCTCGCGACTCACGGCGGGCGACAAAGTCGCTGTCATCGAAGGGGCGCCCAATGCCTACAACGGTATCCAGCGCAAGCTTGGCTTCGAGGATGCCATGACGGGCAACAACATCTCCATCATCAGCTCGCAGACCGGCTATTGGGAGGATACCCGGGCGCAGCCGATCGCCGCTGCTCTGGTCAACGAGCATCCGGATCTAAAGGCCATCCTCTGTGCCAATGACAGCATGGCCGTGGGGGCAGTGGCCGCCTTGAGAAACGCGGGCAAACTGGGCAGCATTTACGTCGTTGGTTTTGACAACATCCTCGCGGTGCGGCAGTTCATGAAGGAAGGCAAAGTCCTCTGTACGGTGGATCAGCACGCGGACAAGCTGGCCCTGTTCGGCATCGAGTATGCCCTGGAGATGCTCCAAACGAAGGCCCAGCCCGCCGACAAGGAGACCCCCGTCGATCTGATCACCGCGGAGACGCTCTGACACCCGTATGGGCGGAGCGTTTCAGAGGCAGCCATGGATGGCGTGTTTGTAGTGTGCCCGTAAGGGCATGAAAGGAGTCTGAAGTGGCAAGTGTCAAGTGGGAAGAGAGCCGCGTCGGAGCCTCCGACTTCCCCCTTCCCACTTGATCCCTTCCGACTTCCGGAGAAACGCCTCACGGCGTCACTACCACCGAGGCCCGTACGCCTCAGAGGCACAATGACAGCTACGAATGACAGACTTCTCCGGGCGACCGGTATCGACAAGGCCTTTCCAGGGGTTCGGGCCCTGTCGCGAGTCGACTTCAATCTTTGTGCGGGCGAGGTCCATGCCCTCGTCGGCGAGAACGGGGCGGGTAAGAGTACGCTGACGAGGATCATCGCCGGCGTGGACGTCCCCGATGAGGGACGGATGCTCCTGGCGGGCCGGCCGTATCAACCCAAATCCCGAATCGATGCCGAGGGGCAGGGCGTCCGGATGGTCATGCAGGAGTTGAACCTGATCAGCAATCTGACGGTCGCAGAGAACATCTTCATCGAGCGACTGCCGAGCCGATGGGGATTCATCAATTACACCCGGCTGCACCAGGCCGCACGGGAGGCGATGGGGAGAGTAGGCTTGGCGAACGTGGACCCTGGCACCCCGGTCCGGGCCCTGGGCGTTGGCCACCAGCAGATGGTCGAGATTGCGGCGGGTCTATCGCACCGGTGCCGGATCCTGGCCCTTGACGAGCCTACCGCCTCGCTGACCCAGGGCGAGGTAGACCTGCTCTTCGCCCAGATTCGCCGGCTCAAGGCCGAAGGGGTCGGCATCATTTATATCTCGCACCGAATCGAGGAAGTGCTGAGTATCGCGGATCGCGTCACCGTTCTCCGCGACGGCCAGGTCGCGGGCACGCGTGCCACGAAGGACGTTGATCCGGATGCCGTGATCCGCCTGATGGTTGGCCGGGATTTGGGACACGAGTGCCCGGCCGCCGGTGGCGCGTGCGGAGCGTTGGCTTTGCGGGTCGTCGGGCTGTGTTGTGGGGGCCGGGTCCGGAACGTCTCGTTCGAGGCCTATCGAGGCGAGATTTTGGGCGTTGCGGGCCTGATGGGGTCGGGTCGTACCGAGACCATGCGGGCGATCTTCGGCGCGGACCGGCCTGAGGCCGGGGCCATTCACCTGCACGGCGCCCGGGACCCCGTGCAGATCCGAAAGCCGCGCGATGCCGTTCGGCATGGGATTGCTCTGCTCACGGAAGACCGCAAGGAACAGGGCCTGTTCCTTTCCCTCGCGGTGCGGGCGAACGTATCGATCACCCGGTTGGGGCACCTGAGCCGCCTCGGCTGGATCGATTCCGCGCGAGAGCGGCGGGTCGCCGGACAGTACGTCGATGCCCTGGGCATCAAGTGCTGGTCCGCCGAGCAGCCCGCGGGGCACCTCAGCGGCGGTAACCAGCAGAAGGTGGTCATTGCCAAATGGCTGTTCCGGGACTGCGAGATCCTCATTTTTGATGAGCCGACGCGGGGAATCGATGTCGGGGCCAAGTTCGAGATCTACCGAATGCTGGGCGACCTCGCGGGCAAAGGCAAGGCCATCCTTTTCGTTTCGTCGGATCTCAAGGAGTTGATGGCGGTCTGCCACCGGATTCTGGTCATGTCCGCGGGCCGGGTCGCGGGAACCTTCGCGCGGGGGCAATGGACGGAGGAAGCGATCATGGCCGCCGCGTTCAGCGAATACGTCAAGGCGCCGGGAGCTATAACAACCTATGGCCGATGAGCTGGCAAGAAGGAGAAGGGGCGGACTGCTGGCCGACTATCTCGGGATGGCGGCGGCGCTGGTCCTGCTGCTCGTGATCTTCGGGATCGTCGCCCAGAACTTCTTTACACTGACCACATTTCGGACGATTGCCAACCAGATTCCCGATACGACCATAGCCGCCGTGGGAATGACCTTTGTGCTGATCATCGCGGGCATCGACTTGTCAGTTGGCTCTGTGCTCGCGCTGTCGGGGGCCGTCCTCGGCCTTGCCCTGGTGAATTGGGACCTGCCTCTACCTCTGGCGAGCCTCGTCTGCTTGCTGGTGGGTCTGGCCTGCGGGGCCGCGAATGGGCTGGTCATCATCCGCTGGCGGCTGCCTTCCTTTATTGTCACGCTCGGCATGCTCGAAGCGGCCCGCGGCGGCGCCTATCTGGTGACACAATCCCGAACGATCTATGTCGGCGGTCCGATCGAGGTTGTTACGGCCACCGCGGTGCTGGGCCTGTCGCTGCCCGTCCTCCTGGCCCTTCTCATCGTTGCCGGCGGTCAACTGACCCTGTCCCGGACCGTATTTGGGCGCTACCTGGTCGCCATCGGCACGAATGAGGAGGCGGTTCGCCTGTCCGGCATCGATCCCCGCCCCTACAAGCTGGCGGTCTTCGTTCTCGCAGGCCTGCTGGCGGCCGTGGCGGCCGTGATCCAGACGGCCCGCATGTCGTCGGCCAATCCGAACACCGCGATCGGCTTCGAGCTCCAAGTCATCGCCGCGGTGGTCATCGGGGGCACCAGTCTCATGGGCGGCCGGGGCTCGGTCGTTCGCTCGTTCTTCGGGGTCCTCATTATCGCCGTCCTCGGGGCCGGCCTGGCCCAGGTTGGCGCCCAGGAGTACACCAAGCGGCTGATCACCGGCTGCGTCATCGTCGCCGCCGTCATCCTCGATCAATACCGTCACCGCCTTCGCAGACTGCCCGAGGCCTGAACGCAGGGGCGGTGGCGACCGCCGTAAGGGCGAATAATCATTCGTCCCTACAGGCGACTCAAGACGGTGCGGACGCGGTAGGGGCGACGCAGGCGTCGCCCCTACGAACGGACGGAACCTGCCGTGCCGCGTCGGGCCGGCGTATTTCCCTTGCCGGATACCGGAATCTTTTCCCGGCCCGCTTGACAAGACACTCGGCAGACCCGATAATGGAACCGCTAACGGCAAGGGCGCCCAAGCGCGGAAAGGGACGCCCGACGCGCCGGTCGCGTTGGGGAACCCGAAGTCGCCCTTGAGGTTCCCAGCCCCTCATGTGGAGGTACTGACCATGCGTCTGGTACTCAAACAGAAAGACGGCGAGACCAAGGAATACCAATTCGCACAAGGTCCCATTCAGATTGGCAGGGCTGCCGACTGCCACGTCCTTTTGTCCGACCCTACCGTCTCGAAGAAACACGCGCTGATCGCGTGCAACGGCGAGGGCGCCTGGCACGTCGAGGACCTGGGCTCGGCCAACAAGACCTACCTCAACGGCGAGGCCGTTCACACGGCCGCCCTCAAAACCGGCGACTCCATCCGCGTCACGGATTTCACCATCGAGGTGAACGTCGAGGACGGGGCCCCGGAGACCCATCCGGAGCAGTTCGAGGATACGTTGAACCTGGAGGCGGGGCTGGCAACTCCCGTCCATGAGACGGTGGTGCGAAAGCCGGACGCGGGACACGCGCCGGCCATGCGTCTGGCCGCCAAGCGGCTGACCGATTTCTCGCAGGCGTGCGACGCGATCTGCCGGGCGAAGAACCTGGAGGACCTGTTGGTGACGCTGCTGAACCTTGGCCTTAAGCAGTTCAGCGCGTTTCACACCTGGTGCGCGCTGCGCGAGCAACCGAGCGGGCCGATGACCTACCACGCCGGCAAGCGGCGGGACGGTTCGGCGGTAGATTTGAGCGAGATCAAATTGGCCGACAAGATCAACCAGGCCGTCGAGCGCAGCCAGTCGCTGGTCATGCCGCGCGTAGGCGCGGACGTGGAGGAGAAGTCCCGCATCCGCTCGGCCTTGATCGCCGCCATCGCCGGGCCCACGGGCTGTTACGGTGTCATCTACGTGGACAACGCGATGGTCCACGACCACTATACCCTGGGCGACCTGGATTACCTCATGCTCGTCGCCGCCCACACCGCCGCGGTCTTGAGCAAATTCCTGACGTAACGATGGCCGGTCGTTCTCATCGGCGTCTGTGACCTTGTGTTGGGGACAGACCGAAGATCCAAAAAGGCGGATTCCACCCCCTCTTTATCTCTTTCCCACCTTTTCGCTTGACATATCGCTGAGGCAGGGCTATAATATATCCAATAAGGAATGAGAGTCCGGACGTGTATGTGCGTGCGGACACTGTCTTCTCATGGGGGTGTTTACGTTCCGTGCCTTGGAGGGTGTTCGAATGAAGCGTTCGGTGTCGCTGTTCGTCGTGCTCTGTGCCGGTTCTTTCCTGCCCGTGTCTGCTTTGGCCCTGGAGGGTGTCCTCGATTTGGGACCTGTGGAGATCATCCAGGCTAAAGGCAAGGATATCGTGGTGCCCGGCTACTCCGTGCCCTCTTTCGAGGACTGGAACAACGACCAACTGCAGGACCTGATTATCGGCGAGGGCGGCGGGGGGGCTCCAGGCAAGATTCGGGTCTACCTTAACGCGGGCACCGAGGCGGACCCCTGCTTCACCGACTATTTCTATGCCCAGTCCTCCGACAAAGACCTGACGGTCACGCCGGAAGGCTGCACGGGCTGTTTTCCCCGCGTCGTCTATTGGGACGAGGATAAGCGCAAGGACCTGCTCGTTGGACTTGGGGACGGTACCGTTAAGGTCTTCCTGAACATCGGGAGCGACAACGAGCCGGCGTTCAATGCCGGGGCGAATGTCAAGGTCGGCGCCAATGACGCCTTCAACCTCGATGTCGGATCGCGGGCAGCGCCCACCCTGGTCCACTGGAACGACGACGGTATGCTCGACATCGTGTCGGGGGCCCTCGACGGCGCGATCCACATCTATTACAACTGCGGCTGCGGGGGCTCGGTCCCGCCGCGCTTCTATACCACCGCCATGTCCCTCGGCACATACGCGCAGGAGAAGACCTACGATCTGCTGGTGCCCAGCGCACGCTCCAGTCCGGCCATCTTTGATGCCGATGGTGACGGCAAGAAGGACATCGTTACCGGCAACACCGACGGTCTGATCCTGTTCTACAAGAACGTCGGGACGGATTCCCTGCCCGCATTCTCAGGGCACACGCTCGTTCAATCGAACGGTGTACCCATCGATCTGGCGGGCACGCTGCGCTCGCGGCCGGCCGGCTGTTACTGGACCGGCGCCGGTCACTTCGGCCCGAAGGACGGTTATTGGGACCTACTCGTCGGTTACGGCGATGGCAAGGTCCGCCTCTATCGCGGCCTTCCCAAAGCCGGGGACTTCAACGGCGACGGCGCCCTCGACGGCGGAGACTTCACGATCCTGGTGCGAGCCCTGGATAAGGCTGTTCCACTAAGCGGCTCGCCCACCGATCTGAATAAGGACGGCGCGGTTGACAACGTCGATCTGCGCCTCTTTGCCGACTTGTGGCTGGCGGAGTACGGCACCGAAAAGCAGTAGGGGCGAATCATCATTTGCCCCTACGCCTCGGCGCGTGCCCGCCAGGAGCACCGCATCCAGGCGGTCTTGAACCGCCTGAAGGCGGGACTCCGAACGGATCAGTCCACCGCCACCCGCACCGGACCGGGTCGGTGGCGGCGGCGTTGTCTTCGAGTTGGACCTCCGGTCCCGTTGCCCACGCCGCACGGCCCTCATCCGTGACGTGGCACATGATGCCGCTATTGCCGGCAGGGGAGATGTTGTAGTCGATTTGCAGCTCGAACCAGTCATACCGGTCGTTGGTGCACAGGTCGCCGGCGTTGCGTGGATCGGCACAGGTCAGGATGCCGTCCCTGACCTGCCAGCCCGGGCGAACGCTGGGCATCGTGAAGCTATGCCAGCCGTCGAGGCTCTTGCCGTCGAATAGCAGCTTCCAGCCGGCCTTCTGCTCTTCCTCAGAAAGCGTGTTGGCTTTCGCTGCTTCGGCGGTTTCAGTCGCGATTCTCTGGGCCATACTTGCTTTCCATTCGTCGCCGAGCTCCTGCACCGTATGTCCGGCGGCGGTCTTCCATAGTTCCTCGTTGTACCGGCCCGCGCGGGCGGCCGCGTTCAAGCGTTGGACGAGGTCTGGGCAGTAGGTCTTCGTGACCCAGTTGAGGAAATTGCCGCTGATGCGATAGTTACCGTCGTAGCGGGCCCGCTCAATGTTCCGGCTGGTGATCTCGGCCCCGTGCGCCTGCGGCTCGTACAAGAACCAGCGAATGTAGTCACAGATCCCCTCGACCAGCCATCCCGGCGCGCGGGTACTGTACTCACGTTCCGAAGGGAAGCGAAACCAGCAGCGGTCCAGCGTGGAAGAACAAAGCCGGTTTCTCGGGCGTTGGCTGGAGGTATTCCGTTGAATGGAAACGGTGGGGCTCGTATAATCTTGCTTTCTGCCGGTCAGGGCTCCGCCGGTGCGGGGCCGGGCTTGGGCACCTAATCGAGACGCGACGGTTGGGGTTCCTTCCCCTGCGCGGGCAAAGGAGCCCGCCGGGTGGTTTGGGGCGAGCGGGGACAGTCGCGCTTTTGCTGAAGGAATGACTATGGCGAAGAAGAATGAGAAGGTCGTGCTGGCGTACAGCGGGGGGTTGGATACGAGCGTGATTCTGCCGTGGTTGAAAGAGACCTACGGATACGACGTCGTCGCGTTTGCCGCGGAGCTGGGGCAGGGCGATGAACTGGCGGGGATCAAGAAAAAGGCCCTGGAGAGCGGGGCGGTCAAGTGCGTCGTCAAGGACCTGCGGCGGGAGTTCGTCGAGGAGTATCTCTGGCGGCTGCTGAAGGCCGGAGCGGTCTATGAGAACGGGTACCTCTTGGGCACCAGCATTGCCCGGCCGTTGATCGCCAAGTATCAGGTGGATATCGCGCACGCCGAG
>CAYHAJ010000035.1:0-4325 GCA_964354535.1 uncultured Pirellulales bacterium
TGTCTCGCGCAGAGACGCAGTGACGCTGGGTGGGAAAGACGGCTGTTGTACCTCTGATCTCTGCGCCTCCGCGTCTCTGCGCGAGTGGTATTTGGTTGCGGCCGAAGGCCGCGCTGGGGCCTTCGTGCTCTTCGTGGTGAAAGAACCTGGATTCCTGCCCCCTGTTGCCGAGCCGTGGGGGGGTGCTTCTCGGGGGTGACAATCCTGCGCGGGAATGACAAACGACGAGTCCGCGGACAGCGGTTGATTTTGGCATCTGTCCGTGGTAGGATATGAGCATGAAAGTTATTACAGGCAAAGTGGTGGCGGGCAAGATCGTGGTCGAAGGGGAGCCCCTGGAAGAGGGCAGCACGGTTACGGTGCTGGCGCCGGAGCGGGATGAGACGTTCGCGCTCGATTCGGAAGCGGAAGCAGCGCTGCTCGCCGCCACGGCGGAGGCCGACCGTGGGGAGGTGATGGCCGGGGAGCAATTGCTGCGCAAGTTGCGGGACGCCCGTTGAGACGGAAACTCCCCATCCGGGTCGTTCAAAGCGCGGCGGACCAGATCCTGGAGGCAGCGGCATGGTGGGATGCCAATCGTCCGAAGGCCCCTGGGATCTTCCGTGAGGAGATCGCGCACGCCCTGGAACTCATTTCTATCCAGCCGCGAGTCGGCGCCAGAGCCAGCAATGCCAAGCTTGCAGGCGTGCGGCGTGTCCACCTCAGTCGAGTTCACTATTACCTCTACTATCGAGTGAGAGAGTCGCCTAACGTCGTAGAGGTCCTCGCCTTGTGGCACACCAGTCGAGGTTCCGGACCAGCACTGTAGCGATCCCTACCCTGCCGGTCTGTGTCCCTCTTCTCCGTGGTTAAGAACCTGGATTCCCGCCTTTGCGGGACTGACAAAGGTCCCCAGCCGCCCGTCGCCGGGCTACACCTGTTTTTCGCCCCTTTTCCTTTCCCCGCCTGCGCGGGGATGACATTTCTTTGGGCTAGAAGCGAAAGCATAGCGCCAGGCCGGCGCCGTTGACGGTGGAGAAGAAGGCAAGGGCGACGTGATCATCGCGACGATCGCGATCATCTTCCGGAAGGTTCAGGAACGCGTCGTGGATGAAGGCGGTCACGAAATGGCCCAGGGCCGCCCCGAACAGGACATCCGACGGATGATGCTTGCGGGCCTCGACCCGGGCCCAGCCGACTCCTGAGGCGAGCACGGCATTGCCAATCTGCAGCGGCGTGCGGACGCCCTCCAGAAAGTCGAGGGATTCGAGGTTGCGGTTGGCGAGCGTGGCGAAGGCAAAGGCGTGGGAGGTGTGGCCGGAGGGGAAGCTTCGGTCATCGCTGCCGTCCGGACGCTCCCGATCACTCGCGTCCTTGAGCACGTCCGTCAGACCCCTCGTCGCCGCGATTGCCCCCAGTTCCACCGCACCACCCTTGAGTTTGGCGAGCGCCCAGTCTCGTGGTGGATCGCCGCTGGGCGTCGCCAGGAGAGTCCCGAGGGCCTCAACGTGAAGCACGTCGCTCAGATAGTTGCTCGCGTCTTCGGCCCCATTCTGCGAGCCGAACAGGGGATTGTGCTCAGAGGCCCAGTCGGAGACGCGGTCGTCAAGGTCACCGAGCGAGAACACGCCGGCGCCCGCCAGCGGCACCCAGGTGGCGGGACTGAGCAGCGCATCACGCCCCGCGCGGGCGACACGCTCCAGGTCCACCGGCCAGAGGGCGTCTTGTCCCCAGCCCCGGCCGTTCTCCAGCGTGCCGCAACCGGCGAGGAGTAAGGGGGCCAGAACCCCCGCCAGTAGGACCATCCCACGGGAAGGGCTCCTGCCCGTGAAACAGGGCCGGCGGGGACCCGAACCCGAACAGAAGCGACGAGCGCTCGGTCCCCACGTGGTCGTTGACAACATGACGCAACTCCCTTGAAGATACTTCATGGGGTTCCCAAACGCGAGGTATGGCGTTCGGGGCCCCTTCCAGCGGACCTCGGGCGTGTGCCCAGGTTCACACGGGCACCGCCGGGCCCTGCCGCTCCTATCGGCATTCCGCCGGGGCGACATCATTCCGGCGCCGGCCGGACTCCGGTCGAGTATGGCCGCGATTTCTCTTGACAAGGAATTGATGGACATGTATGGTAATAGAATAACAGAATAGAGGATCATGGTAGTACCTCGGCTGCTCCTGCGGCGGGTCGAGCCGAAAGAGTGGCGTGGTAGGGGCGAATAATCCTTCGCCCCTACAGACGGACGAAACGAGACTTGCACCCGCCACAGGACAACGCGTGTATGGCCCTCACCAGAAGGGTGCAGGCAGAGCGGTAGAGTAGTACCAATACGGAGGGTTTGGGCATGAGCGGCCACGTGTCATTGTCTGGGGTGGCTTTCGGGGTCGGTGGCTTTCGGGGTCAGGCACTACGTTAAGCTTTAGCGATCCTCCAGGCTGGAAGAATCACGTCTTCCATGAATGCTCGGGCGGTTCACAGTTGACAGTTCTCGGTTCCCAGTCCAGACGCAGTTGTCGGTAGTCAGTAGCCGGTTGTCGGTTCGGAATCCGCATTGCCAACCCGCAACAACTGAAAACGATTTCCCGATAATTCAGACGGCGTGCCGCAAGCCTCGAAAACCAAAAGGATTACGTCTCGCGCAAAGACGCAAAGATCGCCAAGAGTAAAGCGATTCTTGTCTTGCTTTTCCTTTTCTTTGCGCTCTTGGCGTGCTTGGCGCGAGGAACTCTTGGTTCCGGCCGAAGGCCGGGCTGGGTGCATCGGCGTTCATCTGCGGTTGTATGCTCCGTGCCCTCCGGGTCTCCGTGGTGATGAATCAGTGGCCCGTTCTTTCGTCCCTGGCGGGCCTCCTCTTGTCTTCTTGCCCATGTACCCAGCCAGGAATGGCAGGGCTCTGATCTTTCGCCCGGCGCCGAGAAAATCTGGGTTCCCGCCTGCGCGGGAATGACAAAGCTGAGCGGGTACAGCGGATAAGCATTTCTGCGCTATTTTCGATTGTTGCACAACATACAGGTATCGAGAAACGTCTATCTCATAGGTAGGGCCGCCCGCGGGGGCCGGTGTGACGAGATATTGGGGCGAACGAGACTTCAGCGAGGCCCCTTCTTCGGAACTGTGAACCACGGAGGTTGCCGTGTCAAACAAAGCCAATTCCCGGCGAGGCCGGGCGGGACGGAGCCCCGCGGACGACAAGCGATTATGCAAAACAAAGCCAATTTGGCGGCGGCGCCCGGAAACGGGCGCAGTGGGCGGGTCGCCACGGGGAAAATTATGCGAAACAAACCCAATTCCTTGCAGGCGGGGAAGAGGGGCAAGTCCCTTGTGGGAAAGGGGTTATGGTGAATTGGACATGCAACAGGCCTCGGCAAAACAAAGCCAATTGCCCGAAGCGGGGCACCGAGGCGGTGTCTCGATTGGGGATTGCGGATTTCGGATTGCGGATTGAATACGGAGTGGGAGAGACGCCGCCCGACCGTCACCGGCCCAGTTGTACAAACAAAGCCAATCCCGGCGGGAGCCGAATTGGAGCTAAACAATTTGCAGGAAAAGAGTTATGCCGTATGTACGTGCGTCATCGGTGCCGCAAAACAAAGCCAATTCCCACCACCATGCCGATCGGGAGATCGGCGTTCCCAGGGGACCAAGCGCGCGAAACAAAGCCAATTCGCGGCCATGCCGCAGGGGACGGGGGTTGGGGGACGGGCGCATGGCGGATTGCGGATTGAATACACAGTGGCAGCGGAGCCGCCCGGCCGCCCCGCGGCCCAGTTGTACAAACAAACCCAATTGGCCACCGGGGCCCTTGCCGTGTCAAACAAGACGCGCCCGACAAAAGTCGGGATCAGCCGAACCGATCCTTGATATTCGCCCAGAAACGCGGGTCGGAATCCGATTCGGCGACTTTTGTCGCAGGCGTCTTGTTTCACACAATTGACCGTCAGCGGGGCTCCCCCGGCCTGCCGGGCCGCGCCCATTTCCGGACATCCGGGGACAATTGGCTTTCTTTTGCACGACTTGCCCCAGCATCGATCCGGCCTGCCTGTCGGGGAAATTGGCTTCGTTTATCGCCAGGGATTCAGGTCTCCCCTGTCCCCCGTCTGCTGTCCTCGGTCCTCCCTCGGTCCAGGTGGTTGCCGTCCTCTGTCTTCCTTGCTCCGTCATCTGGCACCTGTCTGCTGTCCTCCGTCCTCCCTTCTTTGTGCTCCTGACTTCTCATCGTCGCCCATCTACGATCCGCTATTCTGTTGGGTTAATATTATACAAATCCGGCAGTTCTTTGTCAAGTGAAATCTCAGTCAGGTGGAGGAGGAATCGTCACCGCGTTCCGGTCATCTCCCGGCGGACGGTC
>CAYHAJ010000036.1:0-20102 GCA_964354535.1 uncultured Pirellulales bacterium
CGTTGGAGCCGGAGATGGATGAACGTTTGCGGCGTCAATGGGCGGCCACCGAGGCCCGTGATAGGGGCTGGGGTGGAATTACGGCCGTGGCCCAGGCGACGGGTATGTCGCGCACGACCATCACCGCCGGTCTTCGCGAGCTGGCGCTGCCGGAAGAAGAGCGGGTGAGGGAGGCGCGTCGCATCCGACGCGCGGGCGGGGGCCGCAAGTCGGTGACGGAAATCGATCCAGGTTTGCACACGGCGTTGGAAGCGTTGATCGAACCTACCGCGCGTGGGGATCCCGCGTCGCCGTTGCGATGGACGTGTAAGAGCACCCGAAATCTGGCGGACGAGTTGACGCGACAGCAGCATCCCGTCCGTGCCCGTACCGTGGCCCGGTTGTTGCAGGAGGCGGGCTACAGCCTTCAGGGAAACCGAAAGACGCGCGAAGGATCGTCGCACCCGGATCGGAACGCCCAGTTCGAGTTCATCAACGCCCGCGTGCAGCGCTTCCTCCAACGCGGCCAACCCGCCATCTCGGTGGACGCGAAGAAGAAGGAAAAGGTCGGGGATTTCAAGAATGGCGGCCAGGAGTGGTTCCCCCGGGGAGCGCCCGAAGAGGTCCGGGTGTACGACTACCTGATCCAGTCGCTGGGGAAGGCGACGCCGTACGGCGTATATGATTTGCGGCAAAATCAAGGGTGGGTGAGCGTGGGTATCGACCATGATACGGCCCAGTTTGCCGTCCACAGCATCCGCCGCTGGTGGAACGAGATGGGGCAGCAGCGCTTTCCCCATGCCAAAGAGTTGTTGATTACGGCGGACGGCGGTGGGAGCAACAGTCACCGTTCGCGACTTTGGAAAGTCTCGTTGCAGGACTTGGCGGACGAGTTGGGGATTCGCTTGTGCGTGTGTCATTTCCCCCCCGGCACCAGCAAATGGAACAAGATCGAACACCGGCTGTTCAGCTTCATCACCAAAAACTGGCGTGCCCGTCCCTTGGTCAATCTGGAAGTGATTGTGAATTTGATCGCCAGCACTACGACGCGGACCGGATTGATTGTGAAGGCTGCCTTGGACACGAACCATTATCCTGCCAAGATCAAGGTAACCGACGAGCAACTGGGGCAACTACGCCTCAAACGTCACGAATTCCACGGCGAATGGAACTACACCCTGTCTCCACGGAAGTGAAAGTTGTTCAGGTTATTATTGCGCAGTCACAAAGCCGGTTTCCGCGACCACGCTATTCGGCTTGGCGTGTGCTCTCCGGGAGCCGGTCCGGGGGACTTGCCCTTGGGGAGGCGGGCAGGTACACTCTTTCGCTGAAGGCCATTGGGTTTACATAGACCCACGTAAATGAGATAACGGCGAGCGGTAAGAGGAGAAGCAATATGAAGCGACGCAGCAAGACACCGGTACTGTACGTGACAACGGCGCTCATCGTCCTTTCAGTCGCACCAGGCTGGTGTGCCGGTGCGGCGCAGGGCCAACAGGCCACTTTCACAGGCAGGATTCTCGACACAGCCGGCCGGCCCCTGGGAGGCATCCCTGTCCGGCTCTACCAGGAGACGTTTGAAGTTGCGTCGCTTTCGTACGAGGCGACGAAAACGGCGGAAACAGCGACCCAGGCGGATGGCTCGTTTTCCTTCGCCGCGCCGCCTCCGAGCGACAATTACCAGTACGGGTACATCGTGGCCGAGAAGCCGGGGCTGGCCCTCGGCTTCGCCGGCTGGGACCTGCGGCAGGATACGAAACTCGACCTCACGCTGGGCGAGGCCCAGCCGCTCGGCGGAATCGTGGTGGACGAAGGCGGAAAGTCCATTGCGGACGCGGACGTCAGCATTTATGTGCTGCAGATCGACAAGACGTTCAGACAGAATAGTCTGGGCATACGTGTGGTGTCGCAACTGCTGCGGACCTGCACGGATGCCGCCGGCCGGTTTGCCTTTACGAACCTGCCCGCGGGCGCAACGGCGGAACTGCTGGTCCGCAAGCCGGGAAAGGCCACGGTCTGCACGTACGCTCGGCGCACGTTTTACGGCGAGTCGCTGAACTATCCGGTGGGACGGATGGACCTTCGTCTGGTCCTGCCGGTCGAGGCGAGGGTCGAGGGAGCCGTCGTCCAGAAGCAGACCGGCCAACCCGTCGCGGGGGTCACCCTGGTCGCGACCTACGGGGTCGATCGGCCGCTGGATGGATTCGATCCTGTCCGCGCCAAGGCCGATGGGACCTTCGTTGTGCCCGCCCTGCCCGCCGGCGCTTATGTATTGCAGGTGGCAGCCGCACGCGGCAAAGAAGTGGACTGGGTGGGGGCCGCGGTACCTGTGACAGTCAAATCGGGGCAAGCCGTGACCGCTCTGAAGGTCGAAGTCAGCAAAGGCGGCATTCTGGAGGTGGCCGTCACCGATGCGACGCGCCACACGCCCCTCGAGAAGGCGAGCGCCTCCGTCCGCACGACTCAGGGCAGCCAGGTGTTCAGCGGGATCTCCGACGCCGAAGGCATCATCCGCATCCGGCTGGCGCCGGGCACCTACCAACTGCTGCGTGCGTCCAGGCAAGGCTATGGCTACGAGCAACAGACTCAGACTGTCACGATTGAAGAAGGAGCGACAAAGCGGGTAGCGGTGGCGCTGAAAGAGACGCCCAAGATTCGTGGCGTGGTGCGCGATCCGGGCGGGGCGCCGGCGGCGGGCGTCCGGATCCGAATCATACCGGTCGGACGCGACGAGATCACCTCGGATGCCCAGGGGAAATTCGAACTCGCGTGGGAGCAGCGCCGCGTGGGCGGGCGGCCCGAGAATTGCTGTCTTGTAGCGCAGCATGAGCAGCGGAATCTCGCCGCCGCAATCGACCTCACTGAAGGCATGAGCACGGTCGACGTGAAGCTCGAACCGGGCGTGACGATCGCCGGTCGGGTTGCGGACCCAAACGGCAAAGGGATCGCCGGAGCACGGATTATTCCCATGCTGCGCAGGACCCTGTCGGCCGCATCCTTGACCCGTGAACAGGTTCAGACAGATGCCAACGGAAATTTCGAGATTCGGGCCGCGCCGGCCCTGCACAGGTACGAACTCTACGCCTCCGCCGATGGTTACGGCAGCAAGCAGAGCGGAACGGTGGAGACCGAGGCCGGAAAGGATCGGCTCGATGTTGGAGTCTTGACGCTCGCGCTAGCCAATCTTTTCATTTCCGGACGGGTGGTGGATCTGCAGGACCAGCCGGTGGCCCGGGCCAACATCAGCGTTTTCAGCTTCGGCGAGGGTCAGCCCGAGCGCCTGAGCGCACAGACAGATGTGGAAGGCAAGTTCACTCTCAAGGGCGTCTGTCCGGGCCAGGTCAATCTCCGCGTAGAGGCCGGCCTGGGGACTAAGCGACTGTCGGCCCAGGTCTTGACCGACGGCGGCAGCACCGATCTCAAGATCGTCGTGCGCGAGGGGCGGGCGCCCACTCAACGCCTGGGTGGCAAGAACTACACTCAAGTGGTCTCCGGCGGCGGGAAGATCATTGCCGGCGTGACCGTCGATGAGAAAGGCACGCCCGTAGCCGGCGTGCCCGTCCAAGTGTGCTGCCACAAAAGGATTCGAGAGGGAAAACCGTCGTGGTTGTTCTCCGATTTCCGGGAATTCAGCACCACGACCGATACCCGGGGCCGGTTCGCCATCGAGCTGAAGGAAGACGGCGAGTACAACCTGCTGTTCTCGCCGACGCGCCTGGCGGCGCTGATCGTCTACGATGTGCCCGTGGGCCAGAAGGACCTGAAGGTGACCCTGCCGGCAGGTGGAACAGTCACGGGCCGACTGGTGCGACTCGAGAAAGGCCGGAAAATCGCGATTCCCAACGCGGAGGTCAAGGTCGAGCAGACCGACCGCATGTCCTTCTCTCATCTGGGCTTCGACCAGGACCGAACGATGACGACGGATGCCGACGGACGCTTCCGTTTTGAGCATCTCTGCACCCGGATACGGACCGATCACAGCAAGCCGGTGTTCCTGCCGCGCACGTGGAAACTGTCTCACGGCGATGTCTCGCAGACTATCGCCTTTGAAGGTGATGAAACAATCAAAGAAATCGATCTGGTCCTCAAGCCCGACCTGGCCAATGCCCCGTCCCTGGTAGGCCAACCTTTGCCAGGCTTCGAGGGCATCAAGCTCGACTTCGCGGCCGAGCAGATCAAAGGCAAGCGGGTGCTCGTGTGCTTCTTCGATTGGGAGCAGAGACCCTCGCGCAACGGCGTCCTGCAATTGGCGAAGCAGGCTCCGTCGCTGCAGGAAGAAGGCGTTGCGCTTGCTGCCGTCCATGTTTCAAAGGACAATGCCGCCGGCCTGCAGAAATGGGCGGCGGATAATGGAATTCCGTTCCCGGTGGGGACCATTCAAGGCGACCGGGAGGAGGTGTCCTTTACTTGGTCCGTCAAATCGCTGCCCTGGCTGGTCTTGACCGAGGCGAGTCACATGGTCACGGCCGAGGGATTTGCGCCGGATGAACTGGACACAAAGATGACTGAAACTCTGAAAAACAAACCGGTAGAATGATAACGACTGTTTGTCCAAGAGAAAGGAATGGTTATGAGGCTCAGAGTTAGCTGCATCGCGCTATTGGCGGTCCTGGTGCTTTGCACCACAAGTATGGCAAAGGAGAAAGTCAGAAAGGAGAAGCCGGCGGCCAAAGACAAGGGCTTGGTTGCTGCTGGGGCCGAGGTGAAGAAAATGGCGGGCGATTTCAAGTTCACCGAGGGTCCGGCCGGCGATGCGGAGGGCAACGTCTACTTCAGCGACATTCCGAACAACCGCATTCTCAAATGGTCGCTCGACGGCAAGCTCAGCACGTTTCTGGAAAACTCCGGCGGGGCCAATGGGCTGTACTTCGACAAGGACGGCAACCTGCTGGCCTGCCAGGGCGGCGAGCGGCGGCTCGTGTCCATCTCGCCGAAGAGTACCGTCACGGTGTTGGCCGACAAATACAATCGGAAGAGGTTCAATAGTCCCAACGATCTCTGGATAGACCCCAAAGGCGGCGTGTACTTCAGCGACCCCCGCTACGGCAGCCGCGACGGGATGGAGCAGAGCGGCGAGTACGCCTACTACCTTCCGCCGCATACCAGCGAAGCCTTCCCGGTGATCCGCGATCTGGTCCGCCCGAACGGCCTGATCGGCACCCCGGACGGCCAAACCCTGTACGTCGCCGACGCCGGCGCCGGGAAAACCTATGCCTATCAGATCAACAAGGGCGGCACTCTCTCCCGCAAGAAACTCTTCGCCCCCGAAGGTTCGGACGGCATGACCATTGATAGCAGGGGGAACGTCTACCTGACGACCAAGGTGGTCGCCGTCTATAATTCAAAGGGCAGGAAGACCGAGGAGATCGAGATCCCGGAGCAACCGGCCAACGTCACTTTTGGCGGCAAAGACAACAGCACTCTGTTCATCACGGCCCGGACGTCACTCTACGCCGTGGAGATGCGGGTCAAAGGCGTCCCAACCCCCCTCCAGCTGAGTGGCCGGAAGGCCCTGAAGTCCAAAGCAGCCAGGGAGTCAAGACGTTCGGTCACGCAACCGGGCTGGAAGTCATCCCCCTCCTTCTGAGGGAGGGATTCCAGTCCGTTCCGGTAGATGGCCGGCGAGTCCCCCCTGTCAGCGAGACGCTGACAGCCCAAACCGCTGCTCAGGTGATTGTGCAAAAGAAAACCAATTATCCCCGGACGGGCAGGAAGTGAACGGGAGTCAGCGGGGCCGGGCCTGGGGTACTAGGGCCATGGGGGTTCCTCCCTCGCCCCGTGTCCCTCCGGCCTTTCCCGCGCCAGTCGTACAAACCAAGCCAATCGCCGCGACCATGTCGGTGAGAGCCTGTCCAAGGACTTGCCCTGAGGAGAGCGGGTAGGTAGACTCTTTTCCGACGGAAAGGTGATATGCACGACCACCCAAGACTCATCTGAGAAAGGAGCAGGTATGAAGCTGAAAGCGGTTTTCCTTACGCTGTTGGCTGTTTTGGTGCTGGGCGTCACGGGCGGGGCCAAGGAGAAGGTCAGAAGGGAAAAGCCGGCGAGGAAGGAGGCCGCCAAGGGCAAGAGCCTGGTGGCCGCCGGAGCGGAGGTGAAGAAACTGGCGGGCGAGTTCAAGTTCACTGAGGGGCCGGCGGGCGATGCACAGGGCAACGTTTACTTCAGCGACATCCCGAGCAACCGTATCCTCAAATGGTCGCTGGACGGCCAGCTCAGCACTTTCCTGGAGAACTCCGGCGGGGCCAACGGGCTGTATTTCGACAAGGACGGCAACCTGCTCGCCTGCCAAGGCGGCGAGCGGCGGCTCGTGTCCATCTCGCCCAAGGGCGAAGTCACCGCGCTCGCGGACAAATACCAGGGCAAGAAGTTCAATAGTCCCAACGACCTTTGGATCGATCCCAAAGGAGGGGTATACTTCAGCGATCCAATCTACGGCAGCAAAGAAGGCAAGGAGCAGGATGGGGAGCACGTCTACTACCTGACGCCCGATCGCAAGCAGGTGATTCGCGTGACGGCCGATCTGGTCCGTCCGAATGGCGTGATCGGAACGCCCGACGGCAAGACTCTCTACGTTGCCGACCACGGGGCCGGGAAGACGTACGTCTACCAGATCAAGGAGGACGGCACGCTGTCCGGCAAGGAACTCTTCGCCTCAGAAGGCTCGGACGGCATGACGATCGACAATCGTGGCAACGTCTACCTGACAACCAAGGCGGTCGCCGTCTACAACCCCAAAGGCAAGAGGATCGACGAGATCCAGGTCCCCGAGCAGCCGGCCAATGTGACCTTCGCCGGAGCGGAGAACCGGACGCTCTTCATCACCGCCCGGACGTCGCTCTACGCCGTGGACGTGCGGGTCAGAGGCACCCCGACCCCCATCCGACCGGAGGGGCAGAAGGCCAAAGCGAACAAGGACTTGAAGAAGGACAAAGAAGGCAGGAAAGGCAAACGTCAGCAGCAATAGGATAAAGCCAGGCTTGTCTGACCGCTAATCTGCACACGCACAAAAAAACGCGAACCCCCGGTCGTGGGCAAGACACATATTCTGTGGAATGGACCAAAATACCGAACATGACTCGGTGGAACAAGCCAAGCGTGGCGAGCCGGCGGCAGTCGCAGAGTTGTACCGCCGGTACTGGCGGGCAGCGCAGGCGGTGGCGTATGGCGTGACCGGCGATCTCGCGCTGGCCGAGGACGCGGCCTCCGAGGCGTTCTGTGCGGCGCTGGATGGTCTGTCGAGCTTGCGGGATCCACAACGTTTTGGGCCGTGGCTGCGGACCATCGCGGCACGCACGGCCCGGCGGCTCAAAACCAGCGGCGCTCTGTCGAACAAAGCGAGGCTTCCCACGCCGGCCGAGGCACAAGACCCCACGCTCGGCGCGCGGCTGGAACGGCAGGAGTTGGCCGCACTGGTTCAGGAGACGGTGCGCAGTCTGCCCCGGATTCTGCGCGAGGCCATTTCCCTGTTCTACTTCGAGGGCTACAGCGTGGAGGAGGCCGCCCGGCTCTTGGAGATTCCCGTCGGCACCGTCAAACGCCGTCTGCACGATGGCCGGCGGCGGCTCCAAACTGCCGCCGAGCAGATTGCACAAGGGAGCAAGCCCATGGACGAACAACAAGAACGAATGCTGCAACGCTTCCAAGTGGCCGCGGAACAAGGACTGGATTCCGAGGCCTTCTACCAGATAATGCGCGAGGCCGTGCGTCTGGATGCCGTACCGCACGACCTGTTGCGGGACATCATGAAACGAAGGGTGGCCGCGAAAATGCAGGAAGGAGGCCCCCTTCTGACTCCCGCGAAGGAAGAGAGCCTCCGCACGGGGCTGCGGCGTTTGCACGAGCCTTCGGAGCGGGCCCGCGATCTCCAGCACCCGGTAGGCGCCGTGGCGGACGCCATCCGCCGGGCGCTGCCCGAATTCAGGGCTTGGCAGATCGACCTTGCGCAGGTCGATCTGAATACGGCGGCTCGGCAGCTTTATGAGGGGCGACGGCCTGAGGCCCTGTCCTACCTGGTCCCGCCCGGTTTCGCCGAAGAGTCGACAGGCGCATACCTCACGGTCCAGCGGAGCGTGCTCATCGAAGACGAGGACGGCGCCGTGCTCACGATGGGTGAGTTGCTGGAGCGCAAGGCCACGCGGGAGACGTTCGATCGGCGGCTGCGCGAAGGCAGCCGCCTGAGCGATGCCCTCGACCTGATCTGGAAGCAGCCGGAACCGCTGGAATTGCGGGCCGTTGAGAAGCTGCTGCACGAGCTATCGGAGAAGATCGTCCCCGGTGTGGCGGTGCGGTTTCTCCCGCGCCAGGAGCCACGGTTTCGCGCCGCGTTACGCATGGAGCTCGGGGACAATCCCATCCCCGGTGCCGTCGGGGGCGTGCTCCAGCGGGGGTCGACACTGCCGGAAGGAATTCACGTCGCCTCGGTCACGATCCACCTTGAGCCGTGGGCCGCCGCGTACAGCGGACAAGTCATCAAGCTGGCCGAAGGCTCGGCCTTCCCGTGGTTCGAACGGCAAAACCAAACGCAGGAGCGAGCTTGAGAGGTGAGAGCCAGCCTGACCTCAGGTGAAGACCGGGCCGGTCCCCACCACGGCGGCCAGAAACTGGCTGAGAAACCCCTTGACGCCGTGGAGAACCATGGCGACCGCCTTGGCGGCCAGGAAAATGTACAAGAGCCGGGCGATCATCATGCCCGCGTACGGTCCGGCCAGGCGCATGAGGCGGGCGGCGTTGCGGGCGATCAGAAGGACAAAGAGGAACGTCACCACGGCCGTGATCGTCATCCGCACGGGGCCGATGGACTGCGACGTGATGATCGTGACCGTGAGAGCGCCGGGACCGACCATGATGGGAAAGGCGATCGGGAACACGGCCACCATGTGGCGATCTTTCTGCTTCGGGTACGGCTCGCCGTTCGGCATGATGCCGCGCAGGGCGATCAGAAAGAGCAGGATCCCGCCCGCGATCTCCAGGTCGCGTACGGTCACATTAAACAGGTAAGAAAGACTCCAGTTTCCGATCAGGGCGAAAACGACGATGACGAAAAACGCTGTGAGCACCGCCAGATTCATCACGCGGGCCCGTTCCCGCCGGTCGAACTCGCGGGTCAGATCGGCATAGACCGGGATGTTGCCGATCGGGTTGACCACCGCGAACAGTAGTAGACTATGGTGAATGATCAGGCCGAGAGGTCCTGCCCAACCTTCCACTCCTCCCTTGGGCAGCATCGCTGCGATCGACATACAACCGGTTCCTTCCCATGTGCCGGGGTTGTCCAACGCGATCCCCTCAGGCAACCCTCACGGCCGGCGGCCGCAGGGCAAACGCAAAGTCGCAAGACCTGGTGGGGTGGCAGCGTCAAGCGGAATCTTCGGAGCTTGGCGATGGCGGATTTCCTGTGCGAAAGACCATCGCCAAGGCCTTCGGCCTTGACGATGCCACCCGGACGACGCTTTCCATGTATCCCGTTTCAGGACTTTGCGTTTGCCCTGCCGGCAGCCGGCCCTTCCCTGGGCCGTCGTCCGACCGTGGCGACGAGGTTTCTTGATATACCTCGGCCGGCCTGCAACACAAGGGATTCTTCCGCACAATCGCACTTTGTCTTGGGCGGAGGCGACTATCTTCTCCCACGACGATGATTCCCGGACCATAGCCGCTGGAGGTCTTTCAGCAGGTCTTTGCGCCCACTGGACTGGAGGTGCTCGGTGATGAGTTTGACATTCGGTTGACGGTAGTACTGAAGCAGCGCCGCCTGGAGCCGCTTCTCGCGCCGACCGGAGGGGACATAAATCCGGTGGCCGCGTGCCTCCCGCCCGGCTACGTACATCGCCGTGGAGGCAGTGAGCGGCACCGGCACGAAATCCTGCACCTGCCGAGGCTGCCAGGACCGGGATACCAGATATTCGGTCAGTTGTGCCCCGTGCTCGAGCGTGCAACCCGGGTGAGCGCTGATGAAATAGGGCACGAGATAGTACTCCCGGCCGGCCCGCCGGCAGGCGGAGTCGAACCGGCTCTCGAACTCCTCGAACGACGCGAACGAGGGCTTGCCCATCAGGCGGAGAACCTCGTCGCAGTAGTGCTCGGGAGCGACCTTCAAGTGTCCACCCACAAAGTGCCCGACCAGCAAATCGAGGTACTCCTTGCCGTGCAATGCGAGGTCATGACGAATACCCGAGGCCACGTAGACATTTCGTTTGCCCCGCGCCGCGCCCTTCCAACGAATGAACGCCTCCATCATCTTCATCAGCGGCCCGAAGTCGAGGCTCAGATTCCGGCACGGCGCGGGAAACACGCAACTCGGCCGCGTGCACGTCTGTTCGGCCGTGCAATTCGTGCCGTACATATTGGCCGTCGGCCCGCCGATATCACTGATCGTGCCGCGGAAGCGCGGGCTCTTACTCAACCGGTCGGCCTCGGCCACCAGAGACTCCACACTGCGAGAGGTGATTGCTTTGCCCTGGTGAAAATAGATCGAGCAGAACGAACAGCCGCCGTAGCAGCCTCGATGCGTGGTGATCGAGAACTCTACCGGCTCCAGTGCGGCAATCCCGCCGGCGCTCGTGTACGTCGGATGCCCTTGCCGTGTGAAGGGCAGATCATGCAAGGCGTCCAGCTCTGTGGAAGTCAAAGCCCGCGCCGGCGGCATCACGACGAGCGTGCCAGGGTCCTGATCCTGCACGACCGGCCGGCCAATAGGCGTGGCGAGCTGTTGATATTGCTCCTGAGCGGTCATGACCAAGCCCCTATTCCCGCTCTGCTCCGCGAGCGAAGGCAGGCACACGGCATCCAATGGGATGGGCGTATCGCGTATCGCCATGTATGCTGTGCCGGCGATGTTGGTCATGCCGCTGATCGATTCTCCCTGATCCAAGCGCCGGGCAATCTCCGCTACGGCCAGTTCGCCCATGCCGTGAACGAGGAGATCGGCCTTGGCGTCCGCCAGCACGGATCGCATTAGCTTGTCGGAGATATAATCATAATGGACCAGGCGGCGCAGGCTGGCCTCCAAGCCACCAAGAATAATGGGGACTCGTGGGTACGCCTCGCGCGCTCGGGCCGCATAGACCAACAGAGGCCGGGCCGGTCGCAGGTCCGTCGCGCCGCCCGGACTGTAAACATCCGCCTGCCGACGGTTGCCCATGGAGGCGTAGTCGTTCAGTCGCGAGTCGATGCAGCCGGAGGTGATGCCCCAGAACAGCCTGGGCGGACCGAGCAAGCGGAAACGCTCGGTACTGCGCCAATCCGGCTGTGCCAGAATCGCCACGCGATAGCCCAGTTTCTCCAGCCACCGGCCGATCAACGCGACACCGAAGGACGGATGGTCAACATAGGCATCGCCGGTGATAAGGATCACATCCGCCTGCTCCCAGCCGCGGCGGTGCATGTCCTCCCGGCCGATGGGTAAGAACAGTCTTCCTGTAGCCGATCCCACAACACCTCTCAACCGCTACCACCTGTCAATCGGGGTAGCACACGTCGCTCTGATACTTCAGCCAGTCCGCCTTGAAGCCTTTGAGCTGGTCGATATAGGCGAAGATATCATTGCTGCCCTGGACCACCTTCTCATCATCGACCAGCATCGGCGGTTCCGTCCCTTCCGGCAACTCGTCGTGCCATGCCTGCGGCGGCAACACGATCGTTTCATAGGCCATTGCCGTAGCATCCAGCGCTTCGCGTATTTCCGAGCACGTTCTACTATTCTCCACGATGTACAGCGTCATGGCAGTACTCTCCGCATCCATACTCCGTGCCACTCTTTGCGTGTGCTGCTACGGTTCATACGCCGAGCCCCGGACCGACGTTCTGCCTCAGGGCCAGAAAGCGGCTACGGCAACCGTCAGCCAGATCAGGATTCCGACAGAAAATTTGCTGAGAATGCCGAGGAATTCACCCATGCCAGCGTCTACTGCTCGCTGAAGCGAAAGCTCTGGATGCTCCCCACGGGAGGTCTCCACAATCCACACGGCCAGCGCCACCCCGAGGCAGGCACCGACAATGGAGCCAACGAAGAGCACGGGGAACACCACCGTCCCGACGAGCGCGCCGAGGATGGCGCCGAGAAGGCCCGCGCAGGAGGCCCTCCAACTTGCCCCGGCTTTTCGGGCTCCGACCGTGCCGCCGAGGAACTCAATCAGTTCGCCCGCCACGGCGAGGACGGCGATCGCGATCAAGGTTCCACCGGAGACCGCGCGCCGGTCCCACGTCCACCAGGCGAACAGCAACGTCGTCAGCACCATCAACCAGTTGCCGGGCAAACCAAACAGGACCAACATCAGCCACAGCAGGTTGATCAGGACCAGAATGGATGACCCTACGTAGAACATCCCTGTATCTCGAAACATGGCCGATGCCGCAAAACCCAGCTCGACGCCAATCCAGCCCCGCGGCGGTGGACGCGTTCAGGCGCGCTTGGTCATCACGAACAAGGGATAGACGCCCAGATATCCGGCGTGGCGAATGTGGAAGAACTTCTCCGCGTCCTGCAGAAACGCCTCCGTCGTGTAGGCCGCCGCGCTGGGCCCCTCTTTGAGCTTGCTCTTAATGTTGGCGGGAAGCCGGTGCACCGTAAAGCGGGCGGAGATGATCAATCGGTCGGTGCAGATCGAGGCCAACCGGCGTAGAATCTCCTCGTGACTGTGATAGGCGGTCGGGCAGAGCAGACTGCCCCAGAACAGATAATGATACGTCCCAACCAGCAGCACCACCTGGAAGGGCCCCCCGAATGTGTGCGGATCGCCGGACACCTGTTCCAGGGAGGCATAATGAAAGGCAGCGTTCGGGACTCCCAGGTATTGTGCAGCGTCCTGCGCCGTCGCTACAAAAGGCTCGTGAACATCCACCCCGACCGCGCGCGGGCAGCCCCGCCGCAGGGCCGCGTCCAGCACATAAAAGCCCCGGCAACACCCGATGTCGAGAAAGCTGTGCAGAGGCTCGGGATAGACGGCCGTGACCATCCGCAGCCTCTCATACAGCCGGAAACCGGGAACGACCCGTCCCTCGACGATGCGATAGAGATGATTGCGAGGATACTCGGACATCCGTCGGTTGAGTTCCTCCGGGGTCTGCCTACGAGAGACTTCCGCGCACACGGGTACCCTCCGATCGAGGTACTCTCGCCGGCATTGCGCATACCCGATCAGGCTGCGGACTTTGGCGCTGGCCCGATACCGCCAGCCTGGTTCTGAAATACTCATAGGCGTCTTCATGCGGCCAGCTTAGCGGCGGGCGGCATCCATCGTCAAGTACGTCTTCGCCACACTCCTGACTTGCGTGTTTCGTCGATGCTTCACGGGCATTCTGGTGCGGAATCCGCGCCGGCCAATTGAGCCATTTGCCCAGAGGGACGCTGGTCCATCAGGGCGTAGTCAACTTCGAGAAGATTCTGAAAACGGCAACCTCAAGCGTGCTGAAGAGAAGGAGCAAAACCATGAGAGCCGGATTGGCATTTTGGGCGGGCGTGCTCGGCGCGATCGTGATGTCCATCGGCATGGGGATCGCTTACGGCGCGGGCGCCACAGGCTTCAGCTTCGCCTGGTGGTGGGGCTCGCTGATCCTGGGAAATACCAGCACCGGAGCTTGGATTCTTGGTTTCGTTATCCACCTGATCCTCGGTGGCCTGATCGGCCTCGCGTATGCGGCTGTTTTTGAAGCGATCGGACGATCCCATTGGATCTTGGGCCTGCTGGGTGGTGTCATCCAACTGGTGATCGGCGGGTTCGTCCTCGGCTGGATCTCGAACGTCCACCCCGCGATTCCGCAGGCGATCGTACACCCCGGGATCTTCACGTCCGCGTGGGGATGGCCGAGTACCCTCGCATTCTGCCTCGTGACCCTGATCTTCGGGATCATTGTGGGCAGCATGTATGATCCTATCCACAAGAAGTACCCGGTGCGTCGGGAGAGGGAAAGAGCGGGCGCGGAGCTTCCCGTGGGTGCAACTCACGAGCGGGTGGGCCGGGAAGAAATCTACGTCCCACCAGCTCCAGAGGAAAGGACTCCGGCCCAGCGTCCTCCGATGCCGCCCGGCAGAAGGCGGTGAGGATGGGCGGTCTGGGAGCGTTCTTTCAACGGCGAGCCGTCCAGCATATCTGATGGCAGCGGCAAGGTCTCAGAGCTTCGTCGCCGCCATCCGCGTTTCTGCTGGCGCCGGATAGAACCCCAGACCACGGCGTCTTCGTCAACGGTGCAATCGCCATCAAGTTTCTATTCTCTTGGACGCCGGTTTCCGCGCCCGCCGCCAGACGACGGCCAGGTAAAGTAAGATCAAGACGAGCAGCGGGATGGCGTACTTCCTGAGGAAGACGGTCAGCGCGGGGCCATTGCCGATGTAGGGGCCGACGACAGGCAGCACCAAGATCAAGACCAGAGCGAGACCCAGCCGCCACCCCTCCAGCCGAGATTGATCCGACGGCCACCAGCGTCTCATCCCCCATACGGCCCCCACCCCGCAGACCACACCCAGCATGGCGGCGGCCATGACATCCGAGGGATAGTGGGCAAAAGCCGTGACCCGGAGCACGCCGATGGCGGTCGCCACTACAAAAAGGGCAGGCGTCCAGAGCCGGCTCCAAGAGAACGACAGTGCCGTGGCACCGGCAAAGACAACCGCCGCATCGCCAGAGGGAAAGGAAACCTTCTTCTGCCAGGGGACTTCCGGCTGCGGCTGCCCGGAGGCGGCCGCCAAGGTATGGATCGGCCGGGGTCTGCGCGCGATCGCCTTGAGCGAGCACACGCTTACGCCGACCAACACCATGGCCGCCATAATGACAAAGGTCGGCCGCCATTTGTTGGTCAGGCAACTCCAAACCGCCACCAGCCAGATCGGTACGCCCGCCCGACCCAACTGCCGGAACCCGTTCACCCAACTGTTCGTGTGCCAATTGACGGGATGGTCCCAAAGCCATCTGCTGACGGCCAAATCGAGGAACAGGTAACTGCCCACCGTCGCTAAGGTCCAGGCGACGGCCAGACAAATCCACCCAATTCGACCGAATCGGTGGCTCTTTCGCGTGGGTCGCTCATTGTCCTTCATAGGTTTCGCCCTTCGCGCAACAGGGCCACCACCTCCAGCGTTTTGCCCTTCGCGTAGTTCAGGCCCCTCTGGGAGGCAATCTCCGCCAAGCCCAGCGGACCGCTGCGACGCTCGATCTCGCCAAGGAGAGGCTCCGTGATGACGAGGACCCCCGGCTGCGGCTGCTGTGCCCACTGAACCACGGCCGGCTCATGGGGGAGCGATTCGATCCGCCGGCCGAGATAAAAATTCAGGGTAGGCTCGCCGTAGCCGTACGTGACCACGGGTACGTCCGGGACCGTCCGCTGCGTGATGGCCTGCGCCAAAGACGGGGAGATCTTGGTTTTCTCGAGGACCGGCATAACGCCCAGTAGCACGGGAAGCAGCAAGATAACCATGCCGGCCAACAGCGTGACCGCGCTGGCCTGGGGGCGATCCTGCAGTTGTTGACGCATTGCCAGCACCGACACAACCAACAGGACCACCGCCGTCGCCCAGAACGGCACAACCGCCCCGGGCACGTGTAGCCACAAGGGAGCCGCGAACGAAGCGACGACCATCCCACCGGCCACCGGCCCGAAGAAGTATATTCCGCCTCGTAGCCAATTGCGATCAACGTCCGCCAATTTGCCCTGTGCCGCCGCCGCCAGGGTTCCGCCCACCGCCAAGGCCATCGCCGGCCAGATGAACAGGATATAGTGAGGCAGTTTCGTCGCCACGAGGGTCATGATAACTACGATGGAAATGACCCACACCAGGAATAGTCCCCGAAAGTGGACGCCCCCGACCCGCCCGCGCACGACGGCCGAAATCGACCCCGGCAGGTGCAACGTCCACGGGAAGAATCCAGCGATGATGATCGGCAGGTAGTAGGGCAGATGCAACAGAAAGCGGCCCCCATGACTTTCCAGCGGCTTGGCCGCCCGCGCCAGCACGTGGTGGCCCACACCCAGACGGAGAAACTCGCCGCCCGTGGCATGGTTGGCGGGAATCGCCCAGACGACGAACAGCAACATCCCCATGACCACGGCTCCCCCCACTTGGCCGAAGTGCGGCCCGATTCGAACCGCGCGTCTCCGAATCAACCACAGCGTGACAATGATCACGACCACAGGCAGTAGCGCCACCGGCCCCTTGGCCAGCAGGCCCAGACCCAGAGCCAATCCCATCGCCGCCACCTGATACCACCGCCACCCCAACTCCAGGGTGCGTCCGAACAACACCATGACCGCCACCATGCAGGGCAACAGAATGCCATCGGCCGTGGCCGCCGTGCCCTCCACCACGATCAGCAGCGTCGAGGACAGCACGGCCATGGACCATAGTCCCGCCTGAATGCCCAAAAACCGCCGGGCAAGGAGGAACGTGAACAGGCAGGTGATCGCAACACCTACCGAGCTGAAGAACCGGCACGCCAATGAGGTCGGCCCCAGCGCGCGCATCGGTACGGACATCAGCCAATAGATCAGGATCGGCTTATCGGGGCGTAGTTGACCGTTGAAGGTGGGATACAGATAGTTGCCCGACTCAATCATCTCCGCCGTCGCCCGCGAGAAACGCGGCTCATCCCGGTCCCACAGCGTACTGCGGCTGTCGATGAGCCAGTACACTCCCGCGACCGCCAGACAAATCCCCACGACGGTCGCCCAGGGCGTGCGCGAATCCTTCGTTGCAACCAGTCCGTCCATGCCGTGCTCTCAAGCCATATCCGGGCCCCGTCTGCACGGAGCCTTCCTGTCGGGGCCGCGTCCCAAGCTGCCAGAGCCCGGCCCTCCAACGCGAGGGATTCTACCTGCGAACCGTTGGCGGGGCAGCGCGAAATCCAGCAAATCTTCCCTGCCCGAGGACATCCTCGCACCCCGAGCCGGTCCCCGCACGCCGACCTTGCAGGAACCGGGCCGCACAGGTACAATGCCGTCGAGAAGGTTGGGAATGGATACCCTCTTCATGGCTCATCAGGGATGAAGCTTATGGACCCTCAAAGTCACCCGGATCGTGAAACGTACTTGTCGGCGGTTGCCCCGGCCCACAACGAGATGGACAACCTGCCGCGGCTGCTCGACGAGATCGCCGCCGCACTGGCCAGGCTCGAACATCGCTGGGAAGTCATCATCACGGACGATGCGAGCACCGACGGGACGGCCGACGTACTGCGGGACCTGCGAAAAAGGTATCCCCAGTTGCGGGTCTTGTCGATGCGCCAGAGGTCCGGCCAGACGGCGGCTCTGGACGCGGCGCTGCGACATGCGAAGGGCACCTTCATCGCCACCCTTGACGCCGACCTGCAGAATGATCCCGCGGACATCCCCCGCATGCTCGACCTCCTGCAAGCCCAGCCGTGCGACTTCGTCAACGGCTGGCGGGCCAATCGCCAAGACCCCTGGATTCGCCTGGTCTCGACCCGCGTCGCCAACCGCGTGCGGAACTGGCTGACACACGAGCAGATCCACGATTCCGCCTGCGGCCTGAAGGTCTTCCGCCGGGAATGTATCGACCGGCTCAAGCTCTTCAACGGCATGCACCGCTTCCTGCCGACCCTGGTGAAAATGGAGGGCTACCGCGTCCTGGAGGTGCCGGTGAACCATCGGCCCCGCACCGCCGGCAAGGCCAAGTACGGCGTCCTCAACCGCGTCTTCAAGGCCCTCCGCGACGCCTTCGCCGTCCGCTGGATGCAACAACGAACGATCCGATACGAATGCCGGGAATGGGAGCGTTGATATGTGGGACAAACTGTCCGCCAATCTCGATTTTTGGGTCATTCTGGGGCTCGTTGCCCAGTTGGCCTTCACGGGGAGGTTCCTGGTCCAGTGGATCGCCTCCGAGCGAGCCGGCCAGAGCATCGTTCCCATCTCGTTCTGGTACCTCAGTTTGCTCGGCAGCGCGGGCCTGTTGTTCTATGCCATCGTTCGCGCCGATCCCGTCTTCATCCTCGGTCAGTCCTTTGGCAGCATCGTCTACATTCGTAATCTTATGCTGATCTATCGCGGACGCGGCCTGCCACCAGAGGCGCCCGCCGATTCGCGCCCGCCTTGCTGACATCGAGTATCTCGCTGTTGCGGTTCCTCCCACCAGGCCGGCGGTGGCACACTCATATACCTCCGATGCCTTTGGCAATCCGCCGATTGCCGTCGTTCAACTCGTCGATCGCCCCGCCGGCGAGCAACTCGTAATAGGGTCTGTTTTCCCCCAGCATGCGTCGTGTCAGAAAGCCTTCCAGCCAATCGCAGTCTTGAAGCTCTTCTTCGGGCATCAACATGATGTAGTGCGAAGCAGAGTCGGCCAAGCTCCTGGCCGGTCTGGACCTGTACCTGGAGCCCGCCGCATCGCGCAGCAAAGCAAAGGGTGACTCCGCCGTTGTGAACATGATTCGCGTCTTCGAACACTGCTGGGCGCACTCCTCAATCAGCTTGGCGACGCGATCCTCCTGCGTGCCGGAATGGAGAACAGCCTGCCCTACCACACTGCCATAGCGGCCGAAGAGCAGCGAGCCCATGCGATGCACGCGCCGCACGGTGCCATTGCCTCTCTGCTTCTCCACGGAGGGGCACAGATTCCCATGCTCAGCCCCCACCCAGACGACCGTGCGCCGCCCATTGTCAAATGCCTCTCGCTCGACACAGCGGGCGTAGCAAGCATCGTGAAAGAATACGAGCGGGGCAAAGCCGACCAGACGCACGATCCGGAGTTTCTCGTACCACGGCCCCTCCTCCACCAGACCCCGCGAAGGACCGTCGAAACGAGGGCTGATCCCCACCACGCGGAGTGGCTCACTCCCTTGGGGACGTGCCTGGTTCACGCGCCAGACCGTCTCCAATGCGTCCCAGTAACCTTTGTATCCCCACGCGCGCCAACCCACCTCGCGTGCGAGGGCCAGCCAGAGTTCCCGGTCAAACTGCCGACCCTGCACCAGACGGTCCAGCTTTCGGTTCTGATCGGGGTGGCAACATTCCATCGCCAGCGTTCTCACGCCGGCTTTGTGGTAGAGGTCGGGAAGGACTTCGTTCAGGAGGTCCAGATACGCCTTCTTGCCGTGCCTCTCCCCGATGAGGCTCACCTGGTGGGTGGAAGCGAGGTCGATCAGGGTGGTGGCGGGGTCGCCCCCGTGTTCGGCCAACCACGCCGCCATCTGCCCGCGCTGGGCCGTATCGACGGAAGCAGCCTCGACCGCATCCGTGGCCACCCGTTGCGTTCGGTTCGCCGCTGCCTCCGCATCGGCCACCCAGGCGCGATGCATGCGGTAGAGCCGCACGGTGTCGAACGCGAAGAAAGCAACATTGACGCCGACGAAGGTCATCACGGCGGCAAAGGCGATTCGTCGCCGCCTGCCCAGCCCCGCCTGACAGATGACCGCCGTCCCCGTCAGGCGGTCGTGCCACCCGCGCTTGAGCCGCCTTGCACCGATGAGGAGCAGAGGCAGTCCCAGCAGGATTTGGAAAACACCGACCAGGATTGCCCGTGCCGACGCGCGAATCCACCCCACGTTTCCCCCATCCTGGCGGATCACCCGCACGCCCAGGGCGGCTTTACCCAGCGTTCGTCCTTTCCAGCCGATGCCCACGGCCGTGTACACCGCATAGACGCCCAGCACCGTAATCTCAATCGGGATGTACACCCCGAATCCGGCCACGACCTCCACGACCAGAATGACCGCTCCGGCGACCAGAGCCAGGTCGATCGACCCCGCGCAGAATCTGATCCCCAAACCCGCCGGCCGTTTCTGTTCCATTTCCATAGTCTGTCTCTCCCTAAACCAATTGCGGCAGACGTTGCCGCCCACCCGGCGGACATCCGTCCGTAGAACCACTCACACTATATAATAAACGCACGGGGGAACAGAATACCGCTGCGTCAACGCAGAAATTTGGCGGCTTCCGGCCCCAGAGAGCAGCGGGTGCCCTGCCACGGTAGCCCCACCATGGCCCTGTGCCCCACCTGAAGCCGGACAGATCGAACCCGCCTGCTCGGCTCTCGAAATTGGCTTTGTTTCGCCGACTCTCTTGTGAAGGTCGAATTCGCGGAGCCCCCGGGAGCCGAATCGGTCCTAACTCCTTTGCCACAAGGGACTTGTCCCTCACCGGCGCCGGCGGAAGATGGGCCGGTAGCCCTCTCCGTC
>CAYHAJ010000037.1:0-3658 GCA_964354535.1 uncultured Pirellulales bacterium
CGCAGATTTATCAAGCCGGGATCTTGTTAAGTTGTTGTAGGGTAACACTTTGATAACGGAGAACCGCCGTCGCGATTTCACGGCCCTTGGAGGTCAGACAGTAACGATGCGTGCCGGAGATCTTCCGAACCAAGCCATGGGCCCGCAACAGCCGCAGCAGACGCGTGACCCGGGCGGAAGCGCGAGGGTGCTGTTCGCGGTCGCCGGAAGCTTGGGGATACAGATGCGCGACCAGATCGCGATTGCGGAACCCTTGCAGGGTGTATTCGCCGCGGCTGATGACCATCAGAAGCTCCTGATCCACCTTGGACCAAGGATGGAAAGCACGCACCGGCCGCCGTTTCCACCGGGTGGGCCGACAGACCTTCGCCACCAATTGCTGGATCGGGACCGCGGTGTTCAAGGAGGCCAGGGCTTCCAGATAGCGGTCATTGACGCCCTGACAGATCTCCGCTCGGCGTTGCGTATCGGCCACGCCTTTGCGCAGGTAACGCCATTGCCGGGGTCCTTTCGGATCGTTTTCCTTGGGGCGGTAGGCCTTGAAGCTGTAGGGATGGTTCATCGTGGTCTCAATCCGCAGGAGGTTGCCTTGCTTGTCGTACATCTTCACGGAATTGCCCTGGACGCTGTGCCGGACCCGCACGCCCTCCGGACGACGCAGATAGGAACTGACGATCTCACCTTTGAAAGGGCCACTGGGCTTCTTGCCCAGAAATCGCATCACGTCCCGGCTCGAGAAGGTCGTCATCGCCCCCGTGGCCAGAGCGGGGTACACCCGGGCCAAGGCTGGGGCCGAATCGAACATGACATCCGTGGCCCATTCGCTCTCGGTCATTGACCAGTAATACTCCGTCCGGAAGCCCTGGAGGAGGTCCTTCTGGAGGGGATGAACCTGCGCGGCCAGCGACTGCAGGAACGCCGGCCAGCGAAACCGCCGCAAGGCGTCCATGAGCTTTTGACTGGCTTGGACATCTTCGAGCCAGGGGAAGCAGTTGTCCCGCTGCTGGTAGCCCAGCCCCTGCCGGTCCATCTGCCGGGCCAGCCAAGAGCGTCCATTGAAACAAACCTCGATGGTAAAGGGAAACCATGTCTGCAGCCGGGCGTGCATCAGGCCGAAGTCCCGGTGCCTCCAGTAGTGGTACAGATGCACGCATTTGCGGGAGGCCCGCTGCAGAGAGATCTTCTGGGTCGCACGATCCGCCTGCACCTTATACGCTTGGCAAGGCTCGACGCAACTCAACACGCACACGAGTCCTTCCTTTACTTGGTCGTGCCGGGCGATGGTTTCGGCCTGCTCATATTTGTCCAGGGTCGAGGACCGCAAGTAGTGAACGGGTCGATTCAGGCGTCGGGCCGCCTGTTCGGAGGCCTGTCGCACCTGCAGGCAGGTCCGTTCGACAAAGGCGCCGAAGTCCTTCAACCGCACGCCCACATGCGCCAGATAACTCATCATGCCTCCGACGTTGGCCAAGATCCGCTGCGTCCCGCGAATCCGCACCCGATCCCAGCCGCTGAGAACCCCCGTGACATCCTTCTGGTACTTCTGTATAAAAGCGTCCATGGCGTTGCTCCTCGAGAACGATACGGTTCGGCCAAAACCTTAGCGTACCCGAAAGGGCAACGCCTTTCACCCCCTTGGGTCGTGCCCGTCAGGACCAACGCGGCGAAGGGTCCCTACCGAATCGGACGAAGGCAGGGGCCAGCGAGCCGGAGGCCAAGCCGTGGGTCAAAACCACCGGATGATCCGGAAGCCGCGCCGGCTTGGCGGCCGGCTTGCAGGCCCCGGGTACGGAGGGCTTTGCCTTCTGAAGTCAGCCGAGTCCTCGCCCCCCTCGAAGGCTCCGGGGGGCGAGGACGGAGTCTCGAAGGACACGGTGGACTGTTAGCGAAAGGGCGTATGGCGGAGCGCCAGCCTCCTTACCTCTTTGGTTGCGGCCGAAGGCCGCGCTGGGGGCTTTGGCGACCGCCGCGCGGGCTTCCTCGGACATGGGGTGGGCTTGCAGATCGACGAGATGCCGGTGCTGGCCGAGGGATTTGACGAGCCCCTGGCTGCGGGCATGGTGCTGGCCCTGGAGCCCAAGAAGGGGATCCCGGGCGTAGGCATGGTCGGCATAGAGGACACCTTTGTGGTCACGCCGGAAGGCGGCCGGAGCCTCACCGGCACCCATCCCGGATTGCCCCTGGTCGAGGGTTGACCCTCGTCGGGGAATTCCCCCAAATAAGTATAGTGTCCCCGGAATTCCCATGGGAGCTCTGTGAATTGTTGATGATGCCGCGCTGCTGCGCGTGAGCTGGCTGCATCAGCAGCATGCCGAAAAGGAGGAGTGTCAGCTTGTTCATTCGCATTCGCATGTTGTGGCTCCATTGTTGGCTCTTCGCCAGACCCGGATGTTTTCAATTTCAGAATAGACGATCATTCCCAAACCAGACGGGCAAGGCTCACACCCCGATGGGGCCATTCGACGCTGGAGATGAACCAGTCCCCGGCTTCATCCTGGAAGATCTCGGGCGCATGGGCGTCGAGAACAGTCACCTCTTTCGAAAGCTCGAACTTCAGCGGATCATCCGACTGATAGACGTAGGTTTTGTGCTGATATGCCCCCTGAATGTCCTTACGATCCCATTGCCCATTCCAGCCACAGACGAACAAGTAGAACGTCTCGTTGTGACGAACAACGAAGGGCGATTCCGGATCAATCCCCTGCTTCATTTCGAGAATCGCACCTTGTTCCGTCCACGTCTGGAAGTCCCGGGAGGTCGCGATCCTCACGTCGTGAACACCGCAGACGATGAGATGGTACGTATCGTTCCAAACAGAGATCTGTGGATCGCGTCCGCTTGGTGCCCCCCGCAAACTCCCCTTGGGAGTCCAATGGATGAGGTCGCTTGATACGGCATACCGAATGGGTGTTGGACCGTAAACCATATGGAAAAGACCATCACGTCTGAGAATCCATGGCGCGTGGATGGCCGACATCTCTCCCGGACGGTCGGACGGCGGGAGGACCTTTGCCAAATCCTGCCAGCTTCCTTCCTTCAGACACTCCTTCAGGGCTCCGGGAGGAGCGATCGCATGAAACAACAGATTCTCACCCGCATGGACGTTTGAGACATCCGTCAACGGATGCGTAATGCCGAACGCCTGCCAGCGTCCGGACTTGTCCCGGACGAAACAGTGATCGTTCGGCACCCAGTCTTCATAGAATCTCCCGGCAACCAGATTCGCTGCATCTGGGCCTGGGAAGACGTCCCCCCCGGGTTTGTAGACATTGACGTATTCGCCGGCGATTCTGGGGATGCTGACCTTCGGTCCCTTTTCTGCCGCGGTCTGTCTCCCCAGCACATACGCCCGGACCCAGTCGTAATAGGCGGTGTTGATGGCGGTATTGGTCAAGTCAGCGGGTTTCGGAGGCGCCATCCAGTCGTAGGTTTCGCACACCATGTTGACATGCATCGGACGGTCGAAAGGCGTGGCGCTGTACTTGGTGGCCGGATGCAAGGTGAATTGATACTGGTCATCCAGATAGAACTTGATGGTGTTCGCGTCCACCCACCATGCGCCGTACGTATGAAACGCCTCGCCCGCCGGTGGATCAAGCGGCACTCGGTTGCCTACGCTCAGGTTTTCCCGTGTGCCCTTGATCCTCCGATTGTAGTG
>CAYHAJ010000038.1:0-19392 GCA_964354535.1 uncultured Pirellulales bacterium
GGTAGAAAATGTAACCGGATGTAACAATGTAACAGGACGTAACAAGAAAGAAAAAGAAGCAAAAAGAAAGAAGATGCTACTACTACAGTATTCTACCTTAAAGACCTAAGAATTTGGTCTTGACAACCGGGAGTACCTCACTGTACTCGGTAGCGAATCCGTGGCTCGTCTCCTGATTGTGGATCGTTCGTGGGACAACAGGATCGCCGTAGATCTGCAAGTGGGAGACAGAGCAATACTGCCCGAGGGACTCTTGCTTGAATGTAAGGTGCTTCAGGTACTCGTAAAGCACCAACTTGGCACGCTGGTACAGGCCAAGGTGCCAGGAACCGAACGCGCTGCGTTCCCTGATGCTGCCTGGGGAGTCAACATTAGAGTATCACGGCAGGGGTACGTGGGTCGCAGCCTTTTCAGACACTTGGAGGACCCTGAGTATGAGTTATCCACTTCCAATTAGCAGCACGAACCTATCCTACGCCTGGGCTAAAGCTCTCCTCGGTGTAGCAGAGAAGGGTCTCAAAGGCCCTCTTCCCCTATGTGTGACGATCACCGGTTTCGATAGCGATGAGCCCGTCGAAGATTCAGAGGTTCGTCGTGTTCTCGACGAGGAATTGGTAGCCAAGGGGAAGAACCCCATCGATATCTCGGCGTTGGTGGTGTTCCCCTACAGAATGTGGAAGAGACGAGGTTGTCCCCCGTGCCGCGAATTCTCAGATTTCTGTACGAAGACGTATGTCCCACGATTGAAAGCCAGAAACAACATCAATCGCAGAGGGCTCTATTTCGAGCGAATGATGCACTATGAGTACTACGACTCGGATGGGACTCTACATTGTCACGATCAACTGGAATACGTCATACACTGGTGGAGAAGACAGAGGCGAGAAGGCAAGAGGCCCCGTCGCTCAGGGCTTCAGGTAGCTTGTTTCGATCCGCGTCTGGATCACAAGGAACTACCACGTTTGGCATTTCCATGCCTCCAACAAGTGGGATTCAGCTACGGCGAAGACAAAGATGAACTCACGGTCAACGCCTTCTACCCCACGCAGTTTGTCTTTGACCGCGCATATGGGAATTACCTGGGCCTCTGCCATCTAGGTGCTTTCATGGCTCGCCAAATCGGTGTAAAGCTCGTGCAAATGAATTGCTTTGTTGGATGTGCGCAGTTGGGTGGCGACGTGACGAGGAAGGACATCGAGCCATTGCTTGGTACTCTGCACAAGTTGATGCCTTTGCAGGAGACATGATTGCTCATGAGGAAGAGAAGAGCCGAATGGCCGGGAGAAGCTCCTGTTCTTGGCCGAGCGGAGAACGGAAGCAGTGGAGTATCGCCGGACATTTGTGAGGAGACTCTCAGGCGTTGGTATCCGGCAAAACCAACGGTAGTTTTCGAAACCTATTGGAGGTTCGCTGCAGAACGTCAGGCCATATTCTTCCGGCGACTGCGTGGGCAGGCTGCTCCATGGACAGATGATCAGGTGCTCAGGGAATTCAAGTTCACCAACGCGTATCGCATTCTTGACCGTGTGAGCCAATATCTCGTGAGGAACGTTGCATATGCAGGCGCACAGACGGAAGAGGAGGTTTTCTTCCGTACGATCCTATTCAAGTTGTTCAACAAGATCGAGACGTGGGAACTGTTGCGTCAACAGATCGGTGAGGTTTCGTGGGCTAAGTACCGCTTTCACATCTACGATTCGATTCTGACCCGGGCAAAGGCGAATGGCAAACGAATATACTCGGCAGCATACATAATGCCTTCAGGTTCAGGTCCACTCAACTACCCACTGAAGCACAGAAATCACTTGCGCCTCGTGGAGATGATGATGCAGGATCGCACGTTCTGTCGCCTTGCCCAGGCTCGTTCCATGTGCCAAGCATTTGGGATTCTCAGAGAATACCCTACAATAGGCGACTTCCTGGCCTATCAACTCGTCACAGACGTCAACTATAGCGAACTGACCTGCTTCTCCGAGATGGAGTTTGTCATGCCTGGCCCCGGGGCACGCGACGGAATCCGCAAATGCTTTTTGGACTTGGGCGGACTCAACGAAGTTGAGTTGATCAAGCGCGTGGCGGTCAAACAGGCGGAGGAATTCGCATATCGCGGAATCAGCTTTGAGAGTCTTCCTGGTAGGCCCCTTCAGTTGATTGATTGTCAAAACCTGTTTTGCGAGGTGGACAAGTACGCGAGGGTCGCCCATCCTGAGATCAAAGGACTGAGTAACCGAACGAGAATCAAACAGGTCTTCGAACCCAATCTTGAACCCGTTCAGTATTTCTTTCCCCCGAAATGGGGTCTGAACATCAAATATGACGAAAAATGTTGAATAGTCCCATGAATATTGTCACAATAATATACAAGTGCCATTAGGAGCCTCCAGTGCTCTGGGGCGACTCTTGGGGATTGTTGAGGTTTGCTATGGAAGGCCTTGAAGAAATCACATTGGAGCTCTGCAACAGGTGCCCCCAACAGTGCCTGCACTGTTCCTCTGTTTCCTCCCCGTTGAGTACGGATCAACTGGATCGGAGTAGGACCTTACAACTGATCCATGAGGCAGCATCGCTGGGAACGCGCAGGTTGAGCCTTGGCGGTGGCGAACCCTTCCTTAGTGAGCATTTGAACGAAGTACTTACGGAAGCAGCCACATGGGGAATGGAATTGGAAGTCTTCACCTGTGGCATTGCTGAGCTACCCTCGCGACTGGCACCCCTACCAAGCGATCTCCTTGCAGCTCTGACCAAGATCCCACGGTTGAAGCTTATCTTTAGCCTTCATGGGGCTGTCGCGTCCACACACGATTACTTGACTCAGACTGAGGGTGGTTATAGTACTCTACTCACATCGCTTCGACGCTGCACGCTTCTCGGGATCACGTGTGAAATCAACTTTGTACCCTTGAGGCCCAACGCGAAGGAGTTCGGAGAGCTTGTCAGTTTAGCGGATAGTCTCAATGTGCGTCGCGTGAGCGTTCTGCGCTTCGTTCCCCAGGGACGCGGGGCGCGGAACCGAGACGCCCTGGAGTTGGGTCATGACGAGGAGGATATGTTTGTACGCAGCCTCCTTGCACTGCGAGAGCAGTCACGCGTTGAGATTCGGACTGGATCACCGTTCAATGGCATCGTCCCTGGGAACCGGGTTCCATGTAGAGCCGGTTTTCGGAAACTGGTCGTTCAGCCGACAGGAAATGTCCTGCCATGCGAAGTCTTCAAGCACCAGAGGCGGTGTCAATGGCAATTGAGCGTATATGAACGGTCGCTGGTTGATATTGTGCAAGATGCGAGTCTGACAGCACTACGGAAGCGATTACAGGATAGCGACTGCCTGCAATGCCCCGTTCATCATACCTTGCGAGAACAACAGAAAGCACAGGGAGGTTATGAACGAATTCCCGAATCTGCCATTCCCACTCTCGGACGATGTAGCGACTGAGAAGAACCTCCTTAAGTATCTGAAGGCCTCGGATAGCTTCACGTTTTTCCAAGAGGATCTGCGAACCGCAATCGCCAAGATACCCGAGCCCACTGACGCGGATAGCCAGAAGTACCAAGAGGCGATTCTAACACTATGGCCTAACATACTCACCGACGCACTCAGGAAACTCAAGGAACGAGATTCGAGAGAATGCGATCCCAAGAAGCCTGAGCTTTCCTTCTTCCATGCGAAATCCCTTGGAGTTGACGAACTCCACAAGATCCTGAAGGCGTTCTCAGAGTTTGAAGGGTTGCTCTACGGTGCTTCGCCGGACCGCTATCGAGACCACATAATGCATTCATTTCGCGTCTGGATCGTCGGGCAAGGAATTCTTGCTAAATCCCTCAATGGCAGATTGTCAACCGGGGAACACGAGACACTCCAAGTATCACCCGAGGAATGGCAATGCATGTGGGCGCTGGTGGCTTTATGTCATGACATAGGCTATCCATTAGGTGCCATAGAGAAGATCAACAGGCGAGCTCGGGATACTTTCCGCGAGCTTGGGCTCGTACCCAGTAGTGATCTGCGGTTTGCTTTTCAGCAACAGATGCTGCCCTTTCATGATACAATTATTCGCCTTATTGCGTCAAAGCCAATTGATGCCCGGCAGCACCGCGGCCAGCTTCACAGCCAGACGAGCAACCCCCCAGATGATGACGCGAGACAGTCTGTCGCTTGCGAAGGGACATATCTGACACACCTGCAAAACAAATACTATCTAAAGTTTCTGAAATCATTTGACAATCTTGATCATGGGATTGTAAGCTCTCTGCTCATGAGCCGAGCCTTGGTCTATTTCCTTGAATCCGATTTCTCTCATGATCCGTGGAAAGCGCTCGACTACGAAGACTGCCGCCAGTTCCTAATTCGACGCGAGATACTGAGGGCAATAGCGTCTCACACATGCCCTGACGTCTACCATCTGCGATTCGACACGCTCGCTTTCCTTCTCTATATTGCAGATGAAATACAATGCTGGGGGAGACCAACCTTCGAAGAGCTGCAGAAGGGGCCGGAGTCACTCGGAAATGCGGAGGTCGTTGTCGAGGACTTCTCACCGGATATCGTAAGCATCGAAATCAAGACATCAGCAACCTATTGGGATGAAGAGCTTCAGCAACGTACGCGCTTTCAGATAGACAGACTCCACCGGATGCTGCGCCTTGCCGTGGATACTCGAAAGCTCGCGGAACGTCACGTGCGTCTGCGCTTTCGCATTTTCAACGACGAAGCCCAGGAATGCTGTCTCGAACTCAAAGATGGGCGCATTGACATACGCGAGGTTTTCAACCGACGTGGGAATTGAAGGTGTCATTTGTGTTCTCCGAGGGAAATCCGTGTTCATCCCGCATGAATCCGTGTCGAAAGAGCAGTTGCCAGAGGTCGGTTCCCGCCCAGGATCGGAGGCCGGGGTGACAACGTGGTCAGCGGCGGAGCCGCAGGGGGCGGCTACGCCGCTGAGTCTGAAGGGTCACAGGGTGCGGAGGGTGGGAAGGTAGCGGCTACGCCGCAGGGTCTGAAGGGGGGCAGAGTGTGAAGGGTGGGAAGGGGCGGCGGGCCAGCGGTGAGGGACCGTCAGATGCGATCCCGCCAAATTCTGGGGTCACGGGCACCGTGAAACACAGCGATGAGGGTGATGGCCCCTTCTTCCACGAGGAAGAGCACCTGGTAGGGGAATCTCCGCAGCAAGGCCCTGCGGACAACCTTATAGACCACCGGGTGCTGACGCGGATTGCTCAAGAGGGAGTCCAGGGCCACATCCACGGCCGCCAGAAAAGCCGCGCCCAAGCCGGGAACCCGGCGTTCGTACCAGTCGAAGGCCTCCGCGAGTTCCGTCTCCGCTTCGGGCCGGATGATCAACCGGGGTCTCATTTGCGCTTGGCGATCCTATCGCGGACGACGGGCCAGGGAGCTCCGGCGGTCGGATCGTGGCGGTGGGCGTCGAGCCGCCGGTCGAGCTCGGTCTTCTGGGCTTCCGTGAGGGCAATGGCCTCGGGAACCTCGGCCATGCTGTCCCAGAGATCCCCGATCAACTCCATCCGCTCGGCAATGCTGAGGCTCAGAATGTCTTTTCGTGCGAATTTACTCATAGCCATAGGATAGCGTATTTCGTCCCCTCACGCAAATCCATCGATCGGTCCGTGTGTAGGCAACGGGGCGGCGTCAGGTACCTCTTTGCAGGGAAACCCGTGTTCTGCCCGCGTGAATCCGTGTCGAAAGAGCCGTTGCCGGAGGTCCGTTCCCAGGAAGGCAAGGATTGGGGCGGGGCGGGCGGCGGGGGGCGGCTCCGCCGCAAGGTCTGAAGGGGGGCAGAGTGTGAAGGGTAGCGGCGAAGCCGCAGGGTGTGAAGAGTAACAGGTGTGAAGAGTGTGAAGAGGGCGGCCACGCCTGTGGCCTCCGCCGGTGGGCAGGAAATCTGTGTCAATCGGTGAAATCTGTGGATAGAAAGGTCGTCTTTGGCTGTCTGTCCTCTGGCTTGCGTCCTCCGATCTCCGTGGTGGACAAAGATGGTAGCCGGTTGTCGGTAGCCGGTAGCCGGCAAGGCCCCCGAGCATGGGTTGCGGACGCCGCACGACGTACGAGCGTTCTTCCAGGCCGGCGGTTACTTGGGCAGGAACTCGCGCGGGAGCTTCGCCGTCGGGCGACCGACGTAGCGGTACTGGCCGAAGATCAGGCAGCCGGTACGCGCCGTACATTCTCGTCTCATGGATCGGCCATCGTCGGCGATGGTGTAGCGGACCCGGAAGTCGGCGCCCATTTCAGGCACGTATTCCTCCGTCTCGAGGTGGCGCCCGGACGGGTCTTCGGAGGTGATTTTGAAGATGACCGCACGCATGCCGAGGCCGGAGTCCGCCATGTAGACGCCGGTCCCAGAATAGCCTTTCCTGGGTGCCAGATGGCACACGCGCCGGAACATGGGATCGCCCTCGCTCTCCCAGTCCCCGACCAGACGCCACCCGGGCGCGTGGGAACCGCCGCCGGACGGCAGGGCGATGGTTACCAAGGGCTTCGTCAGACCTGCCAGGTGGGCCACGGCCAGTCCCGCGAAGATCGCAACCACGAGGGGGAGCCACGGCTTCGCCTTGTTGAGCGATGGGCGCGGGGGCTCTGAATATCCGTCGAATTCCTCTCGAATCATTCTGGGACCTTTCACCACCTTGGATCAACCGAGACAGGGTCTGCTCCGCGCGAGCAGATCACTCCGCGTACTTTCCTGCATCGGCCATCCGCTGGCGGCACTTCAGTCCGCAGAATGTCACCAGGTGTAGTGGACCTTGTAGGTGACGACCTTCTCCTGGCCCGCCGGGACCGGGACGCGGAACTCGATGGTCTGACTGTCGGTTTTGGTGAAGGGGTCCGAGTTCTCCACGATCTTCCAGTTGATCCAGCGGTAGAGGTGCTCCACGACGCGGATCTCGACGGAGCCGCTTTCCTTGCGGTTGCGCACCTTGATCTCAAAGGCTTCGTCCAGCCAGTTGCGCATGGTGTCAATCTGGTAATTCGTTCGGCGTCGCTCGCCGACGAGGTCGAAGGCGTCGCCCGTATAGACTCGGATGGTCTCGTCCCGCGGCGTGTGGTCGATCATATTCTCGCCGATGAATTCCAGCCGGCCGTCGTCATCGCGCTGGTAAAACCGCATCCGCCCGCGCGGCAGGGGGATCCCGAGGTGGTTTTCTTTGGAGTTCTTGAACTCCCGCATCACCCAGACCTTCGGATTGGACTGCGTGCCGTAGTCCCGGTCCTGGCGCAGGGCCTCCGGTGCGTAGTTGCGCGAGCGGCTGCGGTCGATCCTGGCCCCGTCGTAGACGTACAGGCGCTGGGCCTGGACGCCTTCGGCCCGGAGGAATTCGACCTGCTTGGTCTCGCGGTCGTGCAGCGTTGCCGGGCGGCTCAGGGTGTAGAGATGGTATTCTTCGAACGCCTTCTCGGATACGGGAGCCTGCATGGGACCGCCTGCGGCACGGGCGGCGTGGGCGTACTCCATCATGGGATAGACTTCCGGCTGGATCTTGCTCACGTCGCCGGCCATCAGCTTGATATGGGCGTTCTCGAAGGTCTTGCCGCTCTGGTTGTCCATGGTGACCCAGCCGATCACGTCGATGACTTCGCCTGCGGACGGGGCCAGCATGCTGTAGTCCGCCTCCCAGCTCATGCCGCCGGTGACGTAGCTGAGTTCCGCATTGAGCTTGCCGGGCTCATTCGTCTCAAGAACCCAGCGGATCGTCGGCTTCAGGATGGTGTCGTCCCCCAGCGCCGGGAACAGCGGCTGGCCCGGCAGGCTGAAGCGCAGTTTGCCCTCGACCTCCACAATCGGCTGCCCGGCCGATTCGAAGGAGGCACGAGCCATCTGGGTCTGGGCGTACTGGGAGCCGTAACGCTGCAGGCCGGATTGGTGCGGCTGGTAGCCGCTGCGGATAATCCGGCCGCGAATGATTTCTTCTCTGCCCTCGCCCCGTTGGACCAGAAACTCGATTGTATAGGAATTTGCTTTTGTGGATAACTCCTGTGGTTCTGGGAATACTGGGGATAATGGGTAAGTGCGTGATTTGTGGAAAACCCAAAAAGTCCCCGGCGAAGCCGGGATAAGTTCATTTCCTTGCCCTCGTACAAGGACAGGAGCAGGCCCTGGGAGACCGGATCGGCCCGGTAGTTCTGCTCCAGAATCTGCAGGGCCCGTTTGCCCTGCGGGTCGCGCAGAATCACCGAGTCCGGCTCCAGGTGGGCCGTGATCTGCGTCACACTCACCTCATTGGTGCCGCGCTGCAGATCGAGGGCCAGCGACTCGCGCACGACCGCGAAGTTCTGGTTGTAGATTGTCAGCGATGACTCCGCCGACGCGGCCGCACAGAAGGCCAGGAAGGCAAGCGTCGTGATGTTGGTGCATCTTCTCACGTCCATGGTGTTCCCCCTTCATTTCTCTCGCGGTTTGATTGACGGTCCGGAAACAAGCTCTCACCGGTCTTCGGATGATCGAAACGCTCGACTACAAGTACTGACGATCATCATAGCCATGGCAGTTGACAGAATTGAAACAAATTCCGTGGAAGACGAGAAGGAGGGACAACAGATCGATCTTGAGAACAAAAGACGGTAAAATGGGCAAGTCGGGAAGGCAGGATCGACGTCCTACGCCGGACCTGACGGTTGGATGCCAGAACTGTGAAGCTTGGTGAAAAGTGGCCCGGGAGCGGAAGAAACCTCCTCGAGGATGGCACGCGATGAAGAAGCTCTTTGTGCTGGCTATTGCCGCCACAGCGGCGCCAATAGCAGCCGCCAGAGTCTGGGTCAGCGTTTACGAATACGATGCGAAAACACCGCTTGCGGCGGTCGATGCCAACCACCCGAATGTCTACTCTGCGATCATGGTCGGCACGAGGCTCACCTTCATCATCAGCTCGGACCGCAGCGAATACTGGGTGGGTAACCTACTGCTTTTCTGGGATGACGCGAAATACGCCAGACTGAGCGGCAGGGGCTATACGCTCCCGTCGCCTGGTTCCCGTATCAGACTCGCCAATTACAGGGACTCCTGTCTTGATGCGGCAGGCACAAAAGCAACCGTGTGGGATGTCGTGGACTCCAGACGAATTGGCCTTGGATTCGGTAGCGATCACACCCCTTACATCACCGGGGGTCATCCTGCCTATCCCGGCGACTGGTTCGTCGTCGACTATCATGCCGAACAGGCCGGCCCTTGCGAGGTTGGGCTGTATGACCTTCTCGTCGGTTCTGATACACCGACTCAGACGCTCTCCTTCACGCACGTTCCTTCACGGGATTTCAACCGCGACACCGTGGTCAATTTCAAGGATTTCGCTCAGTTCGCCTCTCATTGGCGGTCCGCGGCCGATCCCAACGCGAGTTCCGGAGCGGCCCTCGATCTGACGGATGATGGTCGAGTCGATATCTCAGACTCTGTCTCCTTCAACGAATACTGGCTGGCGCGGACCGATTTCAACGAACCGCCTGCACCGTCCGACCCCGCTATGAAGTTCTGAGCTTCCTCTGCCTTGCCCCGATTCGAGACACGGAACAATGTGCGTGCCTCCTCTGTTGTGCCGTGTCGGCGGAATGCCTTGCTATGGTGAGACAGGGCTGATAATATGCGACGATCGGAGCCGGGGGTGAGCTCGAATCGCTCGCCGCGGGCGAACCAGTGTTGTCCGCCGAACGAACAGAGCAGCGTCAAGCGTTGGTGGCAACGGATGTGCGGTGCTCACCGGACCCGTTGTAGCGATGGAACAGGCAGTGGGTTTCAGGGGGTACGAGGCCATGAGGCACCTGGGCATTGTGATCGGACTACTTTTGGCGAGTGTGGCACCGCGCGCGTACGCCGCCAATGCGAAGGAGAACGAGTTGAGAGATTTCATCACCGCACATGTCGAGAAAATCAAACCGTTGGAGAAGCAGACGAACCTGGCGTGGTGGGACGCCGCCGTGACGGGCGATCCCAAGGCGTACGACCGCTCCAGCGCGATGCAGTTGCAGATCCGCCGGGTCTACAGCGATCCGAAGGACTTCGCATTTCTCAAGGAAATGAAGGCTTCCGGGCAGATCAAGAACCCGCTTCTGGCCCGGCAGTTGACGGTGCTCTATAACGCCTATCTGGCCAACCAGATCGAGCCGGACCTGCTCAAGCAGATTGTCGAGCTGGGCACCCAGATCGAGAAGAACTTCAGCACCTTCCGGGGCGCCATCGACGGCAAGAAGGTCACGGACAACGAGATCAAAGGCCTCCTCAAGGACGAGGCCGATTCCGCCCAGCGGGAAAAGGCCTGGCTGGCAAGCAAGCAGGTGGGTGCGACAGTTGCGTCGGACCTGGTCCGGCTGGTCACGCTGCGCAACGAGGCCGCCCGCAAACTCGGCTTCGACAATTACCACACGATGGCCCTCGCCACCGGCGAGCAGGACGTCAAGGTACTGGACAAGATCTTCGGCGATCTGTACGAGCGGACGAAAAAGCCGTACGCGCGAGTGAAGGCCGAGCTGGATGGAATCCTTGCGAAGAAATACGGCATCGCGCCGAGCCAACTGATGCCGTGGCATTACCACGTCCCGTTCTTCCAGGAAACGCCGATGGTCTATGACCTCGACCTGGACGTCTACTACCAGGACAAAGACGTCAAGAAGCTGGCCGAGCAGTTCTACGCGGGCCTCGGCTTGCCGGTCGAGGCCATCCTGGCGAGCAGCGACCTCTATGAGAAAGAGGGCAAGAACCCGCACGCCTTCTGCACCCACATCGACCGCGAGGGGGATGTACGTATCCTGTGCAATCTCAAGAACAACGAGATCTGGATGGAGACGATCCTGCACGAGCTGGGCCACGGCGTGTACGACAAGTACCTCGATTTCGGCTCGCCCTACCTGCTCCGCTCGCCGGCCCATTCGTTCACGACGGAGGCGACGGCGATGTTCTTCGGCCGGCTCAGCCGCAATCCCGTCTGGATGCAGCAGATGCTGGGCCTGTCCGACACCGAGCGGGCCACGATCGAGAAGGTGGGCGGCAAGTACGCTCAGCTCAAGCAGCTCATCTTCGCCCGCTGGGATATGGTCATGTATCACTTCGAGAAGGGCCTGTACGCGAACCCCGACCAGGACCTGACGAAGTTGTGGTGGGACCTCGTTGAGAAATATCAATTGGTGAAGCGCCCGCCCAACCGCACAAATCCCGACTGGGCCGCCAAGATTCACTTCTCGGCCGCCCCGTGCTATTACCACAACTACCTGCTGGGCGAGCTGCTCGCCTCGCAATGGCAGCAGACCCTCGTCAAGAAGGTGCTCGCTCTCAAGTCGGACAAGGGCGTCAGCTACGTCGGCCAGGAGAAGGTCGGCAGATTCTTCCAAGAGAAGGTCTTCGAGGCCGGCAACCTCTATCCCTGGAACGAGATGATCAAACGTTCCACCGGCGAGCCCCTGACCGCCAAGTACTTCGTGGACCAGTTTGTGAAATAGACGATGAAGGCAGGGAAGAAAACCGCGCCAAGAAAGAACAGGGCCCTGGTGCGAAAGGGCGGTTCAGTCCCCGCCGTCGCCAAACTGGCAACCGAGATCCGGGACCTGATCGAGACTGCTCGCAGCCATGTCTCGGTGACTGCCAACCTGGCGCTGGTGAACCTCTACTGGAACATCGGCCGCATCATTACCCAAGACATCCAGAAGAACGAGAAACGTGCGGAGTATGGAGGGCAACTGGTGGAGCAGTTGTCCACGGTGCTGACACGTGACCACGGACAAGGGTACTCCGTGGCGAACCTGTGGGACATGAAGAGGTTCTTTGGGTGTTTCGAAATTCTACAGCCACTGGCTGTAGAATCAGGGCCCCAACAGATACATCAGACGCCGTCTGGCCAATTGTCGAAAAAGAAGATTCTACAGCCAGTGGCTGTAGAATCTACCGACCCCAAGATTTGCCAGCCACTGGCTGGCAAATCGTCGAGAGAGAAAATTCTGCCACCGGCGGCGGCAGAATCTGCCGATGCCATGATTCGGCAGCCACTGGCTGCCGAATTGCCTTCCGACCAGGACCTCGCGACCGCACGCGTCAGTTCTTCTGAGCGAATTCGGATAGATTTTCGGAGGCATTTTCGCCTTGGTTGGACTCATTACCGGATGCTGCTGAGCATCTCGGACTCGGTGCCACGACGGTTCTACTTCGAGCAGGTAGCCAGTCAGCATTGGTCAAAACGAGAGCTCCGTCGACAGATCGACCGCGGGTTGTTTGAGCGGGTGACGCTGTCCCGGGACACCCCTCGGTTGGTGGCGCGGGAAAAGCGCAATGCCACAACGGACGTGGTTCGCTATGAGGACATCTTCAAGGACCCCTATGTCCTCGATTTCCTTGGACTCAAGGGGGTCTATTCGGAGAAGGATCTGGAGGCGGCCATCGTCCGTAATCTGGAGCAGTTTCTGACCGAGTTAGGGACGGATTTCTGCTTCATCGGGCGGCAGTACGCCATGCGGATCGATGAGGATGACTACTCCCTGGACCTGCTCTTTTATCATCGCGGCTTGCGGTGTCTGGTGGCCATCGATCTCAAGATTGGCACGTTCACCGCGGGCGACAAAGGCCAGATGGACCTCTATCTGGCCTGGCTGAAGGAACACGATTGGCGCGAGGGTGAGAACGAGCCGGTCGGGCTGATCCTGTGCACTTCCGCCCGACGCCAGCACGTGGAATTGCTCCTGCGCCACGGGCCACACAAAATGAAAGTCGCCGAGTACCTGACGCGCCTACCCGACAAGCGTCTGCTCGAAGAGAGATTGAAGATGTACGGCAGATTACTGAGGGAACAGAAATCGTGAACATGCCCGCCAGACAGGCCGATCTACGGGGAGATAGGCATGTAAGAGGTCCCAAGATATTCTTTCTGGAGGAACGTGCTTCATGGATGACCAGCACAACGCCCCGCAGGAACTGACGCTTCGAGTCCTCTTCTTTGGCGTTCTTTTGGCCGTGCTGCTCTCGGCGGCGAACGCGTACCTGGGTTTGTTCGCCGGGATGACCGTCTCGGCGGCGATCCCGGCGGCCGTGATGGCACTGGGGATCATGCGGTTCTTCAAGACCAGCACGATCTACGAGTGCAACCTGATCGGCACCTGCGCCTCGGCGGGCGAATCGCTGGCTGCCGGCGTCATCTTCACGCTGCCGGCCCTTTTGCTGATCGGCTTCTGGGACGAGTTCCACTATCTCTGGGTCGCCGTCATCGCGGGTTTCGGGGGCCTGTTGGGCACGTTGTTCACCATCCCCCTGAGGCGCTCCCTGATCGTGGAGACGAAGCTCCAGTTCCCGGAAGGGGTTGCCACCGCCAAGGTGCTGGAGACCGGCCGCAAGGACACCTCCGGAATCAAGTACATCGTGCGCGCGGCCCTGGCCGGCGGCCTGTTCAAGATCGGCGCCAACGCCTTCGGGATCTGGCCCGAGGTCATGCAGGGCGCGACCCGCGTGGGCGGGTCCATCGCCTACTTCGGCTCGAACCTCAGTCCCGCGCTGCTGTCCGTGGGCTTCATCGTGGGTTTGAATATCGCGGTCCTGATCTTTGTCGGCGGGGCGGCTAACTGGTTGGTGACGATCCCGATCGTGGCGGCGTCGAGTGATTGGCCGACCTACGCTTCGGGAGAGAACGTGGGACAGGCCATGTCCGCCCTCGACTACGCCAGTCAACTCTGGTCAACGAAGACCCGCTACATCGGCGTCGGCGGCATGCTTGTCGGCGGGTTGTGGACGATCTTTCGTCTGCGCAAATCCTTAGCCAGCGGCGTGCTCAGCGGTCTGCGGGCGTATAAGCAGATCAAGGAAGGCCACAGTACCGTGGAGCGGGCGGAGAGAGACCTGCCCATGCCATGGATCATCTTCTTCATCGTTGCCTCGGTGGTCCCGCTCTTCATGGTGTATCAGCACTTCGTGCAGCAGGTCCACATCGCCGCGATCATGGCGCTGGTCATGCTGGCCACAGGCTTCTTGTTCGCGGCTGTGGCCGGGTACATGGCTGGCTTGGTGGGCTCCTCGAACAACCCGATCTCGGGCGTGACGGTCTCCACCGTGCTGGTCTCGTCGCTGCTGCTGGTGCTGCTGATGGGCAAGGCGGCTCAGAACGGTCCGGCGGCTGCGATCATCATTGGCAGCGTGGTCTGCTGTGCGGCGGCGATCGCCGGCGACGTCATGCAGGATCTCAAATGCGGGCGGCTCGTCGGGACCACGCCCTGGAAGCAGCAGGTGATGGAAATGGTCGGGACGGTCTCCGGTGCCTTGGTGATCGCCCCCGTGCTCATCCTCTTGCAGGGGGCCTATGGCTTCGCAGGCATGGAAGGCGCCGGCCCCAAAGCCCTTTCGACGCCTCAGGCCAACCTGATGGCCTCAGTTGCCAAGGGCGTCTTCGAGGGAGGATTGCCCTGGGCGTACGTGATCACGGGAATCGGCTTGGCGATTCTGGTCATTGCCCTGGATACGTATCTGCAGGCGAAGAAGTATCCGTTCCGGACCCCAGTCCTGGCGGTCGCCATCGGGTTCTATCTGCCGTTCCAGTTGTCGGTGCCGATCTTCGTGGGCGGCCTCGTCAGCCTGGCTGTCGGGAGATATCACCGGAGGAACAAGAACGACACGCCCGCCACGGAAGCCTCCGAGCGCCGAGGCCTGCTGATGGCCTCCGGTCTGATCACGGGCGAAGCCCTGATGGGTATTCTCGTGGCGATTCCGATTGTCCTTCTCAAACAGAGAGATATCGAAATGCCGCTGTGGGAAGGCGTAGTCCCCTTCGGCGGCCTGATCGGCGTCGTACTTCTGGCTTTTGTGACCTTCTGGCTCTACCGCACGACGGTCCGAGAAAGGTAGATCGCGGCCCTGCCTCCCAGATCGTTGGCCCGATAGATAAGGAGATCGAGACACGATGGATCTGCAGAACAACTCGCTTGGAGACCCCAAACGCGATGTCTTGCGTTTGGGAACCCTTCCCGAAATCACGATCAAGGGCGTCATTCTCGGCGTGCTGCTGGCGGTCATCCTGGCGGCGGCCAACGCCTACCTGGGCCTGTTTGCCGGCATGACGGTGTCGGCCACGATCCCCGCCGCCGTTATCTCGATGGGGGTGCTGCGGTTCTTCAAACGCAACAACATCCTCGAAAACAACATCGTGCAGACCTGCGCCAGCGCGGGCGAAGCCATCGCCGCCGGTTGCATCTTCACGCTGCCCGCCCTGATCATCCTGGAGCACTGGACGACCTTCGACTACAAGTGGGTCACGATCATTGCCGGGTTCGGCGGCGTCCTGGGCGTGCTGTTCACGATCCCGCTGCGGCGGAGCTTCATCGTGGACAGCAAGCTCCAGTTCCCCGAGGGCATCGCCACGGCCAAAGTGCTGGAGAGCGGCCAGATGGGCCCGGAGGGCCTGCGCCAGATCGTCCGCACCGCTCTGGCCGGCGGGTTCTTCAAACTGGTAGCCGACCTGATCGGCTTATGGCCCGACAAGCTTCAAGTCACTCGCGCCATCGGCTCCAGTGTCACCGCATTTGGCGTGACTCTCAGTCCGGCCCTGCTGGCCGTCGGGTTGATCGTGGGCCTGAATATCGGCATCCTGATGTTCCTGGGCGGGGCCGCCAACTGGCTGATCGCGATTCCCGTCTACTCGTACTTCCATCCCAGACCCGAAGACCTGTCCGTCGCAAGCTGGGCAGACAAGATCTGGCGGGACCAGACGCGCTACATCGGTGTCGGGGCCATGCTGGTCGGCGGCTTGTGGACCGTCTTTAAGATGCGTAAGACCCTCCTCAAGGGTGTCACGAGCGGCCTGCAGGCTTATCGCTCGGTCGATGGCGGCGGCCCCGCTGTCGAGGTGCCGCGCACGGAGCGCGACATGCCCATGAAATGGATCCTCATCCTCATGGTGCTCTCCGTGGTGCCGCTGTTCTTCGTATACCAGGCCTTCGTCCAGAAGGTCCACGTTTCGGTGACCATGGCCTTGCTGATGCTGGTCGCGGGCTTCGCCTTCTCCGCCGTGGCGGGGTACATGGCGGGTTTGGTCGGGTCGAGCAACAATCCGATCTCCGGCGTGACGATCACCACGATCGTGTTCTCCGCCTTCTTCCTGATGCTCCTGATCGGCAAAGGCGCCCCCATCGGTCCGGCGGCCGCCATCATCATCGGCGCCGTGGTCTGCTGCTCCGCCTCCATCGCGGGCGACAACCTCCAAGACCTCAAGACCGGCTACATCGTCGGGGCCACGCCGTGGAAGCAGCAGGTCATGCTGGCCATCGGCACTCTCACAGGTGCGGCGGTGATTGCCCCCGTGCTCACCCTGTTGCAGCATGCCTACGGCTTCGCAGGCCAGCCCACCCCCGCCGCCCGACCGCTGCCGGCGCCGCAGGCCAATGTCATGGCCGCCGTGGCCAAAGGCGTGTTCCAGGGCGACTTGCCCTGGACGTTCATCTTCATCGGCATGGGGGTCGCAGTCGGCCTGATCATCCTCAACGCGATTCTTGAGCGCAGCGGCAGCACCTTCCGCACGCCGGTCCTGGCGGTGGCGATTGGCTTCTACCTGCCATTCGCCCAATCGGTGGCCATCTTCATCGGCGGGGTCATCGCGACCCTGGTCAAGCGAGCCCTCGTCCGCGAGCGGGCGGACAAAGAGATGCTGGAAGCCTCGGAGCAAAAGAGCGTCTTGTTTGCCTCCGGCCTGATTACCGGCGAGGCTCTGATGGGCATTATTGTGGCCATCCCGGTCGTGCTCATGAAGAGTCACGGCCTGGACCTGCCGCTGACGAGCCTCTGGCAGCAGAACGCGGAATCCTGGCTGCCGGTGCTCCGCCAAGGGATCGAAACCAGCGGCCCCTGGATCGGCTTGGTGGTCCTGTTGCTGATCGCTCTCTGGGCCTACCGCACCAGCCGCTACGGCATCGAGTCGTTCTCCGCCAAGGCCGGCACGCCTGGGCAAGAGTCGAAGCCAAGGTAATGGACCGCGATCCGGAGCTTTGCGACTCTGAACCTGTTTGTCGTGTGCCCGTCAGGGCAGAGAAGGAAAGGTGTCCTGGGGTGATGGCGACCGACGGATCTCTGCCTACGGCTCGGCCCTGGCGTTGATCAAGGCGGCCAGCAGCAGGTGACGAAGACGCTCGACGGTGAGGGCGTCAAGGTAGGCGTCGGAGAAGTCGAGCTTGAACCGGCCCCGGAAATCCTTGATGCGCTTCTTGAGATCGTCCCGGCCCAGATCGGTGAGCGAAGCGGCCATCTGCTCGGGGTCCCACACGCGATCTCTCGCGTTAGGGGTCCCTTCAAACTGTCCCGGTGTGTACACGGCTGTAACCTTCGAATAGGCGGTTCTTGGCGGCTGCGCCGGCGCACCTGTCCGTCGCCTTTGCGGTATCGGACGCGCGCCCGCGAGGCTTGCGAGAAAAACCATCCGTGGGGGCGCAACCATCGAAACCGCCCTATTATTGGGCGCGAAATCTTTTGTTGCAAGCGCCGAGGTCTGATAATCTGGTCTTATGAAGACAACAGAGATTGATTACGATCTCCCGGCCGAGCTGATCGCCCAAGACCCGGCGGCGATCCGGAGCGAATCACGGCTGCTGGTGGTGGACCGATCCACAGGCCGGCTCACCGATAGCCAATTCAGCCACTTGGGCGAGTTCCTTCGGCCCGGCGACTGCCTGGTCCTCAATGATACGAAGGTGCTCCCCGCACGGTTCTTCGCCCGCCGCCGGACCGGCGGCAAGCTGGAGGGTCTGTTCCTCCGCGAGAGTTCTGCGAACGGTGCCTCGGATGTCATTGCGAGGAGCGCAGCGACGAAGCAATCTCCCACCGCCGCGACACTGTCAGGGCGTGGTATCCACGTCTGGGAGGTCATGCTCAAAGGTGTCCGCAAAGTGAAGCTCGGCGAGTCCATTTGCATCGAGGATCGTGAGCAGTGCGACTTCTGCACAGCCGGAGTGCTGGAGAAGAAGCCGGATGGCACATGCCTGCTGGAGGTCCAGACGCAGGCGAACGCCGAGGCGGTGCTGAATGAGGTGGGTTTTCCGCCGCTGCCCCCCTATATCCGGCGGGACCACGACTTGACGAGAGCACAGAGCGACCTGCAGCGATACCAAACCGTCTACGCCCGCTGCCCCGGCGCGGTGGCGGCGCCGACGGCGGGGCTGCACTTCACGGAGGAGCTGATCGGTCGGTTGCAGACCGCCGGCGTTGGCTTTGCGTACGTGACACTGCATGTCGGCGCCGGCACGTTCAAACCGATCGCCACGGAGCAAGTGGAGGAGCACGAGATTCACCACGAGTGGTACCGCCTCGATGCCGCGAATGTCAGTACTATTCAAACGGCCCGTCAAAACGGGGGGCGGATCATTGCCGTGGGCACTACCGTGACCCGGGTGCTGGAGACGGTCGCGAATGTAGGATGGGCTTCAGCCCACGCTGGCAGCGAATACGGATCTCCGCATGGGCTGAAGCCCATCCTACACGCCTGCGAAGGCACAACCAACCTGTTTATTACGCCGGGCTGCGAGTTCAAGATCGTTGACGCGATGATCACGAATTTCCACCTGCCCCGCTCGACACTGCTGGCGCTGGTAGGCGCTTTCGCCGGCTTGGAGAGAATCCTGGCCGCGTATCACCATGCCATCGAACAGCGCTACCGCTTCTACTCCTACGGCGATGCGATGCTGATCGTCTGATTGGGCAGACCCGGCAAGCCTTTCATAGGTCCTATGAATCCCATTCGTCCTATAGGTCCTATTCTGGACGTCATGGACGCCGTGGACGTAATGGACGAGTAGGATTCCGTTACCCCGTGTACATCTGGTCGAAGTACATCTGGGCGTTGACGACCGCCGCGCGCATCATGTCCTCGGCGGCGGCGGTGTCCCGCTGGGCGAGGATCTTGAGCAGGTCTCTGGTCCTGAGTTCCTTGGCCGCTTTCTCGCAGGCTTCCCAGCTCAGGACGCTCCGGACCACGCGGTTGATCGCCTGCTCGGTGTTGTCGTAGGCGCGGGGCTGCATGTCGTGGCCCTTCCAGCGGTCATAACCGGCCTTCTGGATCAGGCCCGCGATGGCGATATTCATGCCATTGATGCGGGCGCCATGGTCGATGTCGTACTTGCCGGGGCCGCCGAGAATGATGCCGTCGTTGTAGCCCTGGCTGTTGAGGTGCATGTGCACCGTCATGTCGTTGTCGAGCTCCTCGACGGTGTCGTAGACGTGGTCGAGGCCGATCATCTCGGAGTGGCCGAATTCCTTGTTGACGCCCTTGTTCTTGAGCGACACGCCGAACTCCTCCGCGACCTTGCGCCAGAACACGATGGCGCTGGCGACGGTCGGGATCAGCATGGCCGGGTGCCCCTCGTTCGGCTTGGGCTCGAACCCGATACGGAGTTGGCCGCCTTTGGCCGCCTCATACTTGCACAGGCCGGCGACGCTCTCCTTGAGGTTC
>CAYHAJ010000039.1:0-13647 GCA_964354535.1 uncultured Pirellulales bacterium
CGGCCAAAGGCCGCGCTGGGTGATTCGTGCCATTCGTGGTTCCTATCTTCTTATCTCGTCCGGACTTGCAGCAAGCCACCACAATCATCTGGAAACGTTTTCCAGTTGTTACGGGTTAGTAATACAGATTCTAAGAGACGGACAAAGAGCAGTGGTTCCAGGCAATGATACGTCAGGGGCTGTTCGCTCCTTCTGTCAGCCTTCTTGAATCTGCGAAAATCTGCGTAATCTGTGGCTTCCCTAATTCCTTTATGTTGGCAGACTTACCGCTTGTCTCGTCGGAAAGCTTGCCAAGAAAACAAGATGTTCTCAAAACGCTGAGGCGCAGGCGTTGAAGGGGCAGATCCGGATGCAGGCCAAGCACTCGATGCACTTGGTCTCGTCGAACACCACCTGCCGGGTGGCCGGGTTGGGGAGGTGCAGGGCCTCGGTGGGGCAGCGCGGGAGGCACTGGCCGCAATGGGTGCACCGATCCTCGTCCCAGGTCACGCCTTTGCCGGTGGTGTTGACCGTGACGTTGAAGGTCCGCACGAAATCGATGGCCCCCTGGATGTCCTCCTCGGTGCCGGTCACATCCAGCACCAGGTAACCTTCCTCTTCCGGCGTCACCTTCGCCCGGTAGACGTTCACGATGAGATTGTGATCTTTCACCAGATGATAGATGATGGGCTTCTCACACTCGCACTTCGGGAAGAAGAACATCAATTTCTTCGTTACGGTTTGGCTCATAGTAAATCCCAAGTTTGAAGTGTGAAGTCTGATGGCTGATTTCAGATCTGCAAATCAAAAATCACACTTCAGACATCACACTTCTCATTTCTCTCGTATGACAAGGGGCTTCATTTTGGTGTTGCGGGGCAGCGGGGCAATCGGCCGGCTCACCAGAAACTCGCCCCGGCGGATCTCGTCGGCCAGCAGGGTGGCGATCTCCAGAGCCTTGTAGTAGGACGAGATCGAGCCGACCTCGACTTTCTGGCCCTCGACTTCGATCTGGCTGCTGCGCAGCTCTTCGTAGTTGGCGTAGCGGATCACCCGGCCGGTTTTTTCGGGATAGTCGACGCTGTAGTCGGTCACGGGCGCCAGGATGTCGCGGTCCCGGATGCACGTGCGCTTCAGGATCTCTTCGTTAAGGATCGGAATCGGTATCCCGACCCCGAGCGCCAGCGACACGCCGTAACCGCGCAGGCTCAGGCCGCGTACGAACTGGGGCCGCATCCGCTTCATGTCGGCGGTCAGGGCCAGCGTCCCGGCCCCTTCTTGCGGCACGCCGTTGGGGGTCCGCACGCAGTCGCCGGCGTGCTGGGTCCCCTCGGCGTAGACGTGCCCCTGGGCGCCCGCCAGCCAGACGCGCGTGCCCACGCCGATCGTCTCGTAGTACGGATCGTTCAACAAGGGCGACAGTTGGCCCGCGGAGCAATAGGTCGCGTTCTTGCGGCGGGGCTCCAGGATGCCTAAGTACGTGTAGATCGTCCGATCCGAATCGTTGATCGCCACGTTATAGTTCTGGTAGCAGTTGCGCGGGTTGACCATGATGGCCTGGTTGAGGTCCTGGATCGTGAAGTACGTGCGAATCTCGCGGCGCGGGTACTCGTCCGTCCCATAGGAGAGGGCGAAAAGCTGGAGGGTCTTGCCCGCGACGAGGTCCTCGATGACGTGGCCGCCGCCGTAGCGAAACTCGCCGGGATAGTACATATTCGCCGGGTCGGCGTGGCGCAGTTGCGTCGCCCCGAGATAGACATCCACCGCCGCCACGCCCGCGTAGACGAGGACATCCTCGACCCACGCCTCCGACATGCGAATCCGCGGCTTGGAGTGCCCGAAATTCAAAAAGCACCCGGAGGAGCACATTGGCCCGAAGGTGGCCGTGGTCACCACGTCCACTTCCTTGGCCGCGGCCGCGACCCCCTTCTTATCGACATAATCCATGATCTCATCGGCGGTCAGCACCACGGCCTTGCCCGACTCGATCCGATCGTTGATTTGCTCATACGTCTTCATGGTTGCACGATTCTATCCTCTGGTCAGTTGGTGTGCGGTGCACACCCTACCGGCTGACATCGACACAGACGAAATCGCCGGCGGCGTTGCGGGCGTAGATCCGGCCGTTCGCCAGGACCGGCGCGGTCCAACACTTGCTCTTCGGCAGGATCGGGGCGCGGGCTACCACATCGAACTTCTGCGGGCCGGCTTGGGCGATCACCAGCTCGCCCATCTCACTCATGATGATCAGCCGCCCATCGGCACTCATCATGAGAGAACCTTTGCCGAGGCTTTGCTCTTGCCACTGCTGGTTGCCGTCCTCAAGCCTGACACACTTGAAGATGTTCTCATCGAAGCCGTACGCGAATCCGTCCCGGACCACGGGGGAGTTGATTTGCATCGACATCACCTTGCTTTCCCAGAGTCTCTTGGCCCCGGCCGCGTTGAACTCCAGCAGGGCGCAGCCATGGTTGTACCCGGAGGTGAGGAACATCCGGCTGCCGATGACCACGGGGTCGGCGGCGTTGACTTCGTACTGGGTCTTCCACGGGTAGCGCCATAACGGTTTGCCGTCGGCCTGCCGGACGACGAAAAGCGTGGCCTCGCTCATGATGGCCAGGCAGGGCTGCCCGTCCATCTCGAACGGCACGGGCGTGGCGTAGCCGCACCGGCCTTTGCCGCTCTGCCAGAGAGGGTCGCCCGTGTTCTTGTTCAGGGCCAGGCCCGCCGGCCCGATATTGAGCAAGAGCATATCGCCTGCGATCAGAGCGGAACTGGAGAAGCGCCATTCCGGCGGCTTGAAGCCCATGCCCTTTTCCAACTGCCTCCGCCACAGCACTTTGCCCGTCGCCGCCTCGAGGCAGAACAGGTCGCCGATCTTGCTCAGGGTATACACCTGGCCCCCGTCCACGGTGGGCGTCGAGAGCGGGCCGCCTTCATAGGAGTTCGGCAGGAGCGGGCAAGGGTAGGAGTGTTTCCATAATTCCTGGCCGGTCCCGGCATCGAGGCAATAGACCGTGTCGGTCTCCTTGTTGCTATTGCCCAGGTTGTAGGCCCGTCCGTTGGCGACCGCCGTGGTGGAAAAGCCGATGCCAATCGATTTCTTCCAGAGCACCTTGGGCCCGGACGTCCCCCAGTTGGCGCTCCAATTGGTCTCCTGGCTGGTGCCATTATGGCTCGGCCCGCGATAGCAGGGCCAGTCGGCGGCCGAGGCCAGCCCACCGGCGGCCAGGACAGCCGCGACCGATAGAAGTCCCACGTTCATCATTCGAGTCATTGCCATTCACGTGCTCCTTGCCGGGCATACGTTTGCCCATCCCACGATAAGCCCCAAAATCTATTGTAACTCGAAGACCCGTCCGTTCAAAGGGTCTCACCGGGAATTCAAGAGGGGGAACGCTATCTGCTGACCGTGCGTGCGCATGCACAGAGAAACGCCTTCCGGCGTCAGTGCGAGCGAAGTCTCCGGGCGGGTTCCGAGCCGACAGACGCGGTGGCCTGCTCGAGGGCATGGAGGAGATCCTCAATCCCGTGGCGGACCGTGGCGGGCAGAAGCTTGGGCACGTTGCGAAGAGTCGCGGTCTGGGCTTCGACGGCGAGCAGCGAGCGCAAGACATCGGCGAAGGCGAAGTAGTCCGGTTTCAGGGAGCTTTCCGGAGCCTTGCGCAGCCAGAGCCGGCCCTCCCGACAGGAGAGATGGGCTGCCAGCGCGCCGAAACAGGCTGCCGGTGCGAGCACGATGCTCTCCAGGCTCAGCGCACCATGGTAACGGTGCTGGTGCGTGAGCTGGCGGACGATCGACGACAGGTGACGCACCACGATGGTGACCACTTTCACCGCCTGGTCCGGGCGGCTTTGCAGCATGTAGCGCCACAGGTCACGCAGGGCGAAGCAGGGCGGCAGTGGCTCGACCAGGTAAGCGCTGCCGGCAACCACGAACAGGTCGGTGAATTGCGTGATGAAGGGCTTCGTGAAGTCCGGCGGTTCCTCGGGAGCGACGCGCGGGCCCAGATCGAGCAAGGATTGGGCCGGCCGGAACTTGTGCAGCAGAACCGGCTGGCCGTCCGTGCGGCGGGTCGCGCGAAAGGATTGTGCCCCGAGGCACGCGCCCAACTCGGCGGCCCCCTCGATCACGAAATCATGCAGCGTTGTCCCCGGGACGGCACGCCGCGTGTGCAAGGTCCTCAGTTCCATAGCTACCCCGATGGCGCCGCGCGAACGAGACACCTCCGATCCTCCGCACCTTTCTTGATCGGCCAGGCGAGCCGTTTTCTTTAGCCGTGCCGCGCCGGCCCGTGCGTTGAGTCTTTCATCAACATCGGGTCGCCCGCAAGCGCCCTTATCCCAGCGTGGCCTTTGGCCGCAACCAAAACCTCCTCGCGCAGAGACGCGGAGGCGCAGAGAAAGGCAAGATCGAGCCTGCTCCATACTCTGCGTCCCTGCGTCTCTGCGCGAGCATAATCATTTGTCCTTTCAGGCTTTACGTCATCGGGCCGAGGAAATTTGCGCAAGAAAACAAGATTCTGACAAGTAGTAGTACAAAGAGGCTTCGTGAGAGCCCTTCTGCGCTTCCAGATCGCGAGCGGGGGCCGATCAGCGGTGCTTGGAGGACACGGAGGCTGACTGGTGACGACCGGACGGCTATGTGACGCGTGTGAGTATTTCTCCCCAGCCCAGACGTGCAAAGAGAGACCCACCTGGGGCCATTGTCTGAAGCTGGTCCGGGCAAAGCCCGATTGGAGCACGGACAAGGGGCGGCCCCTCTTCACCTGGGCCGACAACCATTGCGACGACTTCCAGAGGCGACCATCGTCTCGTGTCCGCCGTCCATGAAGCGCACATCGCAACGAGCGCGGCGGAATGTGGCAGGTTTCCACACTCGCGAGATGAGTACAAAGAGGGTGCCTCGCCCGCGGCGCGGCGGGGGATCAGTTGGCCGTCAATAACGCCCGGATGCTGTCATGCATTTCCTGTTCGTCAGGATACGTGTAGACGGTAGTCCTTACGAGTCGCCATTCGAGATCGGGAGGCCCTCGGTGGTAGGATTCCGTCTTTCGAGGCAATCCTGTCGCGGGATCGATGTACACCCGCCACCGGTCGTGTACGAGCGACTTTCCAGCCGGTTGCGACCGCCGCAACTCGTAAACGTCCAAGCCCTTCTCGGTCTCCGTGCCGGTGTTGTCTGCGGACGGATGCAGTTGGGTATCCGGGGCGATCCGCCCAAGCACATCGAACAGGCAATTCGCCATGAGACGCCTGGCCTTATCGTGTTCGAACTTGCTCAGCTTGGTGGTGGGAGCCCCGACTCCCGTCTGGGGCCCGATGATCTGCTTGCGATCTTGCTTCAGATCATACAGGGCACATTCTATTGTCGTCCTGTGCACCAGCCGATCCGAACCGCGTGCGATCAAGAGCTCCTGAACCAGCCCGGTCTGGGGGTTCGTGGCGACAACGCGGATGTTTGGGGCCTTGTCAACGGCCTTGCGCACCTGGCCGACGTTGGTGCCCGAGGCCGTGGGAACTGTCGTTCGCAGCAGGGCGGCCAAGACGACGACAACGATGCCGACGCCAGCCATCCGGGCCACGGGAGCGGCGGATCGTCGGAGACGGTGCATACATGCTCTCGAAATTCCTCGTAAACCGTCCGGATCGCAGGCGGCGCCGGCGTGCACAACCTCCACGCTCACCGGGTATTGACAGGCATCTTGCATCTCTGCGGGAGCGTCTTCTGTGTCCTCGGCGGCATGATAGACGGTCTTTATCTTCGAGTCTGCCCGCTCGACGATCGCGTTGATCGTGCGGTGCAGCTTCCGGGCCCCTTCCAGGCAAATGGGGCAGACTCGGATGTGGGCGGTAATGGCTTTCTGCCGTTGGTCCGGCGGTACGCCAAACGGGACGACCGAATCGAAGATGTCGGCCGCCGAGACCTCCTGGCAAGCCCGGACGGCACCTTCGACGGGGTGGGACCCGGTGCGCGCGGTGCCCCCGAGGCAGGCTGGCGCCGGAAGCAATCCTTCCCCGTTTTGGGAAGCGAAGAGTTGACCCAAACGCCGCAACTGGTCGGCAGTGAGATGGAGTTTCCGGAGGGCGGCCAGATCTTTGGCGCATTGGGGACAATGGTCCACGTGGACGGTCACGGGAGTGGGAATCCTGATTTGGGGGGTTGCCAGCGCGAGTTGAGGAAGGCAGGGCCGGGCGTCGGAGCAGGTGACCCGCTCGTCGAGGAGCCGGAACTGCTCGGCCAGGGCCTCGATGGTCTCATCCTCCGGCGCGCGGCTCCCGCGCGGCTCCCGCTCTTCTTCGAAAAGCGTCTCTCTCAGGCGGCCCATCTGCTCGCGGCAAAAGGGGCAGGTCGCGACATGTTGACGCACCACAGGAGGGACAGCCGCCTCGTCCGGGCAGAGAAGATCATAGTAATAGACGCGCGCCTCCTGACACGGGCGCTTGCCGTCCGACGCTCTCATAGAGATCCCTCGTTACTGAGTCGCCAACGCTTGGCGAAGCTTCCGGATACTCTCAGACAAGTACCGGCTGACCGTTCTCGCGTTCACGCCCATCCGGGCCGCGATCTCCCCGACGCTGCAATTGTCACGATACCGCAATACGAAGGCCTGTGCTTCCCGCTCCTGCAAATGCCGCGCGTAATAAGCGATGATCGCGTTTTTCTCCTCCGTATCGTCTATTAGGGCGTTTCCCACCGGGCGGTTGTTGATAGAAATTCGCGTCCGTTTCGCGTATTTTTTCACCGCGCGATGATAGCACTCGCGCCGCCGTGCCGAATCGACGACATGGTTGGTGACCGCCCGATAGAGGTAGCTTCGGAGGTTCTGCACCTCGATGGGCACGGGCTTGCGGATCAGGGTCAGGAAGAATTCCTGATAAAGGTCCTCTTCCTCGGACCGGTGATGAACCTGAAAGCGGATGATGGCGCGTATGAAACCGCCGTACTCATCGAATATATCGGTCGCGAGCCGAACGGCCTCGCCGGCGAGCACTTCGTTTCTTCGAACCCCTGCCACAGCCGGGTGCCCCAAAAAAGCAACCCTCGGTGCCTGCAGGTCGGCAGGACACACTCCCGCACAGGTAATCACACCCATCAGGCGCCAATTTTTATTATACCACAGGGCCGCGTGACCGCAATCTCCAGCACGGCCTCATCACAAAGAAAGTGAGGAAATTCCCTGTTCCGCCCATTTTGGATCCGTCCTTCTCTCCGCTCGAGGGGAGATTCCACGGCCGAATCGCCAAAGCCATTGACAATTGCGGACCGATTTGTTAATAGTTTACAGGTGCTTGCGAACGATGTCGCAGCACAACCTGGTCCATCCCAGATGGTTGGGATGGTTACGGAGTTGTGGCATAGGCACATATCTTCGGGCCGATGGGTTGTTCTTCGAAGTCAAGAACGATTGGTCGCCCGAAAGGCCGAAAAAGCCGCAATCCGCCGGAATAACCTAAGGGTTCCTCTGGGTAGGAACCTGTCGCGTTGATCAGGAAAGGAAGGGTATGCAGACTGATTCTCCGTCTCCGGCCAGTCCGGCCGAACGCACGATCCACAAGACCGGTGCCCAGATCATCGTCGATGCTCTGCTCGCCCACGGTGTCGACACCGTCTTCGGCTACATCGGGGCATCTGTATTGCCTTTGTTTGACCGCCTTTACGAATCCCCGATCCGGTTCGTCATCCCGTGCCACGAGCAGGGGGGCACGCACATGGCCGACGCCTACGCCCGCGCCAGCGGCCGGGTCGGAGTGGTCATTGCCACGAGCGGGCCGGGGGCCTGCAATCTGGTCACCGGCTTGGCGACCGCCATGATGGATTCGATTCCCCTGGTCGCCATCACAGGGCAGGTTCGCACCGATCTGATCGGCGACGATGCATTCCAAGAGGCCCCGACCACCGGGATCACTCGGGCGGTCACCAAGCACAACTCCATCGTCACTGACATAAGGGATTTGGCCAGAACGATTTACGAGGCTTTCCACATCGCCTCGACAGGCCGGCCCGGCCCGGTCCTGGTCGATGTGCCGGCGGACCTCGAGTTCCAGAAACACGCCGGCAACGGGCCAACTCGCCTCAATCTGCCCGGCTATCGAATTCCGAAAAACGGCCATGCCAGGCAGATCAGCGAGGCGGCCGAGGCGATCAACCGGGCCGAGCGACCGGTCTTGTTGGCCGGCGGCGGTGTCATCACGGCGAACGCCTCGCAGGAGCTGCGGGACCTCGCCTCCAAGGCGAACCTGCCCGTCGCGATGACCCTGATGGGACTGGGGACGATGGGTTTCGGCCTGCCCGCCGCCATTGGGACCCAGATCGCTCGCCCGGAGGCCTTGGTGGTCGATATCGATGGTGATCACAGCTTCAATATGACCATGGCCGAGCTGAGCACGGCGGTCCAAAACGAGCTGCCGATCAAGGTCTGCATCCTGAATAATGGCTACATGGGAATGGTCCGGCAATGGCAGGAGCTGTTCTACCGTAAACGCTATGCCTACAGCCATTTACGAAATCCCGATTACGCGGAATTCGCCCGGGCGGTGGGGGCCGTCGGCATCACAGTCCGGTCGAAGGACCAGGTCGGACCCGCTTTGGAGCAGATGCTCCGCGAGGACAAGCCGTGTGTCGTGGGCTTTCACGTCGAGGCCGAGGAAAACGTGTGGCCCATGGTCCCCGCAGGCAAAAGTCTCGACGAGATGGAGGGCCTGCGAGAACTGGAAAATGCGATGTGACGGGCAAAACCCGCCCGGCTCAGGCGAAGCCGGGCGTTTAGGTCCTTGAGGTCCTTTGGATCCCTTGAGCCTTAAAAAGACCTTAAGGACGAAAAGGACCTTAGTGCTTCAGCCGAAGGTAATTGACATGATGGAATGGAACATTATATGATCTGGACCCCCATGAGTCCGTCCGAAAGGAGCCAAGATGTCATCTGAGTCTCAAACGCCGGTCGCCCCAGCCGAGGCCGGTGCCACTGTCAAAACCGGTGCCCAGATCGTCGTCGACACCCTCGTCGAATTGGGCGTCGAGACGATGTTCGGGTACACGGGCGGCGTCGTGTTGCCCCTCTTTGACCGGCTCTATGATGCTCCGATCCGGGTCATTATCCCGCGCCATGAGCAAGGCGGCTGCCACATGGCCGATGCCTATGCTCGGGCCAGCGGCAAGGTGGGCGTCGTACTTGCTACCAGCGGTCCCGGCGCCTGTAACCTGACGACCGGCTTGGGCACGGCCATGATGGATTCGATTCCGCTCGTGGCATTGACCGGCCAGGTCCGGACCGACCTGATCGGCAACGACGCCTTCCAGGAGGCCGATACGACCGGCATCACCCGGCCGGTCACGAAGTACAATTCCATCGTCAAAAACATCAAAGACTTGGAGCGGACGGTCCGCGAGGCGTTCTACATCGCCTCCACCGGCCGGCCCGGTCCCGTCCTGGTCGATCTGCCCGTCGATATTTCCGTCGGCAAATGCGCGTGCAACGGCAAGGCCGCGATTGACCTGCCCGGGTATCGGATCCGCGCGAAGGGCCACGCCCGCCAGATCTCGATGGCCGCCGAAGCGATCAACAAGTCCGAGCGGCCGGTGCTGTACGTCGGCGGCGGGGTGGTGGCCGCCGGCGCGGCGGAAGAACTGCGGGTGCTCATCGAGAAGGCGCATCTGCCCGTCGCCATGACGCTCTTGGGTCTGGGCTGCTTCGATCAGCGGAAGCCCGAGTCGCTCGATATGCTCGGCATGCACGGCTCGGCGTATGCCAACTATGCAGTCCAGGAGTGCGACCTGCTGATCGCGGTGGGCGCACGGTTCGACGACCGTGTCACCGGCAGGGTCGCCACCTTCGCCCCTCACGCCAAAGTCGTCCACATCGATATCGACCCGTCGAGCATCTCGAAGAACGTCCAGGTCGACATCCCGGTCGTCGGCGACGCCAAACACATTCTGATCGAGTTGACCAAAGAAGTCGAATACCGCGCGCGGGACGCGTGGTTTGCCAAGATTGCCGAGTGGAAGAAGAAGCACCCGTTCCGTTACGACAAAAGGGCCAAGACGATCAAGCCGCAATACGTGATCGACGAAATCTGCCGCCAGACGAAGAACGACGCGATCGTCACGACGGGCGTCGGCCAGAACCAGATGTGGACGGCCCAGTTCTACAAATTCATCCGGCCGCGACAGCTCATCAGCTCCGGCGGCCTGGGCACGATGGGTTTCGGCCTGCCCGCCGCCATCGGCGCCCAGATCGCCCGGCCCGAGGCGACCGTGATTGACATCGACGGCGACCACAGCTTCAACATGACCATGACGGAACTGGCGACCGCGGTGCAGTACGAGCTGCCCATCAAGGTCTGCATCTTGAACAATGGCTACATGGGCATGGTGCGCCAGTGGCAGGAGCTGTTCTACAACCGCCGCTATTCGTGCAGCTACCTGAAGAACCCCAACTACGCCGACGTCGCCCGGGCCCTGGGGGCCGTCGGGATCACCGTGGAGAGGAAGGAGGACGTGCCGAAGGCCGTCACGCAAATGCTCGCGGAAAAGCAGCCCTGCGTGGTCGACTTCCGCGTCGAGCGGGAAGAGAACGTCTGGCCCATGGTCCCGGCCGGCAAGAGCCTCTCGGAGATGGACGGTCTGACGTTCCTGGAAAGCATGGCATAAACCGGTAGGCGGTAGGCGGTAGTCAGTAGTCGGTAGGGTGTGCTGTGCACACCTTCTCCTCTACAGGAGTGGATGGAATATGAAGCATATCATCAGTGCCTTGGTCGAGAATAAACCGGGCGTTTTGGCCCATGTTGCCGGCATGTTTGCCGCCCGCGGCTTCAATATCGATTCGCTGGTCGTCGGCCGGACGGAGGACCCCAACCTCAGCCGCATGACGATCGTTGTCATCGGCGACGACCGGATTGTCGAGCAGGTTCGCAAACAACTGGCCCGGCTCATCCCGGTGGTCAAGGTCCAGGACTTCGCGGGCAAGCCCGTCGTCGCGCGGGACCTGATGCTGGTCAGTATCGCGGTCCCGCCGGAGAAGCGGCCGGAGGTCTTTGCCCTGATCGAGATGTTCCGCGGCCACGTCGTCGACATCGGCCAAAAGGCCATCATGGTCGAAGTCAGCGGTCCGGAGACGAAGATCGAGGCCTTCATCGACGTCTGCCGCCCCTACGGCATCAAGAACGTCGCCCGCACCGGCACGATCGCCATGCCGCGCCAGGGCACCGGCGCTGAGGATTGACCGGGGTCCGGAGGCCAGAAGACGGATGACGCGGGACGGAGGGCATCTGGTGGCGAAACGTCATGCAGGTCTCACGTGGTCTTGTTGTGGGAGCCTGGCAGGGCGGCACCGGTAGGGTGGGCTTCGCCCACCAATCCCCTATACCACCCGTCGCAGGGCGGGGACGGCTTTGAGCAGGGAGGTCAGGAGCAGGGAGGCCAGGAGGACCAAGACTGCCAACACCGGGATGGAGGCAAGCGGGCGGGGAATGATGTATTTGGTGTGGAGGCCCAGTTTCAACAGGAGCGTGATGAAAAGCGGGTGGATGAGATAAACGCCCAGGGATTTGTCGTCCAGGAACCGCAGGATCTTCCAGCGGTGCCGAGCGTCGATGCGCGCCCGGCCGAAAAGGCCGGATGCTGCGAGGAACACCCCCATGGCCATCAGGATGACCAGAGGACAGTGATGGCCGAAGAAATACATCTCGACACGCGGGAACAACAAGCCGGTGGCGAGGGCAATGATCAGCCAGGCGGTCAGCGCCCCGGTGGCCAGGTATTTCACCCGGCGGGGCAACACGGTGGCTTGTGCCAGCAGGTACCCGGACAGGTAGTAAGGGAGGTACGGCACGAAGCGCGAGAAGACGGTGACTTTGCCGGCGCTGGCCGTGAGAGTGTTGATGAGATCATGGGCGGAGACGGCGGCCAGCAGCGGCACGATGATCGCGATTTGTTCACGACGGCTGGTGTCGCGCAGAAAGGGTTGGAGGACCGGGGTAATGAAATAGAGACCGGCGATCATGTAGAGGTACCAGAGATGGCCGTAGGGATTGCCGCGGATCAGTCCTCGGACCACGTATTGCCAGGAGATCCCTTCGAAGCACGCATACCAGCCCAGGTAGAACACGGTCCAGAATACCAGGGGCGCCAGGATTCTGGCCGTGCGCTTCCGGTAAAACACGCCCACCGGCTGCGGTGGGGCCGGGTTCAGCAGCAGCGCGCCGCTGATCATGATAAAGACTGGCACACACCAGAGGGTTGTGGCTTGGTAGAAATCCCCAATCCACCAGGTGGCGGTTCCGTGCGGCGCGCCCGTGAGGGCGAGGCCGGAGGTGTGGAGGGCGACCACCCCGAAGGCGGCCGTGGTCCTCAGAATGCCCAGGGCAGGCCGATAACGTGCGTTGTCGATCGCGGGCGGGCCTGAGAGGATCGGCGCACCCGGTGCGGCGGGGGACCCGAGTCCGCCCGGACCTTGGCTCTCCTGACCCTGCAGGGACGTCTCCATTTTCCCGCCAGCCAAGCCTTTGCGAAAAACGGACGGCTCGAAGTGCAGACGGACCTACCGTGCCCGGAACCCAGCCGTCTCGTCTTGCCTATATCGGCGGGATGCACACGGGGCTTGACCGGGATTCTCCCGGCACAAATTCCTTGCCGGACGGAGGGTGTCGCTTATAATGGCTTGCCGCCAAAGCAGTTGGGCGTGGGTCCGTGGCGCGGTGCGTTCGGGAGATACCTTATCATGATTCGAAAAGTGCTGGGTTGCGTATTGGTGGTGCTGGCCGTGGTCCTGTGGCTCGCGCGGGGCGGTTGGACGCAGACGAAGCCTCCCCGTGGCGAGATCAAGCTCGTGGTGCGGGCGGACGATATCGGGTCGTGCCATGCGGCCAATCTGGCCTGCATCCAGTGCTACCGGGAGGGGATCGCGCGGAGTGTTGAGGTAATGGTGCCGTGCCCGTGGTTCAACGAGGCGGTCAAAATGCTGCGGGAGAATTCCGGGTACGATGTGGGCGTACATCTGAGCCTCACGAGCGAGTGGGAGAACTACAAGTGGGGCCCACTGACGCAGGCCCCGAGCCTCGTGGATGCGCAGGGGAATTTCTATCCGATGACCAGCCAGCGGCCGGACTTTCCGCCGAATACGGGCTTTCTCCAGTGCGGCTGGAAGATCGCGGAGGTGGAAAAAGAGCTGCGGGCCCAGATCGAGCTGGCGAAGAAGATGATCCCCCAGGTTTCGCACCTGAGCAGTCACATGGGGACGCCCACCGCCACACCGGAGCTTAAGGCTCTCGTGCAGAAGCTCGCGCAGGAGTATAAGTTGCCGATCGAGACGCCGGGGGCGCAGTATGCACAGTGGTTCGTGGACTACAAGGCGAGCGCTGAGCAGCGAGAAGCCGCGCTGGTCAAGACTCTCGAAGAACTGAAGTCGGGCGTCTGGATCCTCGTCGAGCATCCGGGGCTCGAGACGCCGGAAATGCAGGGGATGGGACACCAGGGGTACTGGGAAGTCGCCTCACACCGCGACGGTGTGACGAAGGCGTTCACCAGCCCCAAGGTCAAAGAGGTGATCCAGAGACGTGGTATACAGTTGGTCAGTTACCACGACATGTGGCCAGGACAGTAGAAGAAATTCCAAATTCAAAATCCCAAACAAATTTCAATGTTCAAAATCCAAAACATGTTATTGGGAG
>CAYHAJ010000040.1:0-9956 GCA_964354535.1 uncultured Pirellulales bacterium
AGAGTATCGAGCAGGTTGAAGTTCTGGAACACGAAGCCGATGTACTGCTTGTTCAGAGCCAGCCGCTCCTTGGGCTTGAGGTCATGGATCGCGTGCTCGAAGAGGTAGTACTCGCCCTCCCAGTCGCCGTCCAGCATGCCGAGGATGTTCAGCAGTGTCGTCTTGCCCGCCGCCGAGGGTCCCATGAAGGTGACAAAGTCGCCCTCCGCGATGTCCAGATTGATCTGCCGCAGAACATAGTTCTTGCCCGCCCGCGTTTCGTAGCATTTCTCGAGGTTGCGTAGCTTGATCATGAGAGGCGTCACTCCAATAAAAAAAAGTACCTGGTCAAAAACGATTCCTATGACTACTCGGACCTCAGGGCGACCATGGGATCGATGCGCGCCGCCCGGCGGGCAGGCAACCACGCCGCGCCGGCGGCCACCGCCAACAGTAAAATGACAGCGCCAATCATAGTGATGGGATCGTGCGGCGTAGTGCCATAGACCACGCTGCGCAGGAGAGGAACCGCGAGCAGAACGACCGGCAGGCCGACGACAACGCCGATGCCGGTCAGCCATAGCACCTGCCGCACGATGGGACCGGCCACGTCCTGCGCTCGCGCCCCCAGGGCCATGCGAATTCCGATCTCACCCGTGCGCCGCGCGACGTTGTAGGCCATCAGTCCGTACAGACCGATGCAGACCAGCAGGACTGCCAATAGGGCCAACGACAGCAGCGCCACCGCAGTAAAACCGGGGCTCTTCACCCACATCCGTGCTCCATATCGAAGATCGTGCCACAGCGTTCCCATCATCTCTCCTATTCGTATCGCAACGCCACCCTCGGATGGAGCCAGCCCGGCCGTCCCCTCGGTCGAGGACAGCGGATTTTTGACAAGGAACTTGTCCGCGTCACCAGCCTTGCTCGTTGAACATCCTTTCTCCTTCCGCCCGCGTCGTCACTTCTGTCACGCGAACCGTCACCTTCCGCCGTTTCGGAACTGGAAGGCTGCCTTGCAGCACGACCGGCACCGTTGTCCGTGCGGTATCCCGGCGCAGCGTGACTTCAATTCTGGCGCCCGGCTCGAAGTTCCGGGCCGCCGCCTGCAGTTCCGTGAAGGTGGCAGCGACGGCTGCAGCGAACGATCGACGGCCAGAATCGTGTCCGGGGATTTGACCTGCACTCGGGCTTTCGCGTGATCCCCGATCAGAACAAAGGACTCCGTCAGGGCGACTTCGTCTTTCACCACGAAAGTCGAAGGATCGGCGGAAGGAGACTCCCAGAGAACACTGGTGAATTGTCTTGTTCTCATCATTCTTCCGTGATTCCATCCTTCCTATCCTATTCCCGTCGCAACGCAGTCATGGGATCGATGCGTGCCGCCCGGCGGGCCGGGATGTAGCAGGCGAGCAAGGCTACGAGCAAGAGAACCGACGCGCCCGACGCGAAGGTCCAAGGATCCAGGGACGTGATGCCGTAGAGCTGACTTGAGATCAAACGCGTCAGCGTCCACGCCAGAACCAGGCCCATCGCACACCCGGCCATCGCCAGCTTCATCCCTTGTCGAAGGACCAGGGACAGCACATCACCGGCGCGGGCTCCGAGGGCCATGCGAACTCCGATCTCCTGGGTCCGCCGCGCCACGGCGTAGGACAGGATGCCGTACAGGCCCAGGCAGGCCAGCAGCAACGCGGACAGACCGAAGAAACCCGCCAGCTCGGAGGTCAGCCGCTCCCGATATAATTGCCGCTCGAGCAGGTCGTCCATCGTTCGCAGTCCGGTCACCTCCACTCTGGGGTCCAACTCGCGCACGGCTTGTCGGATCCCGCGGGACAGAGCCAGGGGATCGCCCAGCGTTCGCACATAGAAGAAGACACACTCCTTGGGATAGGCGATCTCCGGGCCGTACAGAGTGATCATGCCGCCCTCGCGAAGATTCTGCTGAATGACATCCTTGACCACGCCAATCACCTCCAGAGACGACCAGCCCTGGCCGGGACGAAGACCAATTGGTTGGAGGAGTGCCCCCACCGGGTTTGCCTCTCCAAAGAGCCTGTGGGCGCCGGTCTCATCGATAATCACCGGGTGCGGGCTCTGCTTCCACAGGTCGATTCCCGGCGCCGGCTCATCTTGCGGGCCGAAGTCCCGCCCGCGCAGCAGCGGGATTCCCAGGGTCTGGAAGTATCCGGAGGTCACGCAAACGTTGTACACTTCGAGACCGTCCTCCTCCCTCACGGCGGCCCCGTACGCTGCCACTTTGCGTGGTCCCCGGCCACCGGCGGCGCCGGTCAGCGTACGATTGCTCGAAAGACTGGTGGAAGCCACCCCGGGCAATCGTGCCACCCGCTCGTGCACCTCGTGACAGAGGCTCACCCATCGGGTGTGATCGTAGTCCTTTCCGGCATCGAGTTCGAAGACCATAAGATGTTTGCGGTTGAATCCGAGGTCCAGGGACTTGAGCTTCTGGACCGTCCGCACGAAGAGCCCGGCCCCGATGAGCAGACAGCAAGACAGGCCGATCTGCGGTACCACCAGCCATTGGCTCCAACGCTGCTTCAACCCCATGAGGCTGCCGGTCCGGTCGCGTAGCGCGGTCGCCAGATCGACCTGGCTGCCGCGCCAGGCCGGGAGGATGCCGCAAAGGATCCCGGTGGCCGCGGCGACCAGGAACGTGAAGCCCAAGACCCGCAGGTCCGGCGTCAACTCCAGCACCACCGTCTCGCCGTAGCCCGGAACATAGCGGGCCAGGAGGCGCCCGCCCCATTGCGCCAAGAGCAGCCCCAGGAGGCCGCCGGCCGTCGCGAGCAAGAGGCTCTCGATCAAGAGTTGGCGGGCCAGAGCCCAACGACTCGCGCCCAAGGCGGTGCGCGTGCGCAGTTCATGGTGGCGGGCCATACCCCGCGTCAAAGACAATCCCGCCAGATTGGCGCACGCCACCAGCAGCACCAGACCGACCATGCCCAGGAGAGCCAGGAGCGGCCGCCGGAACTCGCCGCGCAGTTCCGTCCAGCCCGCTGCCCCCGGCTGCAACTCGATCCTCGAGGCATGGCGCATCCGGCGTTGTTCCTCAGACAACTGCCATCGCACCGACTCCTCGTCGAGGATGCGCCGGTACATCACGTCCAATTCGGCGCAGGCCTGCTGCCTCGTCACGCGCGGTTTGAGCCGGCCCATGACGTCCAGCCACGTGCCGTACGAGGTCAAAACATCCTCCCGCCTCTCGACCGACGGAGCCATCTGGATCAGCCACCAGAAATCGGGATTCCTGCCCACCTGGAATCCCCAGAACCCGCGCGGGGCCACTCCAACGACGGTGAATGGGACATCCTCGAGCGTGATCGTGCCGCCGATCACCGCCGGATCGAGCCCGAAGCGACGCTGCCAGAAGGCATAACTGATCACCCCGACGGCCTGCGGATTGGGCGGCGGAGCGTCGCCCGGCAGGAGACATCGGCCCGCGGCGGCACTGACCCCCAACACCTCGAAGAAGTTCGCCGTGACCGCTTGCGCCTGAATCGATTCCACCCGGCCCCCCGAACCGGCGACCACGAGGCGACCCCGCCGGACATCGTCCGCGGCGAACAGACCGGAGAACGACTGGCTCTCTCGGCAAAACTGCTCGTAATGCGGATAGCACAGGGGCAGGTCCTCCTGCCCGGCCACATGGACAAGCCGCGGCGGGTCCCGGACGGGCAGCGGTCTCAGGAGCAGCACATTGATCAGACTGAAGATGGCCGTGTTCGCCCCGATCCCGAGCGCCAAGGTCAGCACGGCTACCGTCGTGAAACCAGGATTCTTTCGCAGAGTCCGAACTCCGTATCGGATGTCGCTCCATAACGTGACCATGGCATGACTCCAAGAACCGGTTGGAATAGTGGAATTGTGGAATGATGGAATGTTGTAAGAGTGCCGGCCCCTGGGCCCATTTTTCCCGTACTCCAGTATTCCATCATTCCCATCCTATTCGTATCTCAGGGCCGTCATCGGATCGATCCGCGTGGCCCGGCGGGCGGGGAGATAACAGGCCAGCAGAGCCACCGCGAACAACAAGGCCGGTACCAGCACAAACGTGGCCGGGTCATGAGCGCTGGTGCGATAGAGCATACTGGCCATGAACCGGGTAACCACCAGCGCACCGACCAGGCCCGCGCCCAGACCCGCCAGTGTCAGGATCGAGCCTCTCTTTGTGACCAGGATCAGGACATCCCGCGTTCCTGCACCGAAGGCCATCCGGACCCCGATTTCATGACAACGCTCGTTGACTGCGAAGGTCATGACGCCGTAGAGGCCAACCAGGGCCATCAGTAGGGCTACACCCCCCATGACGGTCAGGAGGATCATAGAGAAGCGTTCCACGCCAACCGAATCCTGGACGAGTTGCCGCATGGTATTGACGGAGAGAATGGACTGGCTGGGGTCGATGTCCCGAAGGGTCTGGCGTGCCGCCCCCGCCCATTGGAGAGGATCGCCCGCGGTCCGGATCGAGATGGTCATGTCGTGTTGCGGCAGTTGCGCCAAGGGGACGTAGACAAAGGGTGAGAAGCCCTCACTGCGCAGGGTGTTGAGCTTGACATCGCCCACCACGCCCACGATTGTCCAGGTCCGGCCCCAGAAGGTGAGGCCCTGACCGATCGGATCCCGATCGGGGAGGCGCCGGCGCACGAACTCCTGATTCACGATCACGACCCAGGGGCCGGACGCCCCATCCTGCGCCGCAAAGACTCGTCCGTGGACCACCGGGATCTCCAGACAGCGGAAATAGTCAACGGAGATGCTCCGGGTTTCCGCATCCAGCCATCCCGGCTGGTTCACGACCTGAACCGAGTAGTTTCTGTTCATGGGACTGACGGGCGCAATGTCGACCGCCCCGACCGCCTGGACGCCGGGCAGGACGGCCAGCTTCTCCAGGGCCTGCTGGAAGAAGGCGGCGCACTGGCCTTGGCTACTGGTATTGGGGCGTACCACGTGCAGGACCAGAAGCCCCTTGGCATTGAAGCCCAGCGGAGATTGCTGGATTCTCACAAAGCTCTTGATGAGCAGGCCCGCGCCGGTCAACAAGATCAGGGCCAAGGCCATTTGCGCGACAATGAGAATGCCCAGGGTGCGGTGGTGAGTGGCAGCGGGGGAAACACGCCGGCTGGATTCCTGCAACGCGTTGACCAGGCCCAAGCGCGATCCCTGCCAGGCCGGAAGCATGCCCAGAAGCAGGCTGGCAAGCACGGACAACCCCAGGGTAAATGCCAATACCGGCAGGTTCAAACGAATCTCCTCGAACATGGGGATTCCGCTGCCGCCCGTTTCCTGGAGGCGCGGAGCGATCCACTGCAACAGATCCAGACCCCAGAAGGCCAATACCAGGCCCAGGGCGCCCCCCAACAAACCGAGCAACAGGCTCTCCGTCAGCAGTTGACGAACGATGCGTAGGGGTCCGGCGCCCAAGGAGCGGCGAATCGCCATTTCCTGACCGCGCGTCGCGCCCTTGGCCACCAGCAGGTTGGAGACATTAACGCAGGCCAGCACCAGGAGGAGGATGACAGCTCCGTACGCAACGAGGAGGGCATCGCGTATACTGGCGATGAGAATTTTGTGCAGTGGCTGAAGGGAGATTCCCTTGTCGTTGTTCGTCGCAGGGTACTCTTGGGCAAGCTGGGAGGCGATCTGTTTCATCTGCGCCTGGGCTTGGGCACAGGAGACCCCCGGCTTCAGACGCCCCAAGACCGTAACGCCATGAAGGCCACGATTCTGTCGGGCCAACTCGGGCTCCTGCAGCGGGATCAGGATCTGCGCCATGTCCTCCAGGAATCCCAAAGGCGCTGCCACGCCCACGACCGTATGGGGCGTGTGGTCCAGGGTAATGGTCCGGCCGATGATGTTGGGATCGCTGTCGAACAGATCACGCCATACGCCGTGGGTCAATACGACGACCCAGGGATTGTCCCCTTGCGAGGCTTCCGGTCGGAAACCTTGGCCCAACGTCATCCGGGGCTGGACGGTCGGGAAGAAACTGGAAGTCGCGCGCAGGCCCTTCAGGGCCAGTGGCTCGCCGGCGCCCGTCAATGTGAGACCACTGCGGTAGTAGTCGATGGCACACATGGATTCGAATACGGTATTGCGCGCTGTCCAATCCAGATAGTCCGGCCCCGAGGAAGTCCCACTACGCAAGCCATTACGCCATTCGAGCTCCAGGAACATGATGCGATCCGCGTCCGGGAAGGGCAGAGGACTGAGCAAGACCGTGTAGATCACACTGAACAAGGCCGTATTGGCGCCAATGCCCAGCGCGAGGACCACCGCCGCCGTAACGGTGAAGCCTGGCCGTTTGGCCAGCATCCTTGCCCCGTATCGAATATCCTGCCACAGCGTTCTCATGAAAATGTCTCCGCTTTTCTCCTTTGCTCTCTCGCGTGCTTACTTCGAGAGCGCGGACCCGGACTCGATGACAAGTCGCGGACTTCCCTTGCCGGAGTCGATCTGCCCGGCGACCTGCTTGGGCTCGAGGCCGCCGGCGGCGATGAGCGCTACCGCCACTTCAAAAACACGGTCTTTGCCCTGCTTGATGTCGGCTTCGGTATTGACCTGCCGGATCTCCGGCGGAACGCCGATTCCCTCCCAGCAGAACCCTCGGTGGTCGGTGAAGAGGTTGTACGAGTAGGAAACGCTCCAACCGTTGGGCAGCTCGGCGGCGGCGGAATCCGCAAAGCATCCGGACGTCAAATCCCCTATCTGAACCACGTGGGGAAGGACCTTCATGGCCAGCGCGAAGTTCTCTGCCGCGCTCACTGAGGTCCGATCCGCCAACAACAAGACAGTCTTGGTGAACTGGGCCGGGCCGTCCGGCTCCACGCACCACTCTTTGGGGCTGGCGAAGCTGTCGTGGTTCGGACCGTTGCGGTTTCGCGTGGTCATATAAAGCCTCTTCTTATCCGCAAATCGGTCGGCGATCATCTTCCCGACTCGGTCGTCTCCACCCATGTTCTTGCGGACATCGATGATCATCGCTTTGGCGCCTCCAAAGGCCTTCACAATCTCGTCGATAGCCTGTCGGCTGGCTTCCAGGTTGGTGAACCGGTTGAAGTGAAGGTATCCCACGCTCTCAGCGGCCCATCCGTAGGCGAAGATGCCGACGCCCGTTTCCTGGAGTCCTTCGACGAAGTACTTCTTAGGCACAGGGCGTTCCGCCATCATCTTCTCGAAGGTTTCAAAAGTGTTGATCCTCCCTCCGGTTCCAGAAAGAAGCTGGTATAGATATCCTGCCGAAAAGAAACGAGGGGGGTTCCTTGACGTTAACGTGACATGATTATCGTTCAGGTGCCCGAGCAGGTCGGACAAGATTTGGAACAATTCGTCATCGGTCGTCCTTGCGCTCACCTTCGCGCGATATACGCGATGCAGCGCATTCCAATCGACACCTTTGGCATCGAAAAGGGCGTATTTGCCGTCGAAGGTCTTCCAGAGGTGCTCGAACGACGCCTCGGGAGACTTCGGCTGTGGCGCCGCTTTCTGTGTTTGGACTCCTGCGCAAAGGCCCACCCGACCTTGAAGCAAGCCTAGAGTCAATACAGCCAAGACGACCTCCGTGATTCTGTTCTTCATCGTTCGACCTTTCCATTCGGACTCCTCGTATGTTCCTGTCACGAACCCTCATGTCGCTTTGTATTTCAGCCGCGCGTCTGCCCCCTTGCCTTTGCTTTGCCCACTCGCACCTGAGCGCCATCATCGGATCGATCCGCGCCGCCCAGGCCGGCGCCAAGACCCGCCCGTCTCAGTATAGAGCCTTTTCTTATGACCAAGATCAGCATCAGCGCTTCGCCGTTTCTGTAAGCCAAGGAATCAGGCCAGCCCCGTTTGATAAAGCCTGATATCCATTTTTCTGGAAGCCGGGTCCGTGATCGTCAGCGAATGCGGATCGAGCCGACGTTTGTCCGCAGACTGATCCGGCCTTCGGCGCTGCCGAGCGATGTGCTGATGGACCGCTTCAGATTGCCCACGACGGTGAGCGGCCGGTCGGTATCGATGGCGCCGACGTTCGCCTCGGCTGTCAGCTCGGCCGAAATGTCCTTCGGCCCAACCAATTCGATGTTCCCCACATTGGTGGAAGCATCGAGGTGGATCGCAACAGGGGCGTCTGGAGCATATTCAGCCCGAATATCGCCAATGTCGGCGAAAGCCTCGATGTGGCCGGTGAAGCCGGTGGCGCGGATATCGCCGATGTTGGTGGTGCACTTCAATGCCAGGCCGGCCGGTGCGGTGATGGTGAAGTTCACACCATTGTGGCCGAAACCAGTGGGCTTGACGGCCTTGATCGCCAGCGTTTCGCCGGAGGGCTCCAGAACGATGCGAACCCCCTCCGCCAGCTCCTGGGCCCTTTCCTCAGTGGCGGCCTTGACCTTGATCTCGGCGTGGACTCGGATCTCGGCGACATCGGCAGCATTCAGATGGATCTTGCCTACGTCAGTGCGTATGTCCAGTATGGTGATTCCTGCCACAGAACCCGTCAACTCTTCGCTTCGAGTGAATTCGGCTTGGAACGCATCCCCACCGAATTGACACCCGGCCGTAAGCGCACCGACGAGCGTCGTCACCGCCAACCTGACAAACAACCCCATTCTCATTTCTCTATCTCCTTCGGACTCTTTGTGTATTACTGTTAAGAACCTTCATATCACATCGCCATCGGATTCATTCACGTCGCCAGGCGCCCGCAGAAGTATTCAAACCGGCCGACGGGCGTACCTCCGACAGCTACTCTCGAGATACCGTCGCACCTTCAATCCGCCCCTGGACCCTGCCGTCGTTCGAAAGATAGACGGCCACCTCGGCGTCGGGGTCTTGGACCACCACATCACCTTTGACGAGCGAGCCATCCGTCACCCGTATCTCCACGCGTCTTCGGGAGTCCGAGTCCCTGCGCCTTCGGACGATAATGCTGCCCTCGACAATGCTCCCACGCAGCAGCGTGACATCTGCGTTACGCGTTTTGATGTCCCGCGCTACCGTCGTCCCGGCCAACTCAACCTTTCCATTGGCAGTAGAGACACCACGCTCGACTTTCACTCCCGGACCGCAGCGGATGGAGCCGTTGACGGAGTTGACGTTGCCCTGAACGATGACACGCTCCTGCAAGTCGATCTGTCCATTGACCGCCTGCAGGGTCCTGACACGGGAGTCCGGTCCGACTATGATTGCGCCGTTGACGCTCTCGCACGTGGCCCGCACGTCACAGTCCGAGCCGATGGTGATGCCGCCATTGACCGTGTGATGACTGAAACGCACGGTCTTGCCGTCACCCAAAGCGATGCTTCTGTTGACCGTGGCGTTGCAGCCGCACAGAACCACGGGGGCGGCCCACACCAGCCAGACGAAACACTTGGGTCTCATTTCGACATCCTTTCTCACCTGTGCCTTTGTCAGATTCTTGAGGTCTCTGCCCCATACCCTATTCATATCTCAGCGGCACCATCGGATCGATCTGCGCCGCACGCCGGGCGGGTATCCAGGCGGCCAGAACAGCAACGGCAATTACGAGTAAAGAAGTTCCCACCAACACAATCAGATCTGCCGGATCCAATCCGAACATCACGCTCCTCAAAATATAGCCCACACCCACGACGACAGGCAATCCTATACACACCCCAATCACGGCCAGAGTCAGACCTTCACGTAAGACACTGATCAATACCTCCCTAACGCTTGCACCCACGGCCATACGTATGCCAATCTCCTGCGTACGTCGGGCCACGGAATACGAGACCAGACTGTACAACCCGGCTATCGCCATTATAAACGCCGAAAATCCGAGTACTCCTAACAACCAGGAAGCAATCCACTGCCCCAGCAATTCAAAATGAACCTGCTGCTTCAGGGTAGTGACACCCAGAGGGAGAACGTTCCGGTTGACCGTCTGCATGACGCGACGAATCGGTTCGGCTGCCCGTTCCGCCTTACCCTGCGTTGCGACCAGGAGTGTCATTTCA
>CAYHAJ010000041.1:0-43533 GCA_964354535.1 uncultured Pirellulales bacterium
CAGCTTGTAGACCTTGTCGAACTCATACTGGATCCAACTGGGCTGCGCGCCGGCGGTCATCCACATGGAGGTGGGCTCGGTGCCGTGGAGGTCTCCCGTCAGGCCTGAGCCGTCGATCGTCTTTTCCGGGCCCATGCCGGCCTGGGAGCTCGAGGCCGTGACTTTGGCAGGTCTCATCGGATAGGCATAGGGCTCGACGGTGAACGACCAGACGCTTCCTTTGAAGATCGTGTTGTCGGGCGCTTTGTTGACTTCATCCACGCGCCAGTAGTAGGTCTGCCCGAACACGAGCGGGGCGGCGGGCGTGTACGTCGTCATCGTCTGCCCCGGGCTGACCTGGACGGACCCCGGCTTATCCCGGCTCGCGGTGTTCACGTCCGCGAACGTCGTGCCCAGGTACAGATCGTGCGTGGCGGCAAATTCGCCCGGCAGCCACGTCAGGGCCGCGTCCCGAGGCACGTCCCCGGCGCCGTTGGCCGGCTGGGGCATCTGCGCGGTTCGGATCCGGCTGTCCGCCAGCGGGGGTTGCTCCCCCACATGGACACGGTCGACCCAGACCTTGGACGGGACGGTATCGCCGGCCATCGCCCACCACTGGCCTTTCAACATGAGGTATATCGTGGCGACCCAGCCCGGGTGGTCCGCCATCGAATCGTCGTTATGGGTGTACTCAAAGAGGAACGTCTTCGGTTCCGTGGTGAGCGAAACGCGTTGCAGAACAATGTCGGTCCAACTGGGGACCTCGGGTTTGCTCAACTGGATCAGGAGGACCATTTCTCTGGGTTTGTCGGCCTTGGCCGTCACGCCGACCGGATACTTCTTGCCCCTCTCAAACTTGAGATTGCCCTGGGACATCCCGATACTCACCACGGACGCGTCGGTCACGTCCATCAGGGCGGCGTTGAGGCCCGAGAGCTTGGCGCCCTGCACCACGCTCACCGTATAGCCCGCGGTGCCGTACCGGCCCCAGCTGGTCAGGCCGTTGTCAAACTCCGGGTTTTGGATCTGGTTGACCTGGCCCCAAACGAGGGACCCGGACCCTGCGAGCCACAGGATTACCATCAGACGGACGAGTCTTCTGTGCATGGAATGCCTCCTTCCTCAAAGCGTCCGGGTCGTGGCGACCCGGAACAGCAGTTACGCCAAGAACGCGGAATCCTGGCCGGATTTGTCAGCCTGGCAGAACTTCTCAGGCCCATTGTGTAAGGCTTCTCTTTCCTCCGTGTGCTTCCACCGATTCGTGCCCAACCTGCACTGCGTGCCGAATGGCTATTCCCTATGTCCACTATGGTATCCGCGCGCGTCCCCCTGCGTCAAGACAAATCCCCAGCTCAGCGAAGTGTGCGACCATGTTTGGCGGGGACCGGGTGGCAGGGGTCCCCAAACGCGATGTATCGCGTTTGGGAGCCCCATCCTCAAGGCCGGAAGGCCTTCGTTCGTAGTGGCGTCGTCAGACGCTATCTTTATGCTCTTACGAGCACACTACAAACGGGGTCAGGCCATCCCCAAAGCCAAAGGCTTTGAGGCTGCCACCCTCAAGAACGGCGCCGACCCCACGCAACTTGGTCACACACCCGCAGAAGGATCACTCATCTACCTGCACGCGAAGAAGGGCAGGGCGACGAAATGTCGCCCTGCCCCGGGCCAATCATTCTGTGACCTTGCTCCTGATGGTGACGCCGAGAAGGCTTGGACCGGCCTCTGCGTCACCGCCGCAGCCCGTCAGAAGGGCTTGGCCACCGGCTTGGTCAGGCCGGCCAACGACAGGAGTTCTTCCTGCGACAGCACGCGACTATAGAGGCGCACGTCATCGGCCATGCCCGCATAGGTCTCAGCCGTGGAGGCTGGATCGCCGCCGATGTAGTAATTCGCATTGGTGCCATCAGTGGTCTGCCAGGCTGCGGTCTGGGTGAGGACCCCGTTGACGTAGATGCGAAAGTTCGTCGCATCCCCGGTCACCGCAATGTGCGTCCATTGGTTGGCAGGCACCACACCCGCGGCGGTCTCGCACATGGTTCCCCAGACGGTCGCCACGCGACTGCGCCAGGAAAGCCGCCCGTCGTTGTTGAGGAACAGCGTGTCACAGGAGGTGTTGTCCGCTTTGGTCGCCCGAAAGACCTGCTGCCACGTGCCGCCGGTTCGCTTCGGGTTGATCCACGCCGCCAGCGTGAAGGGCGCCTTGAACAGGCCGGCGCCTAACGAAGTCGAGGCGCGGATCGTGACGCGACTGTTGGCAAAGGCGAGCGCTTTTCCAGATTGGCCGTCTCCCCAGGTCGGATTGCCTTGCAGGGTGCCATCGTTGCCATTGCCGCTGGCATCTTTGGCCACGGTCCCGGTGCCCTCGTCAAGGGGGTAGCGCGCCGCCAAGCCCGTAGCGGCCGGCTGGACGGGCGTGATGAACTCCGGCGCCTTGGGATACAGCCGGATGTCATCGATGTACACCGTCCCTTTGGCCCCGGCGCCCTCGATGCCAATCGTCAGCGAAGTCACCTTGCTCAGGTTGCCTGTGACTTTCGACAGATCGATGTTCCAGGGCAGCCACGAGGTCCTCGCGAGGTCGCCGTCGTTTCCGCTGTACGAGACTTTGGTGCTGTTGATCTTCACGTACAACTGGCCGCCGTTACCGGCCACGCCCTGGAACCACAGGGACAGGCTCTTGATGCCATTGACGGTCCAGTTCTGCGCGGGACTGAAGGTCAGCACGGCTTCGGAGAAGCCCGGCCCCTTGGTGTTGTCATAGAACAACGGCATCGACTGCTTGCCGCCGTGGATGATCGCCGTTTCGCCGAAGGTGCCGTTCTTGGCGGTGTCCAGACCGACGGTGGAGCCGCTGGATTTGTAGTTGTCGGCGAAGCCGTCGATCCAGAACGAGAAGATCTCGTTGCCGGCTTTGTCCGTGTAGCTCTCAAAGTCTTCCACGAGCCGGTACGATTCGGTCGTGAAGCTCCAGACCTCGCCCGGATAGGTGGTGGCAGCACTGACTTCATCGACCTTCCAGTAGTAAGTCGTCCCCAGATTCAGAGTGCCGGGGTCAAAGCTGTGCTCAGTCACGGTCTTGGCTGGCGCAGTTCCCGCGGTCACCACGGCCTGATCGGCGCCGAAGAATACTTTGTGTGAAGCCGCCTCACGGCCGGGCCGCCAATTCAGGCTGACGCCCTCCACGCCGATGCTCGTAGCGGCCGTTGCCGGCTGGGGCCCGAAGGCCTGCATCGGCGCGACCGAGAACCGCACCTCGCTCAAGCCGGCCTGCGGGGCCAGGCCGCCCCAGTTCTTCTCGATCGTCAGCTTGACGAACTTCGCTTCGACTCCGCCGAAGTTGACGGTGGTGTTCGCCGCATAGCCCGCCAGACCCGTACCCTTGGCAAACTCCGGCACGTTGGCCAGCGCCGTCCACGTCGTGCCATCGACCGAGGTCTCGATCTTGACCTGCTTGGCCCCGAAGCCCATGAAGGTCTCGATCAGCGCATTGTAGTTCCACACGTTCAGGTCCGCGAGCTTGTAGACTCTGTCGAACTCATACTGAATCCAGTTCAGCGCCCCCCCGGCGCTGAGCCACATCGTGGCCCCGTCGTTCCCGTGCAGGTCTCCCGTCAGACCGGAGCCGTCGATGGTCTTCTCCGGCCCCATGCCGGTCTGGGCGGTGGAGGCGGTGGCTTTCACGGGCTTGACCGGGTAGCCGTAGGGCTCGACCGTGAACGACCAGGTATTGCCTTTGAAAGTCACGTTGTCGGACGGCTTGTTGACCTCGTCGATTCGCCAGTAGTAGGTCTGGCCGAAATCGAGCCCGGCGGCCGGACGGTAGGACGTGTCTTTTTGGCCTTGACTGACCAGGAGGTTCTTGCCGGCTGCGGTGGCCGTATTGACATCCACGAACGTCTTTCCGACATACACATCGTGCGTGACGGCGAATTGCCCGGCCGTCCAACGGAGGGACGTGTCCCGCGGGACATCGACCGCCTTGTCGGCGGGGCTCGGACTGGCCGCCAGTTTGGCCGGCCCCGACATGACGGCCTTGAGCTCTTCCGGCGTCAGCGCGTTGTTGTACATCCGCACATCGTCAATGGCGCCGATCCAGTCGCAACCCCAGCCGTCCGAGCCGATGAGGACCGGGGTGGGGCTCTTCGTAATCGCGCCCATCGGGGTCGAGCCGGTCTCGGCGCCATTGAGGAAGCACTTCAGTGTCGTGCCGTTATACGAGCACGCGATATGGCACCACTCGTAGCGCGTCAGCTTCTTGCCGACGAAGGCCCAGGCTCGGGGCGTCGTATTGAACGTAAACGCCATGTTGGGCTGCGGGGCGCCGCCCCAGCCATAACGCACCTGGAAGCTCCAACTGGGACTGGCGGTGCTCAGCGCCTTGGCCATCGGGGCCGTCGTCGTGGCCTTGCCCTCCGGATCATCCGCTTCCGGCCGGATCCATAGGGCAATGGAAATGGGACCGCTGATGTCCAAGCTGGCGCTATGGGGCACCGTGATGGTATCCCCACCGCCCCCGGAAACACCCAGACCGTGGAACAGCAGGGCGGACCCCTGCACGCCGGCGATCCAGGTGGGCGCGCCCGCTGTGACGCTCCCGTCGTTGCCCTTGCCGGAGGAGTCGGCGATCTTGCTCCCACTGCCTTCATCCAGCTTCCAGTGGCCGACCAGCTCTCCCCGGGCCACCCCGGCTGCGGCCAACAGCCACAGACCACACCATAGACAAATGACTCTCTTACTCATACACATCCTCCCTTCATAGAGGTTTGCCGAACGATACCCCGGCCCAAAACGGGAGCCCCGCGACTGACGGGGTCTCGGCCGGGAATAGTTGCACACTATCCAATACCCTTAGAGCCTCTAACAGAATGAACGTCTGGCCTCCCTCTGTCACCCCCGCGCAGAGCCTGCGCCCGACCCGATCGGGGGCGGGGGTCCAGACAAGCCGCGGCGTTACTGGATTCCCGCCTGCGCGGGAATGACAAAAAACAGAAGCCGTCCCGTGGACCATCATATATTTTAGACGCTCTCAGAACGGCTTAGCGACCGCCGTCTTCAGACCGGCGAGCCCCAGGATTTCTTCCTGCGACAGGGCCCGGTTGTAGACGCAGCCTTCATCGATCTTGCCCTGAAAGATATAGCTGTTCGCCAGTCGTCCAAACCACAACGGTCTTGCGGCCGTTGTTCGTATCTTAAAGGAGCCAATATTCACCGATTTGTCCAACTGGCCATTGACATAGCCTCGGAGATATGTCCCATCATAAACCCAGGTGACATGGACCCAATCGTTGACAGGGAGGGCAGTTCCTGCGGTGGTATCCAAACCGTTGCGGGCCGTGCCTGCCGCATCGATGAATCCTCCTCCCAGTGAGCCACTACTGGTTACCTGGAGCCAGTAGTCGTAGAGAGTGGCATCCGATTTGGCAATGATTCTCTCCCAACTGGCCTTGTTGACCTCTCTCAGGATCCACGCCGCCACGGTGATCTTATCGGTAATCTGCAGGCTGGGCGAACCCGGTACTTCCACATAATCCGCCGTTCCACCGAAGCGCAGCGCGCCGCCGGTCTTGCCGGTCGTCCACTGCGGAGTGCCGCGCAGGGTACCGTCATTTTTGTTGCTACTGGAGTCGCGAGCGGTGGTGCCGGAACCTTCATCAAAGGTGTAGGCCGCCGCCAGACCCGTGGCCGCCGGCTGGACCGGCGCGAAGTACTCCGGCGTCCTGGGATACAGGGAGATGTCGTCGATATACAGCGTCCCCTTGGCCCCGTTGCCCTCGATCCCGATCGTCAGCGTCCGCACGCTGTTGACCTTGCCCGCTTTGGCCAGATCGATATTCCACACCCGCCAGCCGAGGCCCGCCAGGTCGGCCGCCTGCCCGTCGTACGGAATTTTGGTGCCATTGATCTTCACGTACAACTGGCCGCTGTTGCCGGCTACCCCCTGGAACCACAACGACAGGCTCTTGATACCGCTGGCGGTCCAGTCCTGCGGGGTGTCGAAGGTCCGCGTCGTTTCGGAATAGAACGGCGTGAGCGTGTTGTCATAGGCCAGGGGCATCGACTGCTTGCCGCCGTGGAGGATCGCCGTCTCGCAGTAGGTGCCGTTCACGGAGGTGGTCAGACCGACGGTTGAACCGCTGGATTTATCGACGTAGCCGTCGATCCAGGTCGAGAAGACTTCCGCGCCTTCCTTGTCCGTGTAGCTCTCGAAGTCATCCACGACCGCGAATTGCTGCGTCGTGAAGCTCCACACGTCGCCGGGATAGGTGACGGTGTTGACCTCGTCAACCCGCCAGTAGTAGGTCGTGCCGAGATTGAGAACGCCCGGGGTAAAGCTGGGATCGGTCACGGTCTTGGCGGCCTCCGTCCCCTTGGCCACGGCGTTGGGATCGGTGCCGAAATAGACCTTGTGCGAGCCTGCTTCGCGCCCCGGCCGCCAATTCAAGTCGGTGCCCACGCTGACCCCCGTGGCCGCGGTTGCCGGCTGGGGAATTCGCGCCTGCACCGGGACATAGAAAAACCGCACCTCGGACAGGCCGGTGGTCGGCGTCATGCCGCCCCAGTTGGCCGCGATCGTCAGCTTGACAAACTTGGCCTCGATCCCGCCGAGGCTGACGGTCGTGTTGGCGGCGTAGCCGGGCGTCCCGGTGGCCTTGGTAAACTCCGGCACGTTGGCGAGGGCCGTCCACGTCGTGCCGTCCACGGAGGTTTCTACCGTCACTTTCTTGGCGCCGAAGCCGAGGAAGGTCTCGATCAGTTGGTTGGAGTTCCAGACCTTCAACTCGTGCAGCTTGTAGACCTTGTCGAATTGATACTGGATCCAGTTCGGCGACGCGCCGGTGCTCAGCCACATCGTGGGCCCGTCGGTGCCGTGCAGGTCGCCCGTGAGGCCGGAACCATCAATAGTCTTCTCCGGGCCCATGTTGGTTTGGGAGCTGGAAGCCGTGGCGGTGACTCTCGCGATCGGATAGCCATAGGGTTCCGCAGTGAACGACCACACATCCCCCTCGAAGATCGTATTGTCCGCGGACTTGTTGACCTCATCGATCCGCCAGTAGTAGGTCTGCCCGTAGACCAGCGAGCCGGGCGGATCGAAGGTGGTGTCCATCTGGCCCTGGCCGGCCAGGAGGCCCTTGGCCGCCGTCCGCGACGCGGTGTTCACATCCGCAAACGCCGTCCCCAGGTACACATCGTGTGTGGCGGGATACGGACCTTGGGTCCAGTTCAAGGTCGCGTCGCGCGGGACATCCGTGGCGTCTTTCGCCGGGCTGACCAGCCCCGCCCGCGGCAGGATCTTCATCAGGCCCTGAATGTCCGCCGGAGAGAGGATTTCCGAGTAGATCCGCAGGTCATCCACCAGACCTCGGAACCAGCCCATCGCATGGCCGGAGTTCGAGCCCACCCAAATCCGGTTGCCGGCGGCCCAGAGCGTGCCGGCGGTGTTAACGGAGGGACCATCCTCCTTGCCGTTGACGTACAGGCACATCGGGCCATCGTTCTGGGCCACGATGGCGACGTGGTACCAGGTATCGGGAACAATGGTGGTGGTCCCCCGTATGTTACGCTCCGCACCCACCCAGAGGTAATGATGAAAGGCACCGCCCTGGATGCGCAGTTGGTGCGACCAGTTGGTGGGGGCGCCCGCGGCGTCCGTGCGGACCACGATGGAGGCGTCCGCCGTGCGCGCCGGTTTGACCCACAGGGCGATGGTATACATGGCAGGATTCACGGGCGACGGAATGTTCACATACTGCGCCACCCCGTCCAGGGAGATGGCCTCCTTGAGCTGTCCCTTCTGGTACGTCGGTGTTCCGCCGGTGAACGTGGCGTTCGCCGTGCCCGCCGCGTCGTTGAGGTTTCCATCGAAGGGCCAGTAGCCCGTCGGCGCCGCGGCTGCGGCGATCGTCGGTCCGACTAAAGCACCAGCCCACAGAACAGCGAGAATTGCCTTGTTACCCATGGTGGTCCTCCTTCAAAGACATCTCACATCAATACGGCTACGGTTTGTCCACACACTCCGAGCAGAGCCTCCTGCGCGGGTTGCACAATCAACGAATCCACAAACGGGCGCGGGCAGACCCCTGGGGCGACCCCACGAGGGCCGCCTGGTAGACCGCCCTAACGCTGGTAACCCATTTTTCCCCAGATACCTATTTGCATCCATTGGACATCGTTAATGCCCTCTTGCGTGGTCGGGCCCCAAATCCCGGGGTGCGAGCGCACGTTGGTCTGGCCCTTCTTGATGGTCTCGCTGCCGATCCACTTGTGATAATCGGCGTGGCCGTCCGTGTAGGAGAACGTCGTGCCATCGCCGTGACGCGTCGTGGGCTGATCCCACCATTGGACCGTGGTGTAGCGCACGGAGTAGGCATCGGGGCTCGCGAGGCCCTCGTCGATGTACAGCAGCCTTTGGGCCGGCTGCGGCACCAGGATTCGTTTCTTCCAGACCGGGCTGCCGTCGACCGACCGGCCGTTGCTGGCGATCATCATGCCGTAGGTCAGCAATTCGCCCCGGAAGCCGGTCGGACATTGGTAGAGACCCAACTCCTTCACATACGGCCACAAGATCCCCGTCTGGATTCCCCGAATCTGGTCGGCCTCCGGCAACGGGACGCCGCTCGCCCACCCGCTCGCCCAGGTGACGCCGACCCACGGCTCGCCGTACGTGCTGCGCCACGACCCGCCGGCCTCGCTGCTGACCACCCGATCATCGTTGTCGTCGGCGTACAGAATCCAGGCCAGCGCCAGTTGCTTGAGGTTGCTCAGACAGGAGGCTCGCTGGCCCTGCTCCCGAGCCCGCTTCAGGGCGGGCATGAGAATCGCCATCAGGATCGCGATGATCGCGATCACGACCAACAACTCAATCAGCGTGAATCCTTTTCGCCGAGACATCGTCGCCATCCTTTCTGCGGGTCACAAACGGAACGCTGTTCTCTGAATCGACGCCCCGTTTTGCTTCTCGAGTACTACAGGTTACCACATGGCAGCCGTCCCGGTCTACTTCACCGGATGCCCGAACCCGATGTCATCGAGGTAGAGCATGCCGGCACCGCCCACCTTCGGAGCGGCCTTATCGCCAACGCCGAGAGTGATCTTCTTGACGGCCGCCAGGTTGATGCCGGTCAATTCACCGAAGGGAATGCGCCATTCGGTCCAGGCGGGCACGGTGGTGGCCGATGCGTCGGCGTTGATCGCCGTCTTGGTTTTGCCGGCTTTGTCCTCGACCATTAGGTACAGAGGCGCCGCACCGTTGGCCGGCATCGCCGCCCCGATGGCCAGCGCCTGCCACAGGCCGGTGACCGTGCCGGTGGTGGAGACGTTGGAGATCTCCGCCGTGGTGGTCGCGGCGGTAGCGTGGCTGGTCACCGCCATGCCGATATAGACCGTGGCCGTCATTAGGACATCTTGGTCCGTCCCCTGCTGGACCCAGGTCTTGCCGTCCGCGGAACGCTCCGCTTTGAAGAGGTTGCCGGTGCGGGTGATGCGAACCCAGTACGGCGCCACCAGTCCGGTCGTCTGGCTGTTGGCGGAGGCCCCACTACTGGCATTGCGCCACTGGTAGGAGACACCGCTGCCCGGGGTCACGGCGATGTACGCATTCCTGGCGCCGGCCTCGAGGGTTTCGCGGATCATGGGACCCGCCTTCGCCCAGACATTGGTGTTGCCGATGCTGTCGACGCGCAGGGTGATCGAGCCGTTGCCGGTGAGTTGCTTGTACACGAAGCGGAACTGGTCGACGTTACCCCAGATGTCCGTGCCCGCCGCGCTCACGGCATAGGCGTTGCCACCTTTGTCCACAAAGCCCGCCGCCCGGCCGCGGAACCATAGCGACAGGGCGTCGGCGCCGTTGCCCGTCCAGATCTGGGGCGTTTCGAAGGTCCGCGCGGCCTCGGAGTAGAACGGGGTCTGGACGTTATTGTACTCCAGCGGCAGGGACTGCCGGCCACCGTGAACGATGGTGGTTTCGCAGAACGTGCCGCCCACGGCGGTGAGGTAGCCGACAATCGAGCCGTTGCTGTTGATCATGCCGTCGATCCAAGCGTCAAAGACGGCCTCGCCCTGCTTATCCGTGTAGCTCTCGAAATCCTCCACGGCCACGTACGGCTGGGTGGTAAAGCTCCACACGTCGCCCGGATAGGTGACGGTGTTGACCTCATCCACCTTCCAGTAGTAGGTTGCGCCGAAGTTCAGAGGGTCGGGAGTAAAGCCGTGATCGGCGACCGTCTTGGCTGTAACCGTCCCGTTGGCCACGGCGTTCGGGTCCGTGCCAAAGTACACTTTGTGCGAGGCCGCCAGTCGGCCCGGCCGCCAATCCAGCGTGGCATCCAATTTGACCCCGGTCGCGGCGGTCGCCGGCTGCGGCGCGCGGGCCTGGACGGGGATATGGGAGAACCGGACCTCGCTCAGGCCCGTGACGGGCATGCCACCCCAGGTGCTATTGACGGTCAGTTTGACGAACTTGGCGTCCACCCCGCCGAAGCTGACTATAGTGCTGGCGGCGTAGCCCGGGGTTCCCGGCGCCTTGCCGAACTGGGGAACGTCGGCCAATGCCGTCCAAGTGGCGCCGTCGGTCGAGTATTCGATCCTGACCTCTTTGGCACCGAAGCCGAGGAACGGCTCCATGATTTGGTTGGAGTTCCACACCTTCAGATCGTTCAGCTTGTAGACTTTGTCGAACTGGTACTGAATCCAGTTGGGCTGCGCCCCGGCGCTGAGCCACATGGTGGTCCCCTCGGTGCCGCCCAGGTCTCCGCTGAGGCCGGAGCCGTCGACGGTCTTCTCCGGCCCCATGCTGGGCTGCGCACTGGAAGCCGTGGCCGTGACCTTCACGATCGGATAGCCATAGGGTTCGGTGGTGAAGCTCCAGACGGCCCCCTTGAAGATCGTCTTGTCCGCGGTGTCGTTGACTTCGTCGATCCGCCAGTAGTAGGTCTGCCGATAAGCGAGTAGGCCGGGAGGATCGAACGTCGTGGCGGTTTGACCCTGGCTGCCCGACAGACCCTTGGACTCGGCGCGCGAGGCGGTGTTGACATCGGCAAACATGCTCCCCAGGTACACGTCGTGCGTGCCGGGGTAGTCGCCCGGAGTCCAGTTCAGCAGCGCATCGCGCGGCACATCCGTCGCCTGATCCGCCGGATGGGGCCCAGAGGCCAAGGCCTGGCCCGAGAGACCTTTCATGATCTTCTGAATCTCGGCCGGCGTCAGGGCCCGGCGGTAGACGCAGGCCTCGTCGATCAGACCCTGAAAGGCGTAGGCATTCTGCAATCGTCCCAGCCACAACGGTCGCGCGGATGTTCGTATCTTGTACGGCCCAATATTCACGGATTCGTTCAATTGACCGTCTACATAGCCACGGACGTACGTTCCATCATAGACAAATGCCAGATGGGTCCACTGATTCAGGGGGATCGTCGTTCCTGTGGTGGTGTCCAGAATATTGCGTGCGGTGCCGGCGGTATCGATAAATCCTCCTCCAATGGAGCTGGCATAGGCCGAACTGGAGATCTGGAGCCAGTAGTCGTAGAGAGTAGCATCCGACTTGGCCACGATTCTCTCCCAAGTTCCGCTGTTGGCTTGTCTGAGAACCCACGCCGCAATCGTAATCGTATCGGTCACATCCAAGCTGGGCGAATCGGGCACTTCCACATAATCCGCCGTTCCATTGAAGCGCAGCGCACGGCCGATCTTCCCGGCCATCCACTGCGGGCTGCCACGCAGCGTGCCGTCATTTTTGTTGCCGCTGGAGTCACGAACGGTTGTGCCGGCCCCTTCATCCAACGTCCACCAACCGACCAGATCTGGATCAGTAGCACCGGCGACACTCGTCAGAATCCGTCCCAGCACTAAAAGAAAGGAAACCGAACAAATCAGCCTTCTGGACCTACGAGACATTTCAACACCTCCTTCTTCCTTTTCGGAGACAAATGTGCTACGGCTCGCGGCCGAAGAAGCGGCCTGAGCCGGTGCAGGTCCAGGATTCTGTGGATCAACGGTCGTAGAAGTGACAATCGAGGCGGTGTGCCAGTGACAACGGGCTGATCATCCAGGTCTGTCACCTGGCGCCGGGGACCAGCAAATGGAGCAAAGCTGAGCATCGGTTGTTCTCGTTCATCGGCCCAAATTGGCGCGATCGTCCGTTGCTGACGCTGGTGACGTTGTGACATTAGCACTATATAGGAACGAGCGTACATTGTCAAGAGAAAACACCAGGAACTCCCAGAGAGGACGCATCAGGAAGAATGCCTATCGGCATACTCATCTTTTCGATCCGGAGATCTACGATCAATCTGGCACGCCAACGTGGCGCGGCATGACCATCCGGCCGAGACCCATTCCTTGCCGTGCCCGCGGAAGATCGCGCCCGCAAGCTTGTTGACAAGGGATTGCGGCCGGAATATGCTGTGCTCGAAGCACCCGGTCGAAGCTGGGGACACGATGAGAGAGACCCGTGAAGACGCGGGCGGGCAAGGTGCCGCGCATACAGACAAGGAGAGAGACAATGTCGAATCGTCATCTGTTCCCATCGTGTACAAGACCCGGTTCCCTCATCCACGCGTGCAGTTGCTGCGCGATGTCGCGCCGTTCCTTCCTGGGGGCGGCCGCGGCCTGCACCGCGGCGCTGACCACGGGGTGTTCGAGTCTCCAGAGCCTCCACACGACCCCCAAGCCGAACGAGGAGATCGACCTGGCCTCGTTCCGCCCCCGGCCGAAGGTCCGCGTGATGAGCGTGGTCGCCCGCCAGAAGACGCCTTACTGGCTCGGCTGGCCAGGTACGTCCTACCCGGTCGAGAGCGAGCGGGCGCGGTACACCCAGGTGATTGCGGACAGCGGCCAGCGTATCGGCGTGGAGATTGCCCAGGAGGCACAGCCGTTGGAGGACAAGGCGGCCGTCGCGGCGTTCGCCCAGAAAGTGCAGGCCGAGAGGCCCGATGCCGTCATCGTCACGCTCCAGCACCTGACGAGCGGCTGGCCGGCGGCGGCCGAGATCGCCAAGACCGGCGTGCCCACCATCGTGTTCGCGCCGGTCGGCACCGCGTTTACGGCGCATGTCAACAGTCTCTCCTTCCGGCCCGGCGTCCACGTCATCTCTTCGCTTGAGACGCCGGCGATTGAGCAAGCCCTGCGCATGGTCCGCGCCAAGAAGCAACTTGAGGCCACAAAGATGCTGGTCGTGCGCGGCACCGAGCGCAAGGAGGACAAGTTCGGCCTTGTCAGCCTCCAGTATGTCCCCCGGGCGACCTTCGAGGAGATGTTCAGTGCAACGCCGGTCACGGAGGAAGCCAAGTGGATCGCCCACCAGCGGTTCCGCGAGGCCGAGAAGATCGTCGAGCCGACAAAAGAGGACAGCCTCAATGCCGCCCGCTCGTACATCTCCGCCAAGCAACTGCTCAAGAACGAAGGCTGCAACGCCCTGACGACCGACTGCTTAGGCATGGTCTCCCAGAAGAAGGTGCCAACCCCACCGTGCATGGGAGCCTCGCTCTTTCAGGATCATGGCGTAACCTACGGCTGCGAGGCAGCGGTGGGACCGGCGGTGTCTCTGATGCTGACGAGCTATCTATTCGACAAGCCGGGCTTCATGAATGACCCCGTGCCCGAAACCGTCAAGAACGTCCTGATCGCCTCGCACTGCGTCAGCGCCACGCGGATCTACGGCCTCGACCGGCAGAAGGAGCATGCCCCGTACATCCTCCGCAGCCACTCGGAGTCGAACCTGGGCGTCTCGACACAGGTCCTCTGGCCGGTCGGGCAGCCGGTGACGCTCGTGCAGTTCTTCAAGCCCGATGCGCTCTATCTCGACACAGGCACCGTGGTCGGCAACGTTGACACGCCGCCGGCGGGCGGTTGCCGGACCAGCGTCGAGATTCAGATGGACGACATCGAAGACAGTCGCGACGTGCTGGGCTTCCACCAGGTCGTCTTCCTGGGCAATCACCGCCGCGACATCGAGGCCTTCTGCCGGATGTACGGCATCAACGTCGTCCACTCGGCCCGAATGCACGAGGAGAAGGTCAAACCGGCGGCGAAGCCCGCACAGACCTGATACGGATTACGACTCGTTTTCCGTAGTCGGACCTGGCCTCGGGGTGGTATCGTCAAGGGCGCAGCCCTTAGCGATGGCTTCTTGGGCGGTCACAAGACCATCGCCAAGCTTCGCTTGACGATGCCACCCGCCTGGCGCTTTCTGTGTCCGTTTTTCGAGATTTTGCGATTACTCTGTCGTTTGTCTCAACTGCCGCTCTTTCTGTCACGTGCACTCCCACCCGCGAGCCTGCTCCCCAGGCAGTAGGCTTCCTCCAGTCGCTCCGGCCGCTTGAGAATCTCGCCCTTGCTCCCGACACCCGGCACCACGATCGTCCCCGCCAACTCCATCGCCAGATACGCCAGGCTTTTCTCGAAGAATTCGACGACCGGCCGCCAAGTCTGCTCGTGCGTCTCCTCCAGCACGATGGCCACAGCCGCCCGCTTGCCGCGCACCAGCGGGCGGTTCGTTTCATTGTTGAAGTAGACGAAGCGGTCGATGAACGCCTTCATCAGCGCCGTTGGCCCGTACCAATAGACCGGTGTGCCGAAGACGATCACCTCACTGGCGGCGATCTTCGGATAGAGGGCAAGCATATCATCCTTCTTGCTGCAGGGCCCGCCCTTCCAGCACGCGTGGCAGCCGTCGCACTCGCGAATCTGCAACTCGCCCAGCCGGACCACTTCCACTTGGGCGGCCGCCGCTCCTGCCCCTTCGGCAATCTTGGAAACCAGCAGGTCCGTATTCCCACCCTTACGCGGGCTGCCGACTATCGCCAGAATCTTCCCCATCTTGATCTCCCCTATTCATGCTTACAAGACGCTTGCCCGCCGATATATAATCATCCTACTTTGAAAGGGGGAAAGCTATGCCGCCCGTTGTTTATGCCATCGGCCATTCTACCAGAACCATCGAAGACTTCATCGAGATCCTCCAAAGCCACTCGATCTCGTTGCTCGTGGATATTCGAACGATCCCCAAGTCCAGACACAATCCGCAATTCAATGCACAGACACTCAAGACCCGTCTGGAGGCCAAATGCATCGCCTACGTGCATCTCAAGGAACTCGGCGGTCTGCGGAAGGCGAAGAAAGATTCGGTCAATACCTGCTGGCAGAAGGCGAGCTTCCGCGGGTTTGCAGATTACATGCAGACGCGGGAATTCGCCTCCGCAATCCGCAAGCTCCTGCGGCTGGCCAAGTTGGGGCGCACGGTCATCCTGTGCGCCGAGGGCAATCCCTTCCGCTGCCATCGCGCGCTCGTTGCGGACGCACTGGTCGTCCGGAAGGTGCGCGTCCTCCATATCTCCAGTAGGACGTCCGTCCGAGAGCATACCATGACTCCGTTCGCTCAAGTCGACGGTACCAGGATCACCTACCCGGCTACGCCCCGGGCGGATACTCCCCGCGGTCCCAGAGTTCGTCAGGAGGTTGACAGGAATGGGCCGGGGCGGTAGGTTGCGGGTTTCTTTGGAGATGCAAGTATGGAATTGACATGGAGGAACAAACTGCGAATCACCGCGGTCGCGACCCTGGGCATCCTCGTGATCGGGATTCTGGCTTGGCCGCTGGCAGCGCCCATCGATCCGGAAGCTCCGGTGCGGGCCGCGCGGCTGGGTCCGGCCGGGATGCTCACGTTGCTCGTTCTCGCGTTCGGGCTCGGTTTCGTCGGCTATTTCGTGGCCTGGCCCCACGGCCGCGAGATCGGCATCCTGGCGGTCCCTTTCGGCCTGATGGTCTGGGCGGGCCGGTCCGGTCCGATGTCTGTCCTGATGGGGGCCGCCCGGCAACCTCATGAGCGCGAGGCTTTGGCGCTTTCGCTCCGCTTCGAGCCTTTCCTCTGGCTGCTGGTCGTGGCGGCAGGTTTTGCGGGCGTCCTGATGGCCCAGTACCTCCGGAGTTCTTCCCAGTCCTCCGGCAATTCGCCCGCCTGGAACTACCAGAACGTCAACGCCTATCTCACCGGCCTGCTCGCGCTGGTGGCCACGGTCCTGATCGGGCACTTCTTCCTGGGGGTCTTCATACAGGATGTCGCGACGTCCCGTAATAACGCCGCTACGCAGCCCGCCATCGGCCAGATCCTCTTCGGAATTCTCGCGGCCTTCGCGATCGTGTCGTTTCTCCTCAAGAAGTTCGCCAATCTCAGCTATGTCTGGCCGGCGGTCGGCGGCACGTTCCTCATCGGTTTCGCCCAAGCACTGCACGGCAACACCCAGACGCTGCGCCGGTTCGCCGAGACGCGACCGGCGACCTTCTTCCCGGACAGCGGGCTGGCGATTCTGCCCGTGCAGCTCATCGCCCTGGGGGCCCTCGGCTCCGTCCTCGGCTACTGGATCGCGGTCCGGTACGACTGGTGGCGCAAGAACGAAACCACGGAGTAGAACCGGCCCCGACCCGATTTTTTCCCCGCCCCCATCCGCTGTAAGTGACTGGGGCACTGGGACTTACGTTCGCAACGTCCCATAGCCGGCAGGGCGGGGGAAAAGAAAATGGAAATTGTCTGCTTCACCCCCCTAAATTAGCCGAAATATGTCCTGTGAACCTTGGCCCGACGCGCCGTGGCGTGGGGGCCGGGTTCGCGGCCTTCTCAGGCGACCGCTCGCCCTGGGCAAGCCGAACCGTGGGGCAGGGACAGGTTGCAGGAAGCCCCGCGGCAAGGACTGTGAGTGAATCGGCTAAACGAACAGATGAATCTCTCTTTTCGTAGGGAACAAGGGTAAAGCCAGCCGATAAAAGGAGTTGACGATGTTGGTCCTCAGCAGACAGAAAGACGAATCCATCATGATCGGCGATGAGGTGGAGATCACGATCGTCGATGTGCGGGGAGACAAGGTTCGCCTGGGCATCACCGCGCCCAAGAGCATTCCCGTCCATCGGCGCGAGATCTACGACGCCATCCAGCGGGAGAAAGCCCAGAAGGACGGCGAGGTCCACGCGGGCGACAATAATCAGCCGGTCGAGAAGGCGGGGGACAACATCCGCAAGAAAATGGATAAACCGGAGAAGACGCAACAAAAATAGAGGACCCGCCCCGCTCCCCTTCTTCCTCGAAAGACCATTGACCACCCTCCCGCCTCGGGAGGGTTTTTTCTGCGCCGGCACGGTCCGGCGTACGAAAGCTATGGCCCTTTCGCCTCCAGATCCCGGATCAGCTTCTCCACCTTTTCCCGGTCCGCGGCGCTGCCCGTTGACAGGCGCAAGGCCGTACGCGCCTCGGCCAGGGCCTCGGCGCGCCGCTCCGGGCGATGCCGGGCCAGAAAGCTCGCGAATGTGTGATGGGCGAACTCGCTCTCGGGATGGGCCGCCACAGATTTGCGATACTGCAGGTCCGCCTCATCCCAGTGGTCGGCCAGTTCCAGGTTCCGCGCGAAGTACGCCCGGACGGTGCTGTGCTCCGGCCACAACTCGGCCGCCTTCCCGAAGGCGGCCGCCGCCGCCCCGTATTCGCGCAAGGCGTTGTGGCTGTTGCCCAGACCGATCAGGGCGTGGGCATTGTTCGGATCGACCGCGAGCGCTTCCTCCAGAAAGCGGAGGCAGCGGTTGTGCGCGTGCCTTTTGGTCAGCATGGGGCAGATCACGTCCGCCAGGTAGGGTCTCAAGGCAGTGCGGGACCAGAGGGGCTCCAGGACTTGGATCGCTTCCGCCGTGCGATCCTGCTGGTCGAGAAAGCTGGCATACGACACATGCGCGGTCAATGAGTCTGGCGCGCGCGTCACGGCCTCCTGGTAGAACCGCTCCGCCTCGCTTACCTGCTCCAACTCCTCGGCTACCCGAGCCGCGTGAGTGTAGCCATAGAAACTCTTGGGGCGCAACCCGATGAACTCTTGGCACGCCGCGCCGGCCTCTTCGTACTGCTGCTTGCCGATCAGGGTCACGATCCGTAGGGAAAGCAGGAACGCCGCGCGGCCCTGTTCTCTCGTGCCTGGCTCGGCCACCGCATGTCCCGACCCTGCCTCCAAAGGGCGCAGGCGATTCACGAGTTCATCCATCCGGTTCAGCACTCCTCCTTCCACGCTGCCCGCGGCGGGCCGATGGGACGCGGTTGCCGCCACGCGATTCGTATCCGGCAGGAGGAGCGGGGCTCCGGCCCACGAGGCGGCAATGTCGCCTGCCCCCCGAAGCACGACCAATAAGGGCTTGCCCTCCCGAATCCCCACGTAGTCTACCTCCGCCGCGGCGTGCTGGAAAAGGGCCGAGGCCTCGGCCGGGCCGCTTGCTGCTCCGGACAACGCGGCGATGACCGTGGGCATCCCCATCACCACCATGTGGTCCGCCGAAATGATGCTCTGGTCGTCCGCCAGACGTAGCGCAGGATGGCCGCGCCAGGGCACCCGGAAAAGGGCAAGATACCGGCCGGCGTCGGCGGCCACGATTTCGGCATCAACGACGTCGCCCCAACAGGGACTCGCGACCGTGACCCGCTTGGCGAGATGCTGCCGGCCGCTGGGCAGGTCATGGAAGACGGCCGGGTAGAAGGCCACCACCAACGACCCGTCACCGACGACCAGGCCATGGCTGGCCAGGCGCGTTTCGCGCCAGTGCGAGGTCACCAGCACGACCGCGTCCTGAGGCTGGGTCTGGTCGGTGCCCCGGGAGCGGTCTTCGCCGGCATCAGCCGAGAGCAATAGAAGAAAGCCGAAGATGCCCGATCTGAAGTAAGTGCTCATGAGCAGTATCCCTCCGAACAATTCCATCTCCTATCCTTCGGGCACGGTCGATGACATCTGGTCCCGGATGATTTTGATCAGTTTCTCGATCTCCCCTCTGGGCAGATGCCCGCCGGGCGGCAGGCTCAGAGCCTTCTCGGCAACTTTCACAGCCTCCTCCCGTGCCTGCGGGCGATGCTTGCCCAGGAACTCGGCCAGCCAGTAGTACACCACCGGGTTCTGGGGCTCCACCTCCAGCAGGGTGCGAAAATGCTTCTCCGCCTCGTCGAAAGCGCCCGTTATCTCCAGCAGTTGTGCCAGACCGCCCCGATACGGGCCTCGTTCGGGAAAAAGCTCGACGGCTCGGGACATCGGCGCAATCGCGGCGGCGGGTCCCTGCGCGTGCATCCGACAGGCCCCCATCTGCTGCCATAGGTGCGCATTCCATGGATGGCTCTGGAGGGCCTCCTCCAGGATCGCGGTGCAACGGGCCAACTCTTTGCGTGGGCCGAGGACACCTACCAGCGCGAGGCACGTCAAATCGTGCGCTCGACCGGAGCGCCAGAGTGGTTCGAGAATCTGCAAGGCGGCGTTCGGCTCATTTTGTTTCCCCAGGAATTGTGCGTACAGAAGCTGGGTATGGAGATCGTTCGGGTCCAGTTCCAGCGCCCGGCCGTATTCTTCCCGCGCGGCCTGGGCCTGGCCCAGATGCTCGCTCACGTAGGCCATCATCTTGTGCGCCAGAGCACTCTCGGGCCGATGTTGAACGAACGCGTGGGCCGGCCCCTGGGCCAATTCATACTGGTCGCGCCCGATGAGACTGTTGGCACGCAGCGCCCGCGTGCAAACCTCAAGAGCGTCTTCGGGACGTTTCAAAGTCGCGTGCCCAACTTCCGTGATACGACCGCCGAGGACCTCCCCCAGGAGCGGACGTACCTGATTGGCCGCCGGTCCGCTGGCCCGTTCCTGCCTCGTGCTGTGCCCCGCGCCCACTTTCCCAACTCGGGCGAGGCAACCAATGACCGTCGAGGTGCCGGACAGCAGCATCGGCGCACCGCTCCAGCCCGGGCCCATTTGCCCGAATCCGTCGAGCACGACCACGCGGGGATTGTCTCTGCGAACGCCGATAAAGGCCACCGGCCGCCCCTCCGCGTTCACCTGGAAGGGTTCCGCCTCCGCCGGACCCGAGTCCCAATCGCTCAGCCGGTGGACGGTGGCAGACCGTCCCAGGACGCGGACCCGCCGTGCCGACAAGACCACATTGGCATCTGCCAAGGACAACGCGGGATGGCCCCGCCACGGGACCTCCAGCACCGCCAGATCGAGATCCCTATCCCCGGCGATGAAACGGGCGCTGCACGCCTCGCCCAGATAGGGACTGTACACCCCGACGAAAGCCTCCATCCGGTGCCCCCCGCGTTCGGATCGCTCCATGACCATATGGTCGCACGTGACCACCAGGGTGCCGTCTCCGACCACGAAACCATTGCCCGCCCCCGCTCCGGCAAAGCTGCGGCTGGTGACAATGACCAGCGCCGCTTCCGGCGCCGCCCCCTCCGTATCGGCCCATGCCGATCCCAACAGCAACAGGGCCGAGAGCGCGACCGCCGCAGAACGAACACCGCCCTTCATAGCACTTTTCCTCCTATCAAGTTCTCCGCCGTGTCAGCGTAGTCATCGCATTCGTGTCGAGCAAGCAGTTTCTCTCGCCGGAGAGACGGCGGCTATTCGAGAAGGCGACGAACAGGCGGCGGATTACTCCGGAACCGCGCTGCCATCGCCGCGTTTGCCAGCCGCTCCCTGGGGGCCACCCCCAGCGGGAAACAGCCGCACCAACACCACACCGTGACGCGGCACCTCGGCCTCGAACGTGTCCTGATAGGTGCCCAGATCCTGCTGCCGCCAGAGATCCCGGACGCGCGCCGGACCGCGCAACCCCAGGTCGGACCACTTGGCAGAGATCGTCCGGCCGATCTCGTCCCGGTTGAACAGGCCCACCGCCACCGAACGATCCTCCATCCTCTTGGCCCAGACTTCGCCGTGAGCATCCCGCGCCACGCAACGGGCCTGCAGTCCCAACGGATCCTGGTTGACTTCCAGCACCTCATCGTTCGTCAGGAGACCCAGGGTGAACTCATCCAGTTGCGTCAGATCGCACCCGAGCAAGAGCGGCGCGGCCAGCAGGCACCAGAGGCTCACCTGCGCGTACTGCTCGTGGCCCGTCAGACGCGAGTGGTGCAGGTCCGGCCCCCCGCCCAGCTTGCCGACCACGAGCATGTCCGGATCGTTCCAGTGGCCTGGTCCGGCATACGAGGCCAACGCACTCTGCGCCGAGGCGATCGTCGTCACACGGCCCCAGGTATCGTCGATGTCCGGCGTCGTCCGCCAGCAGTTGGCGCCGGCCGTCGCCGCCCAGGCGCAGAAGTCCGGTGCCTCGGACGGTCCCAGGCTCAGAACGAGGTCGCGCTCCAGCCGGTTCAGGCACAGCCGCATGAGAAGGATCGGCTCCTGCATCTGCCGCAAGGTCGGCTTTCCCCCCGGGGGCTCAGGGTAGGCCGTGTAGCAGTACTTGAGGTAATCGAATCCCCACGCGGCAAACTGCCGGGCATCGAGTTGTTCATATCCCCAGCTCCCTTCGTAAGACTGATGCGTGCGCAACCCCATAGAGGCATAGATGCCGGCTTTCAGACCAAGGCTGTGAACATGATCCACCAGGGCTTTCATATCCGGGAACCTCCCGTTCGGGAGGATGCGGCCGGCTTCATCGCGGGTCGGGCCGCCCACGATGGGATGGGCAGAATTCTGTTCGACCATCCAGCAGTCGTCGATGATGACGTACTGCCAGCCGTGCTGGATCAGGCCGGTCTTGACCATCGCGGCCGCCGCCGCGCGGATTTTCTGATCGCTTACCGTCCGGCCCCAGCAGTTCCAACTGTTCCAGCCCATGGGCGGGGTCAAGGCGATGGTTTCGCCTACCATCAGGCGCAGGTTCTGTGACGCGCGCCCGAGTTCATTGCTCGCTTGCAGCGTGATCGTATACTCGCCTGGCTCGTCGACCTCCCCCGTCATCCGCCCGGTCACCGGATCGATGGACAGTCCCGCGGGCAGCTTCTCCGCGCTGAAGCGCATCGGGCGCTGCCCGGTGGCCGCGATGGTATAGAGGACAGGCGAGCCCGGCCGAACCCCAAACGCGCGAGCCCCGTGGAGGGCCGGCTCCGGCGCGGGCTTTGGAGTCAGGATCGGCGTGTCGTCCGGAAGGGAATCCATCGCCTTGGGCTCCGGGCCGGTGACCTCAAACACGGCCTCGGCCCAGTCGGCGTGGTCGAACTGGTTTGTATCGTTGCCAGTGGTGACAATCAGCGACAACAGGCGAACGCCAGTAACATCGACGTCTACCTCGCGGGGCTTGCCGCTCCCTTGCAGAATGCCACTCTGATAGATCTGCTTGCCGTCGGCCAAGATGCGGAACTCGACGGTCCCGAGGCCCCCCGTCTCAGCGTCGACTCCGACCACGGCCTGGAACCGCCGGCTGCCCCCGCCGAGATCGACAGGAAGAATGCTGTCGGCGTGCGTCCCCAGACCGCGAGCGAACGTCCGGCCGCCGAGGCGTAGGGGACGGCCGTCGACGGACTGGTCCCTATGGGGCGTGCCCCACCCCTGCCGGGTCTTGCTGAGGTCGAGGTCGGAGAGCCAGACTTTTCGGACCCCGGCCGGGGAATTCTGACCTGCAGCGAAAGAGCCCGTGACCAGGCTCAGGCACAGCGGCACGACCAGCCAATGGGTTTGCATCGCTCATCCTTTCACCAATCCTCATGCCTGTGTGCCCCGAACTGTACCCCAAATGTCGAAGCCCTTCAAGCCCTGGCCGGAGCCCAGAAGCAGGTAGAACAAAATGGGAAAAAGTATTTTTCCGGTTGACACGTCTTACAGATGTAGGATAATAAAGTCTGACATTTGTAAGAGGAGATACCGATGGGCAAAGGGAAATTGCGGGCGATGAGCCCGGCGGAAACGGAAATCCTGCGGTTGGTCTGGCAACTCGGCAAGGCGACCGTGCAGCAGATCCAGGAGGCCTTGCCGGCGAGCCGGAAAGTGGCCTACAAGACCGTCCAGACTCTGCTGCGGCGACTGGAGGAAAAGGGCTACCTGACCCACAAGGTGGAAGGCAAAGCCCACGTATTCTGTCCGGCCGTCAAGCGGGAGGCGGTGGTCAAACGGACCGTGCTGGATTTCCTGGACCGGCTCTTCGGCGGCGATCCCCGGCCGCTCATGCAGTTCCTGGCTCGGGAGGGTCGCATTGATACAGAAGACCTCGAGGAGTTGAAAAAGCTGATCGACAAATCATGACAGACTGTCTATTGCGGAGGTGCGAAAATGGACATCCATGTGAATGAGGCGGTGCGCTATCTGGCCGCCCAGAGCGGGCAGATCGCCGTACTGATCGCCGCTGTGGCGGTAGTCACGTTCGCGCTGCGGCGCCACAGTGCCCACGTCCGTTATCTGCTCTGGCTGATCGTTCTGGCGAAGTGTCTGGTGCCACCATTGCAGGTTATACCGCTGCAGATTCTACCTCAGCCCGGCGTAAAGACCGCCGGGTCCTCTCAACTCACGGGGGCCGCCGAACAATTACCTATCGAAAGCCCTGCCTTTCTTGGCACACCCGATTCGCAGTCCGGAGAATCCCTCCAACGGGCTCAGCCCCTCCCAACCAATGAGCGTCGGCTCTCCGTGCCTGGCTGGCTGGGGGTCCTCTGGATTGCCGGCGCCGGCGCCTACCTGGCGATGAACCTGCTGCGGGCCGTGCGCGGTCACTACCGCTTGCGCAGGAGCCGCTTGGCTCTTCCTGATGATGTCCGGGCCGAGGCCGAGAGTCTCCTGCGTCCCTATGGCACCAGACGTCTGCCGGCGATCTGGATGGTGGAGAAGATCGGCCAGCCCTTCGTGTGGGGCCTGGTGCGGGGGAGCATTTATGTCCCGCCGGGTTTTCTCGCGATTGAAAGCCCCGAGCATCGGCGAAACATCCTTGCTCATGAGTTGAGTCACGTGCTTCGTTTCGATGCCGGCGTCAACACGCTGCAGGTTTTCGCCCAGGGCCTCTTCTGGTTTCACCCCCTGGTCTGGTGGGCGAGCCGCCGGATTCGCCAAGAGCGGGAGAAGTGCTGCGACGAGATGGTCATCGCCCGGATGGGCGCCCAGCCGAGAAGCTACAGCCGCGCCATTGTCGAGGCACTATTCGTGGCGCGGGAAGCACGCACGCTCGTGCCTTCGCTGGCGATTGCCGGTCCCGCGCGGAATATCGAGGAAAGAATCAAGACCCTGTTGCAGCCGGGAAGGAGATTTCACCAACGGCCCAGCCTGGGGACGATAGCCTGTGCCCTGCTGCTGGCCCTGCTTGTCGTCCCGACCACCCTGGCCCTGACCAGCCGCCCGGCCGACGCCACTCAAAGGCAGACGAAAGAGACCGACACCGAGAACAACAATGACCAGGCTCAGGCTCGGCGTCTGCTCTCGGCCGAGAGGCTCAGACAGATCGGTCTGAGTCTTGATGCGTATGCCAGGGATCATGGTGGGCAATACCCTGAGCAAGTCACGGCCCTCACGCCGTACTTCGGGGAGCGTACCGACGAGTTGGCGACCTTCCTGTCGAATGACGTGGAGTATCTCACTGGGGGCAAGGCACGCCCGGAGACTGGCGTCTCCGATATCCCCCTCGCCTACGATCTGACGTTGCTACGCCGTAGCGAGGGCACGAACGTCGTGTTCGCCGATGGTCATGTGGCATTCGTCAGCGGTGCACCACTGGACAAGTACGGCATCAAGCTGCCGGAGAGCCATCTGGAGATCCTGGAGATCCGGTTCGAGGCGATCCACCAAGGCAAGAACGTCGTGCACGTCACCGTCAAGAATACTTCCGACCAGGAACAGGTTTTCGCCACCCATATCTACACGCGTTCGCCGAACTATGGCGAGGGCGGCGTGGGCTGGGGGACGCCCTCTTTCGATACCGTGAAGCCGCAAGAGAACAAGCCGGTGCGGTTCGTCTTCAAAATCCAGGGCCCTATCACCGACCGGACGTATGTCATCCTGCGTCTCTACAACCCCTCAACCCAGGAGAGCTATGATTACAAGCGGTACTTTGAGCAACGCCGCTACACGAGCGCCGAGTTGCCGAAACAGCCGCCCCAAGTCGGACACGAGCCGGCGTCCGCGGCGGAGGCTCAGGACGTGACCCAAGCCTTCCGCCAGATTCAGGACGACATTCGCAACCGGCAGTACGAGCAGGCCTGGGAGCGATTCAGCAAGGATTACCAGAACGCCGAGTATCAGACGCGCTTCGAATGGTTCCGCCGCGCGATGGAGCCGACGCATCCCATGCACTCCGCTTTCACCTGGGAGCGTCAGGACTTCCTCGCGCTCCAGCCGAGGCAGGTGTTTCAGACGAACAATGTACTCCTGCTCATGGCCGTCACGAATGGGCAGACCTGGATCATCGATTTCGTTCGCGACGATGATCGATGGCGGCTCGACTGGATCGCCGGTTATGTCCCCGCGATCCTCCGGCCGCAGGCAGAGAACCAACCCGCCTCCGCGCCGGGAGGCAGCAATGCCACGATACCGGGCCAAGCGCCTGCCTCCGCGGACAAGGCCGGCAATCTCGAAGTGCGGAACATCCGCTTCGACCCGATCCGCCAGGGCAAGAATGTCCTTCACGTGGAGGTCCGCAACCTGTCCCAGACAGACCAAACGTTTGGCCTCGATATCCGGACGGAATTCCCGTTTCAGAACTGGCAGAAGCAGCTCTTCCAACCTGTCCAAGGCGGCGCAACGAAAGCCATGACGTTCGACTTCGAGATCCTGGGGCCGGTGGCGGAGGGCTCTTCCGTTCGTCTGCGTTTCTACAATCCCCCGTCCGCCGCGGCGTTCGATATCCAGAGCTGGTTCCAGGAACGCCGGTACACCCTCGATGAGCTTCCCGTGCAGGAAGGTGCACGCGGTCCCACGGGCCCGGTCCCGCAGGCTGAAAAGGACGCCGTGACAAAGGTGTTCGAACAGTTCCAGCGCTCCTTGCAGGAACAGGATTATCCCGCCGCCTGGAACCTGGCCTCGGAGCATTTCCGCTCCCTGTTCCAGAACGACATCGGACGCTTTCGCGGGGAGGTGGGCTCGGACCAGGCGAGAAAGATGTTTGCCGCCCTGCGTCCTGAATCTGTGACACGGTTGGGCACGTTCCTGACTCTCCATGCCCCCGGCGACTCCTATACGATGAAACTCCATTTCATCCAGGAGAATGGTCAATGGAGGATCTACCAAGGCCAGATGGACAGGGGTAACTGGGAGACGCGCCTGCTGCCCACGCTGGCCCAGCGCAGCACCGAACACTTCGACATCTACTATTTCCAGGACTCGACCGCGGCAAAGGAGATCGATGAGATCGCCCGCCGGAAGGAAGAAGGATTCCGCCGGATCTGCCAGTTCCTGGGCCAGGATTCCAAGACGCGGATTCGCATTGTCCTGTTCGAGGATGGGCGCACCAAGCAGCAAGAGACCGGCCACCAGGGCGCGGGATGGGCGTACGGCAACACCATCGTCGAGGTCTACAACGAGAAGGAGAGACTCGACCCCTATCACGAGACGACTCACATCCTGATGGGGCCTATCGGCAGTCCGCCGGCGTTATTCAACGAAGGTTTTGCCACGTACCTCTGCGAGCGGCTCGGGACCCAAGCTCTGGAGAGTCTCAGCGGCGGCAAGGCCACCCTCTATCAGCGGGCCCGGGAGTTGAAGAACAAGGGCGAATGGATCGACTTGCGGGAACTGCTGGGCTATACGGAAATCGGCTCGGCGAAGAGTCGGCCACCCATTGCCTATCCTGAGGCGGCCTCGTTCGTCAAGTTCCTGATCGATACCTACGGCAAAGACCCGTTTCTCCAAGCGTACAAGACGCTCCGGAATTCCAACGAGGAAGGCGTGCGGGCCGAAAGCATCAAGAAGCTGGAGGAGATCTACGGTAAATCCCTGCAGACGCTCCAGCAACAATGGGAAGCGGCCCTGGCCCGCTCCTGAGCCCAGTAATACCGTCACAAAGGCAAACGGGCGAGGTCGTGGAGGGCCTCGCCCGTGACGTTTCCATGCATTGGTAGCGCAGCGAGAATCGAAGAAATTTTTCACTATCTACGGTTTTTACCGTTGACACACTACTGGTTAAGCAGTAGTTTGGGGGTCGACGGATCAGGGCGGCGTGTTCTTTTGAGCAAATCGGGAGGTTTCTATGGCCAGACCACGTCATGAGAGTCCGACGCCGGCGGAGCTGGAGGTTTTGCAGGTCATCTGGGAACGGGGCCCCCGCACCGTGCGGGAAGTCATGACCATGCTGAATCGAGAGCGGCCGCGCGCCTACACATCGGTGATGAGCCTGATGAACGTCATGGTCGAAAAGGGACTGCTGACGGCGAAGCCGAAAGGTCGGGCGTTCGTCTATGCCGCCCGCGTCTCGCAGGCCGGGACGCAGTCCGAAATCGTGAAGGACCTGCTCCACCGGGTCTTCGATGGCTCCGCCAGCGCCCTGGTAACGTACCTGCTGGCGGAGGCCAGGCCGGACAGTGAAGAGCTGGACGAAATCCGCAAAACCATTTCTGAGTTCGCGCGCAAGAAGGGAGGTGCGTGATGTCTGTAGTGGAGTTCTTCTCGCAGCCCGTGTGGCATCGTTTGAGCCTCACCCTCGTGCATTTCTTGTGGCAGGGTCTGGCCGTGGGGGTGATCGCCTGCGCCGTAGTTCGCGTCTTGGGGCTCCAGCGCGGTAATCCTCGGTATCTGGCCTACCTGTTCGCCTTCGCCCTGATGGCTGTTTCTCCCCTGCTCACCTTCACGCTCCTCAGCGTACCCGCGGGACCAGAGCTCGCTAAGCCGGTACCGGCTCAGCCCGTGTCCCTCGCGCCAGTACGATTGGCGGAGAAGGAATCGTCCGGACCGATCGCACGTTCTCTTTCGCCCGAGCCACGACCAAGCCGCGAAAACGTGCCGACGGCAGAGCCAATACGCCCAGCACCCCTGCGCGGAATGTTCGATAGCACGCTGCAAGCCTCCTTGCCGTGGGCGCTGGTAGCCTGGATGGGTGGGGTCCTGATCCTGAGTGTACGTCTGATCCTCGGATTCCTGGGCGTCCGCCGGTGGCGTCGTGGCTTGGAGCCCCTGGGAGAAGACTTGGCAGCACGGATTGTCGGGCTGAGTGAGCGAATGGGCTTGCCGGGCTTCACCCGCGTCTTCACTTCGCGTCATGCACGGGAGGCGGTGGCGCTGGGCTATCTGCGTCCGATGGTGCTACTGCCCGCCGCCTTAGTGACCCAGATGCCGCCGGAGATGCTGGAGGCGGTCATCGCCCACGAGCTGGCGCATATCCGCCGGCTCGATCTCTGGATCAACCTGGCCCAGCGCGTCGTCGAGACGCTGCTATTCTATCATCCGGCCGTCTGGTGGTTGTCCGCGCACCTGCGCAGCGAGCGGGAGCTGTGTTGTGACGAGATGGCGGTCGGGGCCACGGGGGAGCGTTTGGTGTACGCCTCGGCCCTGGAGCAGGCAGGCAGGGCTCGCCTCGCCGGCGGCCAACCGGCCCCGGCTCTGGGATTCGGACAGGACCGGAGGTCTACACTCAGCCGCGTCCGCCACGTCCTGGGCCTCCCCCCTGTCCCGGCGGACTCCCGTTATTGGCTGGCCGGCGTCATCGCCTTCCTGGTCCTGATCCTCCTGATGGTGCGAGCGCCTGCGTCGTTGACCGCGCGGGTGACGAGCAAGAACAAGTCCGAGGCGGCCCCCGTCGAGGAAACTCCAGGCTCTCACACGCTACCGGACGGATGGAGTCTCGATTATGACGACGGTCTGCGCCCCGATGGCGGGCAAACGTGGCACGGAGGGATGGCCAAGGATCTTTCCTCACTGGAGATCAAGCCAGCAGGTCTGGGACTATCCGATACGAGTTGGAAAGAGGAGGAGAAGTATGACTTCGAGGTACAGTCGCCCCGGGGCGAGCGACTGGGGGAAATCCACATCCGTTTCGACCGTCCCGCGATGCAAACGGGGCAAATGACCCTGAAGCCCGGCCCGTACCTGCTGCGCTACACGCGGGGATTCGGAACAGCCGCCGACAATTTCCGGATGCACGCCGGGCCGTTCGCCGTGGACCTTCCGAAACCGGGCATGTACACGCTGCGCTTTGGGTCGCCCTTGGGCTCTGCCGAGATCACGGGTCTACTCAATGGGTGCTATGCGATGAACTTCGAAAGAATGGACGGCGATTTCGGTATCACGGGCCTCGTGTACCAGAATGCGGGGAGGCATTACACGATCACCGGGCTGCCGCCCGGCACGTATCGGCTCAGCGCCGTGACCCAGCGCGATGAATGCAACGTGTTTGTTCGTCAGGCACAGGCAACGCTCGAGGCCCGGGAAAAGATGAGAGTCGATCTCACGCCGCCTTCGCAGGGCGACTGCTCCTTGGAGGGCGTCATCCTCGGCAAACCCGGGACCTATCGGATTCCCGGGCCCCAGCAAGCACTGTCCAACCCACAATGGTTTGTCCTAATCCGTAAGTCCGGCAGTGGCCCCATTACTCAGGCTGAGGCCTACGAGGCCGTGACCATGGACAGCTTCTACGCCGTCCGGGGCGATAAGATCGTTCAGGAGGGCGAAGACCGGGCGACCTACTCGATCCGCGGCCTCGTCCCCGGCGAATACACCGTGACCGTCCTTGAGCACCCCTGGTTTAGGGGCTTGCCGATCGAGCGACAGCAATCGAGGCCGTTGACCCTCCGGGCAGGGGAGAAGGCCGTGCTCGACTTCGACCTTCGAGCCCCGATCGGCCCGCAACCGGTAAGGGCAGGACAGGTCCAGGCAAAGACCGACGGTGATGATGCTTCCGAAGTGAGGGCCAAATATGAAGCTGCCCGCGAGGCCTCGCCTCACCGGTATTTCATGGTCGTCCGGAACGAGAGGAATCTATGGGTCGCCTATCGGGACGGACCCAGACTGTACCGCGCCAAGTATTTCTTCGCGCGTGTCGTGGCGGTGGGCCGGCGCATGGACGCGGAGGCGGCCGCCCAGGAGCGTGCCACGGCCGGCGACACCATCCCCTCCCTGCTGGCGTGGGCCAACAGTCACACGCCGGAGTACGCCGAAGCCTACGATGGAACCCAGGGGGCCAGCTTGAGTATCGACGGCTATGGCCATCTGCAGAGCAACGGCAAGACGCGCAGGCCCCCTTTGATGCTCGATTTCACATCCGTGCACACGCTCCAGAGCCTCGGCTGGCCTGACACGGGCTTCCGTATATCGAGTTACCGGATTGTCACGAGCGATCGGTACGCCTTGGAGAACGGCTTGATCTGCGTCGAAGAGCAGCACAAAGTGACCAGTAGCCGCGACGGAGTGATGGCGGAGATCACCCGATTCTACCTCCATCCCGCCAAGGATTACCTTTGCCAGCGAATGCATGAGGGCAACCGTGACTATGCCCGCGAGATCACGAAGTATGGGCAAACCGCCGACGGACGATGGTATCCGTTGCAGCTCAATGAGTTCGGCAACAGGAGCAGTCCGGAGCCGATCTCAGATACGCCCAGCGCCGTCGATATCGTCTCCCTCGACACGCATCCCACGTTTCCCGAGGGCATTTTTGACCCGGATGCACTGCTGGCCCGCTATGCCGTGCAGATGACGTCGAACCGGGCCGGAACGCCGGCGCTGCAAAGCGCCGAGCCCGATGCCTCCCAGCGGAGAGTCGCCGGGCAGGTCGTCGCGGGCGATACAGGCCAGCCCATCGGCAGCGCTCTCATTCGCGTGGCTGTCCCGGCGGCCGATATGCGGTTCACGAGAGTCGCGGCGAAGCAAATCACACAAAGCAATGGCACGAAATCCACGATCTACGAAACGAGGACCGATCCCAATGGTCGGTTTGACATTCTGGTTCCCGGCGGAGGAAGCCTTTCGCTCGACGCCCTGGCTCCCGCTTACGGCACCGCCGCGGAGCATTTCAGCTCGGACCCGACTCTCCTGATGCTGTCGAATACGGCGATGAGCGGCACTCTCCGCCTGGATACCTCCAAGCTGACCCTCCGGCTGCCGCGGGCAGCGTATGTCGCCGGAATCGTGAAAGACGCCCAGGGCGCTCCGGCCGGCGGTGTGCCGATCCGGGCACAAATACGTCGGGAGCGCAGCACACGTCACATCGCCAGCGCCGAGACCAATGAACAGGGCCGGTTCGAGATTTTCGATTTCCCCCTGCAACCGCAGCCCGGCGAAGTCAGGGAGTTGGTCTTCACGCCGGCCACGGCCGTGCCGGTGACTGTCAGCGGTCTGTACGACCTCAGCCCGGAGAAGCTGACCTCACTGGAAGTCACGCTGCCGCGCGGCACCAAGGTCACCGGCCTCGTGCTCGACGCCGAGGGCAAGGCCGCCGCAGGAGTCATCGTAGAAACGGCGCGAGAATCCATCGTCAGAAGACAGACCACGACGGATGCCAAGGGGCGCTTTGAGCTGGCCGGCCTGGAGGCCGGACCGATCCAACTGCGGGCTCATGCCACGGGCGTCGACCAGAAAGCCGTGCAGCTTCTGGACTTGACCGACCGCGACCAGGAGATCACCTTGAAGATGACGCGTATCGAGATCAAGGGCCAACTGAAGCCGGTCCAGCTCTTTGGCATGCAGTTGGTCGACGTCACACCAGAACTCAAGGAAGTATACGGCCTTTACCGGGATAATGGCGTGCTCATCCTGGACCCGGGGCCCGATTCGGCGCGTCTGGACATCGGAGAACTCAAGAAGGGCTACTGCTTCTGGATCATTGGGAGAAAGGATATCTCCGACCTCAAGGAGATGGTCAGCGAACTCCTGCGGCAACTCGCGCCGCCTTGGACCCCGGAACCGGGCCGGCCCAGAGTGCCGCTCCGCCGCGTTCATGTCGTGTACATGGCGCGCAAGGGTACCAGCACGAAGCACATGGTGCTCACGCCCGAGGACATCGCCGAATTGCGCGCACTCGCCCAGAAGCTTGGGATCACCGCCGCAGGCAACTGATAGACAACGGGCGAGGTCGCGGAGGACCTCGCCCGTGGCGTTTCCATCCGTTTATAGCGCGGACCGCCGCCGCCCTCCGGGGCGATCCAACGGATGTTGTCGAAGGGACACCGAGGGCGGGCCGAAAGATTTTTCTGCAGAATCCGATTTTTCTGTTGACATCTACGTCCGTATGACGTATGTCTGAATGACGTAGTTCAAAGAGGATCTGGAACACAATGGACGAGGTGCTTCGATGAGCAAGCAGCCGATGGATCGATTGGGCAAGTTACAGCGGGCGGTGGTGGAGGTCGTCTGGGAACTGGGCGAGGCCACCGTGCGGCAGGCCTGGGAACGGCTGAGTCCGGACAAGGAGGTGTCGTACACGACGATTCTGGCGGCCATGCAGCGGCTGGAAAGGTCCGGCTGGCTGCGCCACCGGGCCGAAGGAAAAAGCAATGTCTACCTGCCCACACGCACGCGTGAACAGGCGGGGGCCAGCTCGGTGCGCACGTTCGTGCAGGGCATGTTTGGGGGTAGTACCCTCCTGATGTTTCGCCATCTGGTCGAGGAAGATGAGCTCAGCGATCAGGAGTTGCAGGAACTTCAGAGACTGATCGACAAGAAACGAAAGGAGAGAAGAGAATGATGCGTGAGCTAATCCTGCGAGATCTGTCGTTGTGGGAGTGTCTGTGGCAAAGCGTGGTTTTCCTGGCGCTGGGGCTGGCGGCCGGCTGGTGGTTGCGGCGGCGCCCCTCCCGGGCCTACGCGGCGCTGCTGGTGGCCATGATGGCCACCGCTCTGGTGCCATTTCTGACTGCCGCAGTTCGGCACGGTCACCTCGGCGTTTTCCCAGCCACAGCGGAGGAGTCAGCAGAGGTGCTGCTCCCCCCGCCCGCGCTCCTGGCACAGAAACCAGCGGCTACTCCACCGGCGACTGACGTTTCTCGGCCCGTCACCGACCCGGGGCCAGAACGGAGTCTCTCAGTCCCGGGCGGCATTCCGTGGCGGGCCATCCTGCTGTCGGCGTGGCTGGCGGCAACGCTTCTGCTGGTAGCCCGGCTGGTCGCCACGTTCGTGTATGGGGACCGCCTGATACGACAGGCCCAGCGCTCGGGGTGCGAAGAGATTCAGCAGGCCACCGAACGCACCGCCTCCCGCCTGCGCCTTGCCACCGGACTTCAGATCCGCGCGAGTGACCGGATTCACAGCCCGGTGGTCTGGTGCTGGACGCATCCTCCTGTTCTGCTGATACCGCGTGCTCCGGGACAACCCGCGCTCGAGTGGACGGGCGTGGTAGCCCATGAGTTGGCGCACTGCCGACGCCGGGATCACCTCACGGGGCTGATTGCCGAATTGATGGCGAGCCTGTTGCCCTGGAATCCGCTGATGTGGCTGGCGAGAAGATTCCTGATCCGACTGGGCGAACAAGCCTGCGACGACTGGGTGGTCGCCTCCGGGCAGTCCTCGGAAGACTACGCGGAGGCGCTGCTGCGGTTCCGGCCGCAAAAGCAAATGGCCTTCTGGCCGGCCGTGGTCTCCAGCCGAACCGGATTGTCCCACCGGGTCCGCCGCATCCTGGGCGACGCCTGCGGTAATCCCTGCGCGGGCGTGCGCTGGGCCTTGGCGCTGGGTGTGGTCGTGCTCTGCATCGCCCTTGGCGTGGCCTTCGCCCAAACCCGACCCGTGCTGTCCGAGGCTCCCGCCCAACCGCCGGGAAAACCCGCCCCATCGCTGCACCAGGCCGCGGCGGATGGTAACCTGGAGCAGGTCCAGAAGCTCATCGCCCAAGGAGCGGATGTCAATGCCAAAGACGAGGGGGGCTGGACCCCTCTGCACTCTGCGGCTTGGTCCGGCCGGAAGGAGGTGGCCGAAGTGCTCCTCGCCCAAGGAGCAAAGATCGACGAAATAGAGAGGTCAGGTCAGACTCCCCTACACCTGGCTGTTGGTTTTGGCTCGAGATCTGTGCCCGAGTTGCTCCTCGCCAAGGGTGCTAGCATCAATGCAAGGGACAAGGCAGGTAATACGCCTTTGCACATTGCGGCTAGCGCCCGGGGCGGCAATCTACTGGAGTTGCTGATCGCCAAGGGCGCTGATGTAAAAGCCAGCAATGAGGAAGGTCGGACACCGCTGCACTCTGCGGCGGCGGCCACGGGGCGCCGAAAACGTGATGATCTGGTGGAGTCCCTTTTGGCAAACGGCGCAGACATCCATGCCAAAGACAAGAGAGGCTGTACGCCCCTTCACACGGCCGCCGGAGGTGGTCGCAGAAGCACGATAGAGCTTCTCTTGGGCAAAGGTGCAGACATCAAGGTAAAGGCAGCGGATGGTACGACACCTCTTCACTGGGCCATGATGGGCGGGCATGCCGAGGCCGTGGAGTTCCTTTTGAGCCGGGGGGCCCAGGTTAACGATGCCCGGTCGGACGGCCGGACGGCTCTCCATCACACCGCTGGCACTGGCAATAACACTCTGGTAGACATACTTATCTCCAAAGGCGCCGACGTGAACGCCAAGGATGTTCGTGGCGATACACCGGCGTCAGTTGCCGTAACGCGAAATCGTAAGGGCACCGTCAACCTGTTGATATCCAAGGGCGCCGAAGTCGCCACCGTACAATTGGCAGCTTACCTGGGCGAGTTGGATAGAGTGAAGAGTTATCTGGAGAAAGGCATCAGCGTTGACGCGCGGGACGGATGTCAACTGACGCCTCTGCACGCCGCGGCAGGGGCAGGTCAGCGCCAGATCGCTGAATTCCTCATCAACCAAGGCGCCTCCGTCAATGCCGGCGTGGTGGCCGAAGGGCCGGGGACACCGCTGCACTACGCGATTGACGGAGGGTCCAGAGAAGTGGCGGAGCTGCTCATCAATAAAGGGGCACGTGTCAATGACGGAAGCAAGAGCGGACTGACACCTCTCCACTTGGCCGCCCGAGGAAATAACAAGGACTTGGTGAAATTCCTGTTGGCAAGCAAGGCCGATGTGGACGCCAAGGACCCGCAAGGAGAAACGGCGCTGCACTATGCCGCCCGGAACAAGAATAAAGACATAGCGCAACTCCTCATCGAATACGACGCTGACATCAACAGGGTATCGGAAAGAAGAAAGGAGACGCCTTTGGTTTGCGCAGCCCGCTCCGGCAGTAGAGAGGTAATCCAACTTCTCATTCACAAGGGGGCCGCCCTTTCTGACATCGATGTACTGCTCTACTGCATGTGTATGCACGGCTACAAAGACTTGGCAGAGCTCTTTATCCAAAAGGGTGCAAATGTCAACTCCAAGGCCTGGGGCGACGATGATGCTCCCGCGCTGGAGGCCCTCTGGAGCGGATATCCGAACGCAACTGAACCGCGGGATGTTCTCAAACTAAGCATGCTTAAGCTGCTTCTGGATCACGGCGCGAATCCCAATGCCAAGGACCGCTGGGACTGGTCGCTCCTGCATTACGCGGGTGGGAATGTGGACTTGACACGATTGCTTCTCGACAAAGGCGCCAATCCTGACATCAGGGAAAACGAGGAAGGCGCGACGCCTTTGCACTTTGCCGCAGATACGGGCCGCAAGGCGGTCGCCGAACTGCTCCTGAGCCGAGGGGCTGATGCGAACGCAAGAGACTATTCCGGAAGAAACCCTCTGTCGTATGCCGAAGGCGTAGGCGACGAGAACATGTCGGGCCAGCCCAGACAGACGCCCCTGACCGCTGAAGCCAAGGCAGCCAAGAATGAGATCGCTGAAATCCTGCGCAAGCACGGGGCAAAGGAATAGACGGGCGCAGGACGGCCGTACGGATCGATCGACGTGAGATAGAATCCCGGCGAGGTCCGCGGGGGCCTCGCCGGGTCGGTTACATGCGTTTGTAGCGGGGGCCGCCGCCGCCCTCGGGGGCGGTCCAGCGGATGTTGTCGAAGGGACACTTGCGCTGGCAGGTCTTGCAGTGCAGGCAGTTCGAGGGATTAGCCGGTTTGGGCTGGCCGTGAATCGCCTCGTAGACGCCCGCCGGACAGAATGTGATGCACGGAGCCTTGAAGACCGGCAGGCATTTCGTCGTGCAGATCGTCGGGTCGCAAATCGTCAGGTGCGACGGCTGCTCCTCGCGGTGGGCCGTAGCGGCGACCGCCGTGAAGGTGTCTTTGTCGAAGCTCATCTTCGGCTTGAGGCGATACGAGGGGGTCGTCATCATCTCGTAGTCTTTCTCGACATGGAACTTCGGCAGCCAACCGCCCAGGACCGATAGCGGCATGCCCTGCAGCGGACCGAACTTCGCAACCGTCTGGCGGAAATTCTGCGCCAGCTTCATCTCCTTGGCGATGTTCGACTGCTCGACCCCGGCCGTGTACTTCTCGGCGGCGGTGTTGGGGTGGTCGAGTGACGCGATAATGGCCTGGGCTGCCTGCATGCCGGAGTCGATGGCGTTGTGCAGGCCCTTGATCTTGAGCATGTTGACGAAGCCGGCGCTGTCGCCGAGGATCATCACGTTGCCTTTGCCGATGCTGTTGGTCTGCGGATCGCGCGGGACCGCGTACCAGCCGCCTTCCGGAATCATCTTGGCGCCGGCTTCGACGACCGTGCCACCTTCGATGAACTGCTTGACGAACTTGTGCTCTTTGAACCGCACGAGGGCATCCTGCGTGTTGAAGTCGTGATATTTCCAGTCGAGGCCGACGATCATGCCGACCGCCAGATGGTCCTGCTCGCCGGCGTAGACGATGCCGCCGCCGAACATGCCGGGCCCGCGGACCGGCGTCCAGATCGGATAGCCCATCGCGTGCACGACCCGGCCGCGCGTAAACTTGTTGTACTGCTCCGGCGTGACTTTGATCAGCTCTTTGACGCCGAGCGAGAAAAGCTGGGGCGACTGGCGCTTCAGGCCACCCTTCTCCACGAACCGCTCGGTGACCAGGCCATCGCAACCTTCCGCCAGCACAACGAATTTCGCCTGGATCGTCTCACCTTCAACGTAGTTCGGCTGTTTGTGGCCTTCCTTGTTGACCCCCTGATCGACGAGCTTGACGCCCGCGGCCAAGCTCTCGCCATCGAAGACGACGTGATCGGCGGCGAACCCGGTCAGGACCTCGATGCCCATGCCCTTGGCGATTCCACCCAGCCACTTCGTCAAGCGGCTAATGGAGACGGAGTAGTCGCCATAATGGATCATCTGGCCGAAGCCCAGGCCGAACGAGCGGGCCATCTTGATCATGGGGAAGATCCCGATCGCGCTTTTGGGGCAGGCCAGGAACATGATGTCGTCCTTGTCGATCACGTTGGCGAGGACCTGCTTGGCCTCGTCGGTCTCGCGCCAGCCCGGTTTGGCGGCGTCGAGCAGCGTGCTCAGCGGCTCTTTCTCCAGCACCGCCCCCGAGAGGTTGTGATTGCCCAAATCCAGGGCCTTGTCGATCACGCACACGTCGAGATCGGGCTTGAGGACCTTCAGTTGAATCGCGGTGGACAGGCCCGCCGGGCCGGCGCCCACGACCAAGACCGATACTTTGCTGTATTCGCTGTAGTTCGGCACGTTCTATTCCTTCAGTTTGATTGTTGATTCTCGATTTGCTTCAAAAATCAAACATCATTTCATATATTCTGCAGCGCCTCGGCCAACTGCGGCACGACATCCTCGACGGCGCCAACGATATAGTAGTCGCACTGCTTGAAAATCGGGGCGTTCGGGTCGCTGTTGATGGCGACGATCGTCTGGGTGTTCGCGACGCCGATCATGTGCTGGATCGCGCCGGAGATGCCCAGGGCGACGTAGAGCTTCGGACCGATGGACGTTCCCGTTTGGCCGACTTGGTGGATGCGCTCGATGAAGCCCTGTTCGACCGCCGCGCGGGAAGCGCCGCGCTCGACCGCGGTGTCGAGCTTCTTGCCCAAGGCACCCATCAGGCTGCCGAGGAGCTTTTCGTAGTTGTCGCGGCTCTGCATGCCCTTGCCGCCGGAGACGATGGCATCGGCGTGCAGGTTGAACTGCCCGTGGCCCAGCTCGGTCCTGATGATTTCCAGGCTGACATCGTCCTCGGTCAGCTCAACCTTGTGCTCGACAATCTTGCCCTTGCGGGAGGGGTCGGCCGGCAGGCGTTTCATCACGCCGGGCCGGGCCGTCGCCATCTGCGACTTGGAGCCTTTCGTACGAATGGTCGCCATGACGTTGCCGCCGAGAGCCGGACGGGTCTGGAGCAACAGACCGATCTCGCCTTTGCGCGAGCTGTCGCGGATGTCGAGACCCGTGCAGTCGGCCGTCAGGCCGCAACCGGTCCGGTACGACACCATCGGGGCCAGCATCCGCCCTTGCGGCGTCGCGGCGTACAGCACAATTTGCGGCACATATTTATCGATCGCGTCGGCAATCGCCTTGCGATAAGCCGTCGGGTCGAATTCCTTGAGCAACTCATGCTCGATGGCATAGACGTTGTCGGCGCCGGCGGCGATCAGCTCTTTCGCCATGTGCGCTACATTCGCGCCGGCGAGACAGACGCCCACCTTGGTTTCGAGCGAATCGGCCAGCGCCCGGGCCTTGCCCGTCAGCTCAAACGTAGCCGGGTGGACCTCGCCTTCGCTGTGCTCGGCGACCACCCAGACCTCGCCGTGGAAGGCCGGCTCGGTGACCTTGATCCCGGCCAGCATATCCTCCAAAGCCTTCTTCTGGAAACTCACGCCGGTCGCCGCCAGGATCTTCTCCTGGGCCGCTTCATCGACCTGATTGACGTCGCCCAGGTTCAAGCCCTTCAGGGTCTTGGCGAGCAGGTTGAAGTCTTCCTGTTCTTTGGCCGTGGCTTCCCACCGGCGCTCCAAGAGATTCGTACGCTTCTTCGGGAGAAGGTATCTGCCATCCTCTTTCTTGCCTGCCGCCGCACCCTGGTCGTCGCCCTTTTTGAAGCTCTCAGCCATGATCCGGGCGAGCTCGGCCGCGTCGTGGACCTGCTTGCACTTGCGGGTGCTCTTGCCCGGCGGGAAGACGCGAATCACCGCCGTTTTGGAGCCCTTGGCACCGATCAGCGGGGCCTTGATGTCATCGGCGCCCCACTTGACCATCGGGGCCTTGGCCGCCCAACGGGTCCCGGCCAAGCTCGCGAAGAGCGGGTATTCGTATTTGGCTACCGTGACGACGGCCGGCAGCTTCCGGGCCGCCACGGTCTGGCTGCCACCGCTGATAATGCGAGTGAATTCAAATCGCTTATTCTTATATTCCGCGGCGGTCACGTAGGCGATGCAGGGCAGCTTGAGCTCCTCGGCGATCTGCGCCGGCACCTGGGCCGTATCGCCATCGACCGACTGCATGCCGGAAACCACGATATAGTCGTCGCCGCACTGGAGCAGTTCCTTCGTGATCCGGCGGATCGCACAGGCCAACGGGTTGGCGGTCGCCACCGTATCGGCGCCGCCCAGCGCCCGGTCGGTCAGCAGGACGACCTGATCCGCCGCCCGGGCCAGGCTGTACCGCAGCACCTCATCCGCCATCGGCGGTCCCATCGTCAGCGCGACCAGGCGGGCCTTGGCGTCGCCGCTGATCATCTTCATATACCGGGCGAACGCCAAAGCCTGCGCGTCCAGCTCATTGATCACGCTGGCCAGCCGCGAACGGACAAGCGTGCCCGTTTCCGGGTCGAAGGCATTGTCCGTGATCTGCGAGACATCCGGAACCTGCTTGACCAGAACAATGTAGTCACTCATAGGCAAATTTCCCTAAGACAAAAGGGTTCTCACACGCGAGGCAGCGCGTTGGGGGCCCCCCAACACCCTCGACCACCGGGGTATCAGTGCGGAAAGGGAGCACACCATCTCCTGTGCCCCATGCTCTCGCCGTATCTATGTATGATTTCCGCGTGCTCAATGTTCTGAAACCACTTCGATTGCCGCCTAAATGAGTTGCGCATCATAGGTGCGTGTTGCGGTGCTTGTCAACGGATTTCGACGAAAAGCCATCATTCGCGCATTTTCAGCGGGGATTCTTTACGATCCGCCGTCACAACAAGTCGTCATGTGTGGTATCAAATCGTGCGACAGGCTTTGAGGTAGGCCGACTATCCGTGGCATGCAGACTTCACCGACAGCACCTTGACGAGGAGAACAACATGAGCTATGTAGTAGGAATTCAGAGCAGAATCGCTTGGACGTACATTCGAGGTAGGTATGCGTGAATCGCACGGGAATTCGGACACAGGTGGGCACGGGAAGAACGCGGTGCCCTGGGCCAAGCTTTGTCTAACCGCCGGGCGGGTCTGGGCCCTGCCGGCGTCTACCATGTCTGTGGCCTTCGGAACCCTTTTGGCGGTCACCATTGGCGGCGCGCCTTTTGATTTTGTCTTGTTCCTGCTGTCTTTCGTGGGCATGGCCCTGTTGCAGGTCGGGGCCAACATGCTCAACGACGTCTACGACTATCGCAACGGCATCGACAAGCAGGTCAACCCGGCGAGCGGCGCCGTGGTCCGGGGCTGGATCACCCCGCGGCAGGCGCTGGGTGCAGCGGCAATCTGCCTTCTCATCGGGTCCGCGATCGGCTTCTACATCGTCAGCCGGATCGGCCTTCCGATCCTCTATCTGGGCGCCGTCGGCGTCCTTTGTGCGATCCTCTACACTTGGGGGCCCTGGCCCCTGAAGTATCATGCGCTCGGCGATCTCGCGGTGTTCCTGAATTTCGGCGTTCTCGGCTCTCTTGGCGCCTGGACGGTGCAGACAGGTCATTTGTCCTGGGTGCCGGCCGTCTGGGCCGTTCCCATGTCGCTCTTGGTCATCGCGATTCTCCACTCGAACAATTGGCGCGACATCTGCTATGATACCGACGGCAGGATTCGCACCGTCGCCAGTTGCCTCGGGGACGCCGGATCGCAAACCTATCAACGAGCGCTTCTGTTCGCGCCCTTCACCATCATCGCCCTGCTGGTGCTCTTGACGCACGTCACGGCCCTCTCGCCCCGGATGCCCATGACCTTTCTCGTTACTCTGCTGGCCCTGCCTCTGGCGATCCGGCTGGTCCGAACCGGCGCGCGGCGCCACGACCCGCAAACGAGCCAGGCCTTTGCGGCCCTGGACGGCGCCACGGCCCAGTTGAACCTTCTATTCGGACTGCTGTGCCTCGTGGCCCTGGGCCTGCACGCCCTGATTAAGTGTGAAGTTTGAAGTGTGAAGTTTGAAGTCAGAGGCCTTCGTACTTGAAACTTGAGACTTTACACTGGAAACTTCTTCTGCTGGCACTGGCCCTTTTCGTCCCCCTGTTCCTTACGCAGGGCATAGGCCCTTTCGACTTCTGGTGGTGGATGACGGCCAATCTGCTGGTCCTTCTGGCCCTCGTGTCGTGGGCGGATGTGCCATGGCGACGTGAGCTGGCGTCCGATCTGAGAGACCATCCGGCGCGCAAAGCCGTGCTGGCGATGGCGTCGGCCGGCGTCCTCTACGCCGTCTTCTGGCTCGGGGACAAGGCCACTCGTTACCTGCTGGCCGGTGCGGCCCACGACATTTCCGCGGTCTACGCGTTCAAGGGTGGGGCCCCCGCTTTACGGATCGCCCTGCTCATGGTATTCGTCATCGGCCCCGGCGAGGAGTTGTTCTGGCGCGGCTTCCTGCAGAGGCGACTCCAAGACACTCTGGGCCCGTGGTCCGGCTGGCTCTTGGCGACGGCTATCTACGCGTCAATTCACGTGACTACCGGCAATCCGATCCTTGTCCTGGCTGCCGGCGTGTGCGGGGCCTTCTGGGGCTGGCTCTATTTGCGCTACCGGTCCATGTTCCTCAACGCCGTCAGCCACACCGTCTGGGACATCGTCATTTTCGTCCTGTTTCCCCTCGGCTGAGCCGCGAGTTGCGGAAATCCGAAATTCGAAGCACGACAACTTCCCGTTGCCCCGCGCCATTCGGGCAATCCGAAATAAACTCGAATGTACAAAATCCAAAATTCAAAACGGGTCCACGAACCGGCGCCGGCGTTTCGGTCATTGAGATTTTGAACTTGGGATTTGTTTGGGATTTGGTGCTTGGAATTTGGAATTCTCGGCCGGTCCCGGTTCGTAGTGTGCCTGTAAGGGCATAGAAAAGGAAACGCCTGACGGCGTCACTACAAGCGCGCGTGCTTGAGGCTGGCTCTCACCGAAAGGCCCGCAAATCATCAATCATCAATCATCAATTCTAAAGGTTCCGGCCGGCTCGAGTTGCAGCGTGGCGTGATCGATCCCGAATCGCTCGCGCAGCGTGCCTTGCAGGTCGCGCAGGCATTGCTGCCAGCAGGCGGGATCGCTGCACATCGGCTTGAGCCAGATGTGGGCCGTCAGGACGGGAAAGCCCGAAGTCACCGACCAGATGTGCAGGTCATGGACCGCGGTAACGTGCTCGTTAGCCTCCAAGGCCGCCTGGATCTCGTGGAAGTCCAGGTGCGGCGGCGTGGCCTGGATCAGGATGGCGAGCGTCCGCCGCAGCAGACCGATACTGCTCCAGAGAATCAGCAGGCCGATCAGGATGCTCGCCAGCGGATCGGCGGGCATCCAGCCGGTCGCCAGAATGACGACGCCGGCCACCACCGCTCCGAGGGAGCCGAGCGTGTCGGCCAGCATGTGCACGAACGCTCCTTCGATGTTGATGTTCTCCTTGCGGCTGCCCGAAAGTACCCAGGCACTGGTCAGATTGGCCAGCAGGCCCGCGAAGGCCACGGCCAGCATGCCCACCCCTTCCACCTCCGGCGGGTGCAGAAATCGGCCGATCGCCTCCCGAAAGACCAGGCCGACGACCAGGATCAAGGTCGCCCCGTTGATGAACGCCCCAATGACCTCCGCCCGCAGGAAGCCGAAGGTCCGTTCCGGCGTGGCCGGGCGCTCAGCCAGGTATCCGACGAAGACCGCCATCGCCAGGGCCAGCAGGTCCGTCAGCATGTGGCCCGCGTCCGCCAGCAGGGCCAGACTGCCGGTGATCAGGCCGCCGACCACTTCGATGACGAGAAAGATCAAAATGATGGCCATCGCCCACCAGAGGCGCCGGCGTGAGACCACGCGCAGATCCAGCTCGTGCCCGTGATCCTCATGTCCCCCCCGCTCGTGCCTATGATTCCTTTCGCGCATCGATCATTCCCTGTCGAAGTCGTGTTCACCCAGTCTACGCACCATGCGCAGCCAAGTCAACGCACGGCGTCTTCGGCAACATGACAAGGGTAGCACGACCAAACTTGCTGCAAACCTCCCCAATCCCTGGCATTCTTGACCTGGGGCGGCCCTCAGCCACGAAGGTGGGTGGCCGCGGCAAGGCCGAAGGTTTTGCCGATGGCGAATGGGGCAAACCATCGGCAAGCCGCGCTTGCCGCTGCCACCCAACGCAAGGCCGTTTGGCAGCTCCCGTGGATGTCATGGCAAGGAGCGCCGCGAGGAAGCAATCTTGACTCCCAGGGTGGGAGATTGCTTCGCTTCGCTCGCAATGACGTATGGGTGGTCCTCGCAAACGACTTTGCCCTTGCCCTGCGCGCACCTCCCGCCGGGCGAGCAAATCTACGTCGTCCACAATCCGCGCTCCACGGCCCCGATTTTTTCTTGTCGCGGGGGCGGGAGGCAGTAGAATTGGGCCTTGGACATATCAGAAGGACAAAAACGGCTACTGATGTGAGGTGTTGAGAAATGGCAGATCTGAAGGCATTGGCGGAAGCGGTGATCCGTGGGGATCAGGCGACGGCGGTGAACGTCACGAAGGCGGCCCTGAAGGACAAGATGGCCCCCAAGGAGATTCTCGACCAGGGCCTGATCGCAGGGATGGACGTCGTGGGCGCCCGCTTCAAGAACAACGAGATAAACAGTCGGGAGGTCGGGATTGCGGCCCGGTGGATGAAGATGGCGATGGAGATCCTCGAGCCGGAGCTGGCCAAGGCAGGCGTCAAGCC
>CAYHAJ010000042.1:0-41219 GCA_964354535.1 uncultured Pirellulales bacterium
CTCGCCCGTGGAGAATCGAGGAATTTGCAGGGCGGAGATGGCCCTGCGACTCATGGGCAAGATGCCCATGCCACGATAAACCGGCTTCTCAAACACCTTCTTAGGCGATCCTTCGAAAACCCGCGGGGGGTACCCGTGTCCTCAGTGCACGGAGCAGGAGAAGCACGGATCATACGCCCGTACGAGCTGCGCGCACAGGAGCTTGAGCTTCTCGGGCTCGCGGTCCCGGTGCTCCGCGACCAATTCCTTCAGGTCCCGTTCGATCACCAGGAAGTTGTGGGAGGTCGGGGTGACGATCTTGGCCTGCTCGACAACGCCCTTGCGGTTGATCTTGTACCAGTGGTAGAGCAGGCCGCGCGGGGCTTCCGTCGCCGCCCCGCCTTCCCCCGGCTCCGGGCTGGAGTGGATATCTTCCTCCTGGAACTTCGTGGTTTCCAGGATCTGGATGCACTGCTCGATCCCATCCACCACCTCCAGGCTCTGGGCCAGATTGTTGTAGAAGGGATTGCTGTGCGGGTGCTGAAAACCCACCTGAACCGCCAAGGATTGAGTACGATCCTGAAGATTGCCGAACTTGTTGTTCAATCGCGCCAGAGCCCCGACGCGAAAGATGCCCCGGCCGGCGATGGTGGACTGCTTCGCAAAGGCATAGGGAACCTCCGCTTCCTGGAAATGGACATCGTAGTCATCTATGGAAATGTCCAGTCCCCGGTCGGAGACGATTCGGCCTTCGTTGATCGCGTATTGCTCGGCACGGTTCAACGCCACGTGCTCGCACGGGGCATAGAAGTCGGGGAATTGGAAGTCCGCCACGTCGCGGACCACCTGCTCGGCGTCGGCGCGAAGGGATTTCAGTTGCTCCCGGACCTCGCCAAACTCCCGGGGATTGGGAATCGAGGTGAAGCCCCCCGGCAGATGTGTCACCGGATGGAGGGCCCGGCCCCCGATCAGGCCGCTGAGCCGGTTGACCACGTTCTTCATGCGGATATACCGGGCGATTCTATCGCCGAATTGCTCCTGCATGCCCGTGATGCCGGGATAGCCGTAGTAGTCCGGCATGGCCAGGGCGTACAGATGAACCAGGTGGCTGGCCAGGATTTGGCTGACGGAGAAGAGGTGACGCAGGACGGTCGTCTGTTCGCTGACCTGGATTCCCGTCGCCTTCTCGACGGCCAGAATCGCGGTAGCCATGTGGGAGATCGGGCAGATCCCGCAGATGCGCGAGACAATATCGCCGACCTCGTCATATTTGCGGCCGACCAGGAAGCCCTCGAAGAATCGCGGCGGCTCGAAGATCTTCAGTTGCACAAACGGCGCGCCGTCCAGTTCGATGGTCAGCGCCGTCTCGCCCTCCACTCGCGCCAGGTAATCGACCTCTATTTTCGTACTACGTCCCACCGTCGCACCTGCCCGGGCTTCCACTCCAGCGTGGGTTCCCCGAATTCTGTAAACCGCCGGAAGATATCTTCTTCACTGAGTCCCATCTTGGCGAACCGATTGGCCAGGGCCCTAGCATGGGCGTTCTTCACGGGCCCCCAGCATCCGTAGCACTCCCGATCGTGCGAGGGACACAGGGCCCCGCAGCCGCCATTCGTCACCGGCCCCATGCAGGGCCAGTTGTAGGCGACCAGCACGCAGCTGTTGTACCGGAGCTTGCATTCGATGCACACGGGATACTGGATGAACTCCGGCCGCTTGTCCAAGAGTAGCGACGTAATACACTCCGCCAAGTCGCGCTCACCCATCGGGCAGCCTTTGATGTAGCCGTCCACCGGCACGTACTGGTCGATCGAGTGCGCCCGGATGGACGTGATTCTCGACGTGTCTTCGTAGACCCGGTTTTGAATCGGATACTCCTGCTCGTTGTTTTTGATGGCGGGCACCCCGCCGCAGACCGCGCAGGAGCCGATCGGGATCACATACTTGCTAACGCTGCGGATTTTGCACAACTGCTCGACCTGCCACGGCTCCGTGATGGTCCCTTCGATCAGGGCCACATCGAACGGTCCTTCCTCAACCCCGCCGGACTGGAGCATCCGGCAGTACACGATATCCACCTTGCCCAGGGTTTCCAGCACGTGCTCTTGAAAGAAGATCAGTTGGAATTCGCAGCCCGCACAGCAGCTATACTTGAAAACCCCGATTCTGGGTTTGCTGTCGCTCATAGCAGTGTATCCTGAAAACGCTTGATATCGGCCAAGGCGAAGACCGGTCCATCCTTGCAGACAAACTTGGCGCCAACCTGGCAATGCCCACACTGGGCCACACCGCACTCCATCCGGCGTTCCAGGGATACGTAGATGTCCTCGGGCAACTGACCATCGAGAATCAGCCCCCCCGCCGCGAACTTCATCATCACCTGGGGCCCACACATGAACGTGATCGTCTCCTCCAGGGCCGCGTGTATACGGGGCAGCAGCTTCGTGACGACTCCCTCCTGCACCGGCAGGGGCAGTTTGCTGCGCACGTGGTCGGCAGCCAGCAGGACGTCCACGACTTCATTCCATTGGGACAACTCTTGGCGGTACAGGAGGTCATCCGAGGTCTTCGCGCCATAGAGCAGATAGACCTCACGGAAGCGGTCTCGGTTCCGCCGTACGTACTCCACCACGGGCCGGAGCGGCGCCATGCCGATGCCGCCAGCCACCAGGATCAGGTTCTTGTCCTGGGCCTTATGGAAGGGCCAGCCCGCGCCAAACGGCCCCCGGAAAGCCAGGGGATCGCCCGGATGGAGACGATACAAGGCGGAAACCACGTTGCCGGCGGCCCGAATCGTGTGGACGAACGTACCGTCGCCATCCAAGGAACTGAACGAGAACGGCGCCTCCTTGAGGCCGGGCAGGCCGAGCATGTTGAATTGGCCGGGACGATACGCCAAAGGTCGCGCGTCGGCGCGGGATAACCGCAGGGACATGGTATCGGCGGTCTCCGGGATCTTCTCCTCGACCCGGGCCAACTCCGGCAGCAACAGGTTGTCGCTTTCCTTATCCATTGCCCGAACGCAAATTCCAAATCCGAAACAGATTCAAAGCACCAAATTCCAAAGACCGAAACGCACTGCCGGGCCATGACCCGTTTTAGATTTGCGATCTTGGATTTTGAAACCGTTTCGGATTTGGTATTTGGAATATTGGATTTCCCCGATTCTACTCCAATCTCCGCGTCGGATTGCGCTGAATCTCCTTGGCCATGTCGGTAATGTCAATGCCCGTGGGACACCAGGTCATGCAACGGCCACACCCGATGCAGCCGAAGCAACCATATTGCTCGAGCCAGGTGCATAGCTTGTGCGTCATGAACTGCCGCAGTCGGGCCTGTTGCGGCTGGCGGAAGTTGCCGTCATGCACCTCGGCAAACCCATAGTCCTGGCAGGCGTCCCACTGGCGGCTTCGCTCGATCATCCGCAAACCGAGGTCCGACCGATCCACCACCTTGTAGCAAAAGCACGTCGGACAAACGAGCACGCAGTTGCTGCACCCGAGGCACCGGTCATCGGCCACCTCTTTGTACACGGGGTGCTCGAAGGTCTTCATCAGCAGCTCCGGCAGACCCTCAGTGTCCAACGTCTTGGTGAACGACTCCGTTGCCTGCTGCTCGAGCCTGTTTCTTTCATGCATTCGGATCCGGCCGGCTTTTTTCAGACCCGGCGCGGTCTCCATCAGCTTGTGCCCCCGATCCGACCCGGCTTCGAGCAGGTATTCGCCGTCGAGCGCCGTCATCACCACGTCGAATCCGTCCTGGAGCCACAGAAACGGACCCGTGCGCATGGAAGGGCAGAAACCCTTGTCGCAGGCCTGATTGCAGTTGAGCACCACGGCATAGGTCGCACGACGCCGCTTCGCATAGTAGAAATCCTGGGAGGAGCCCAGGAAGACCCGATCCAAGACCGTGATCGCATGCATGTCGCACGGGTGAATGGCAAAGATCAATTGTGTGCGGGCGGGTCCCGGATCGACCGCCGTATAGGCATTGGTCTCACGGTCGATCCTGAATAGTTGCTGCACGGAGGGATAGATAAAGCAGCGTGGGCTCGTCATCGTGCTCCAATAGGTCAGGTCGAGTTCTTCACTGCTGTCGAGCGGGGCAAAGGTGTTCTGCCCCCTCCGGGCGGCCACGGGTCCCAGCACCTCGAACTGCTCGATGAGTGCATCCACCCAACAGTATAGGTCCCCGGCGCTAATCAGGAGGCTGCTATCCATTTCTCACCTGGTCGGTGGCGATGATTCGCCGGTTCGTCCCTTCTTCCCGTAGGAAATCAGCCGGGCGTTCACTGCCACGATCACCGTGCTCAGCGACATGAGTACGGCTCCCGCCGCCGGCGACAACACCACGCCGTAGTGGTACAACACTCCGGCCGCGACCGGAATCGCGACCACGTTGTAGCCGGTAGCCCATAGCAGGTTCTCGACCATCTTGCGGTAGGCCAGACGCGACAACGCGATCACGTCGGCCACATCCCGGGGATCGCTTTCGACCAGGATGACGTCGGCGGTTTCCATCGCCACATCCGTCCCCGCGCCGATCGCAATCCCGACATCGGCTTGGGCCAGCGCGGGGGCATCGTTCACGCCGTCGCCTACCATGCCGACTCTCTTACCCTGCCTCTGAAGCCCTTTGATCTTCTCCGATTTCTGGTCGGGCAACACCTCAGCAAAATACGTATTTAGCCTAAGCTGTTCCGCCACGTACCGGGCGGTGGGCTCGTTGTCGCCCGTGATCATGGCAACCTCCAGGCCAAGGTCCTTGAGCATGCGAACCGCTTCCGCGGACTCAGCCCGGATAAGGTCGGCCAAGGCGATCAGACCCTGGACCTTGCCGCCCGAGACGACCAGCACGACGGTCTTTCCCTGGGAGGTAACCCGCCCCACCTCGGGCATGGCCGCCCCATCGGCGCCGGCCGTCTCCAAGATCCGCAGGTTGCCGACGAGGACTTCCAGGCCCTGGACCTTCGCTTTCGCCCCTCGGCCCGGCAGGGCGAGGAAATCCGAGACCGGGGCCAACTCCAGGCCGGCCTCCTGCGCCCGGCGCACAATGCCTCGGGCGATCGTGTGTTCCGAGTTCTGCTCGATGGAAGCCGCTTTTTGCAGCAACTGGTCCTCGCTCCAGTCGCCCAGACGGATGACATCACTGACCGCCGAACTCGCCTTTCGTGAGGGTCCCCGTCTTGTCGAAAACGATGGTGTTCAGCCGACGGGCGTTCTCTGACGGACCAGCAGGCCGTTGCGGGCCGAGAGCGCGGTGATCATTGCCACCACCAGGGGCACCGCCAGCCCCAAGGCATGAGGACAGGTGATCACCATGACCGTGACCATTCGCTCTACGGCAAAAGCCATCCTCTGGCCCAGGGCCAGCCAGACCGCGAGCGTAAGAAAACCGCCGGCCAACGCGATGATCGTCAGCGCGAATGCGGCACGGTCCGCCAGCCCTTGCGCACGGGATTTACTCGCTCCCGCCTGCTCTACAAGCTTTACGACCTGGGCCAGGTAGGATTCCGCGCCCGTTCGGGCCACCTCGATGGTGAGCGAGCCGGTGCCGTTGACGGACCCGCCGATCACCCGGTCGGTCGCCTTCCGAACGACCGGTCGGGATTCGCCCGTGAGCATCGATTCGTCCATCTCGCTCTCCCCCTCGACGATTCGGCCGTCGGCCGGGACTCGTTCACCGGGCCGGACCAGGACCCTTTGCCCCGTCTGCAACTCGTCCAGTTGGACATCCAAGACGGATCCGTCTTCCCGGACCAGGTGGGCCTCACTGGGCATCAGCCGGGCCAGTCCCTCCAGGGCTTTGGACGCCCCCATCACCGACCGCATCTCAATCCAGTGCCCCAACAGCATGATGTCGATCAGGGTGGCCAATTCCCAGAAGAAGATCTGCCCCGGCACGCCGAAGACGACCAGACTGCTGTACACATAAGCCACGGTGATGGCGATGCCAATCAGGGTCATCATGCCCGGCAACCAGTCCCGCACCTCATCCACAAGCCCTTTGAGAAACGGCCACCCGCCATAGAAGTAAACGAAGCTGGAGAGGGCAAACAGCACCCACCGATCCCCCGGAAAGGACAAGGTGAAACCGAGCATCTCCTGGACCATGGGCGATAGGATCACGATCGGCACAGTCATAACGAGGGATATCCAAAATCGTCGCTGGAAATCCGCGACCATGTGGGCGTGATGTCCCCCGTGCCCTCCTGTATGAGGCCCGTGTGCGGCGTGGGCTGCCCAGCGTTCCTTCTTGTCAGGAACGGCATGGACGTCGTGGCTTGCAGGTGTTTGATGCTCGGGGACTCGGCCGCCCTGAGCCTGGAATTGCCTCTTGCAGTGCTCGCTGCAGAAATAGTAGATTTGGCCGTCCTTCTCCAGAGTAACGGCTTTGTTCGTGTCGACCTCCATCCCGCAAACCGGGTCCTTGACCTTCTTTGCCATGACGTCCCCTTCCCACCCGGCCTGGAGATTGTCAGAATCAGGGGCGCCTTCGCGTTTGCGGAAGACGCCCCGATCATCCCACCAATCCAATGCAGGGGCCGACTCATCCGTCGTCGCTACCTGATCGACGCGCGGTGCTCCGGCAATCCATTGCTCGCGACGATGAAGCTAAGGAGCTATTGCTGCCCCTGGAACTGGCTTTGCGGCTGCCCTTGGAACTGCCCTTGCGGTTGCCGTCGGAACTGCGGTTGCGGTGGTCCCTGGTACTGCCCTGGTGCCCGCCCGCGCTGCTGGGGCATCTGCATCATGCCCCGGTGCATCGGGCAATTCTGGATCATCTGCTCGATTCGCTGCTGCACCTGGGTCCAGTCAATGTTGATGTTCGTCTCCGCGACTTTCCTGAGTGCGGCGTCATACTTGACCAGCTTGCCACCCACGGCGATTACGACGCCGCCGTCGCTGGTGGCCGTCAGTTGCGGCATCACCATGGAGGCACAGGCAACGATACCGCCCAGGCAGGGCCCGCCCCCCGGACCGTGCATCATACCACGTCCCATGCCGCCCCCCATCATACCGCCACCCCCCTGCGTCATACCCCCGCCGCTCTGCGTCCCGCCCTGGCCGTACCCGCCACTCTGAGGCGGATAGGATTGCTGTTGTTCCTGGGCCGACGCTGCCGTCGAGGCAACCGCAATCAGCAAGATCGACACTACCAACCATCGTCTCATGGTGACACCTTCCTTTCCTGCAAGCACTCAAAAGCATTCGTGCCCTGACACGCCGCTGGCTCAGGGCGGTCTCGTAGATGTGACAGAAACCGCACCCGCGTACGAATCGAGTCGGGCATAACATCCTGCCGTTCGATGGACTGCGGGAAGCCCATCCGCCGTAAGCGATTTGCCGACTCCCCGATTTCAGCTTACGCAGGTCCGCCCGCCTCGAAAGCGGTGGTTGGCTGAAATGATGACACAAGATTGCCTACAGCCTCAGAATGCTCAACGCTTTGAATGAGGGCGACCGCCTGTCGTCTGTTCACGCTGCACCTCCTTGCAGGCCGGTACAGCCATGTACGTCCGCCCCCAACCCGACTCCACAAGGAAGAAGCCGAACGATAGTCCCCCGTCCCACCCACCCGGGCGTCCCCCCGCGTTCCGCGTCATGAAAAATGGGTGCCCTGGCCCGCTCGGCCCTGGCACCCATCGGACTGTGAGATCGGTTTTCCGCGCGGCCGCGCGCGATTCCGCTATTTCATCATCTGCCTCATGGGACAGTTCTGCGTCGTTGGCTGCGTCTTGGAGTTCACGGCATTCCAGTCGACGTCGATCTCCACCTCGCCCACCTTCTCGAGGGCAGCATCGTACTTGATCAGCTTGCCGGCGGCCGCCACGATCACACCACCATCGTTCGTGGCAGCCACCGCCGCCTGCATCATGGTGCCGCACCCGGAACAACCCATGTTGCCCATCATCCCGCCGTTCATCATGCCCCCGTTCCATCACCCATCATGCCACCGCCTCCACCTGGCGGCATGGTCGCCGACTGCTGCGCGAAAATGGCATACGATCCCAGAGCTCACTCACGGCACCCGGCGCATCCAGGGACCGTTGGGAGGTGTGCTGGAGTTCACGACTGCCCTTCAGTACGCCGAGGTCGAGTTCTCGCAGGTGCTTGATGGTGCGGAGGCGGTGACCATTGGCGGCAGCGACAGCCAATCCATGCCCGCCCTGCGGCCCTACGTGCTCGACCACACCTTGCCCCTGCCGGTGACGTTCTGCGAATTCACCGCCTTGATCGCGCCTCGGCCCTTCCTGTGCGGCCAAGCCGTCGGCGAGCGCCGGCCCATGGAAGAGGAGAACTACCCGGCGGCCAAACAGGTCTACGACGTCTTGGGCTGTCCCGAACGCGTCCGTTATCCCTGGTACGCGGGCGACTACGACTACCCTCCCGCCGCCCAGAAAGCCGCCGTCGAGTGGTTCCCACGGTGGTTTGCAGCCCGGCCGAAATCGTAGAGGGTGTCCAAGGAGAGCCCATTCTCTCAAGAGCAGCCCCTTTACAGGTTGCCCCCATCCGGTTACGATCTGCCGCTATTCTAAGGAGACCTGTTCATGGAACATCCGAACATCAAGCTGGAAATTGAATTGCGCTATGAGCCGGAGTTTGGGAGCTATGTGCCCCATACCGCCGGTTTGGCCGATGATTCGTCATATCGAGGCAAGTTGAGCTTCGATGAGTGCGCCGATGCCATCATGTTTTTGACGGACTTCCTGTCCAGCCACAATCTGCTCGAGGCGGAGGATCAGCCCGACGACATGAGCAAGGTCTCCGTCGGCACGGAGCAATTGCTCCTGGAGGCTCTGTATCTGGTCCACGGTCGCTGGCACGCGCCGGAGACGGAGGAGGAAGACGAACTGGCGTCGGGAAATGACGAGGAGATCGAGACGTCCTGAACGACCAGAGGATGAGAAGGGGAGAACGTAAGAAGGAGAGAAGGTACGAGAAACGAGTGCCCTTTCTCTGGCCTTCTTACCCTCTCACCTTCTTGGCCTCATAGTATCATCCCCGTTTCAGGGCCGCGACCGCCTGAATGTGCTCCGGGCCGGTACCGCAGCAGCCACCGAGGATATGAATGCCGCTGTCGAGGATTCTTCGGCAGGCGGCCGCGAATTCCTGGGGTGTGACGCGATACACCGCCTGCCCGTCCACCAATTCGGGCTTGCCGGCGTTGGGCTCGGCGAAGACCTGGACCTTCTTGCCGGAGGATTTCGCCGCGGCTGCGTAGGCTTTCGCCAACTCGACGTACTCATCAAGAGTAGCCGTGCCGCAGTTGAACCCCACGGCGTCCGCACCCAGTGCGATCATCTTCGCTACGGCCGTCGGGACCTCTACACCCATCATCGTCCGAAAGCCAGCCCCGCCCTTGTCAAACGACAGGGAGGCCAGGACCGGCAGACCGCCACCGGCCGACCGTGCCGCCTCGATCGCAAGGGCCAACTCATCGAGCGCCGTCATCGTCTCGATCAGAAAGCCGTCTACGCCGCCCTCCCGCAACCCCCGCACCTGCTCGGCGAACGCCTCCCGGACCTGCTCGGCCCGTAATGTCCCCAGCGGCTCCAGGAAATCGCCGGTTGGCCCGATGTCACCCAGCACGTAGCGAGCGTCCCCCGCCGCTTTTCTCGCCACCTCGGCGCCTGCCTTGTTAATCTCGGCGACCTTGTCGGCACACCCATGTCGCGCCAGCGCATAACGGTTGGCGCCGAAGGTGTTCGTCAGAATGGCATCACTACCGGCATCCAGGTACGCGCGATGAATCTCTGTCACCATATCGGGTGATTCGACGTTGAGCCGGTCGTTGCACTTGCCCGGCTCGGCGCCGCGGGCGAAGAGCTGCGTTCCCATCGCCCCGTCCAGCACGAACAGACCTTCTTGAATCCTGGCTCTCAAATCCCGTCCAACCATCTGTCTCCCCTACTGCTCCGGCACCCACTGGCCGTCTTCCCAATGGTAAATGTTCTCATACCTGTCGGCCGGCGGCGGATTGAAGAAGGACTGCCGTTGCCGCTCATTGAACCGCGTCGTTGTCACGGAGCGGATATCCATCACGACGGAGTCCTTCTGGCCTTCCGGCCCTGTCGCTACAATGTCGATCCGGGTCGGCACGTCGAAGGGCTCTCTTACTCGCTCCTTGGCGGTGGACGAGCCGGTGCCCTCCTCTACCGGTTTGTAGTTGCGCAACTGTGCGACCGCCACGACCTTTCCGCGCCCATCGAAATACTCAATCCTGCGGACCGAGTAGTCACACGCATAAATGTAAAGGCGTTTCACCATGCGGCCGGTCGAATCCCGCCGGATCAGGACGTCACAAGGCCTCTCGTATTTCAGGGTCCACTGTGTCTCATCCACAGCGGCGGCCGGTTCCGCCACGAGCCCCATGGCCTCGAGCACGATTCGCGGGCTCATCATCAACCCCTCGAAATCCCCCACCTCCCGCCATTGGCCGAGGTAATAGCTGCTGATCTCTTTGGGGCGCAGGGCCAGCCAGAAATCCCGTTCGTTCGAACCCATGATCACCGCCCTGGGGTCCACGGCGATGCTGCCCTGGATAAAGATATCCGCCGGCGGGGCGAACCGCAGTTCTATGGGCACATTGTGCCGCTCGACCCTTCTCTTATTCGGCACATGATAGGTGAGGATGGCTTGGCCGTTCGCCCGCAACGGACTCGCCCGCGCCGCCCGTGCCGCCAACGTCTGGAGGGCTTCGGCCACCGTCGCCTTGCCCGGACAAACGCGCAATGGCTCGGGCCGTGTGGTGGCACAACTACCAGCCAGCAGAATCCCCAAACCGACCGTCCCGAGAGCGCCAATTCGAAATTCGAAGCACCAAATCCCAAACAAATCTAAAATCCCAAGCACAAATGACCGAAACGCGATGCCGGGCCGAGCCCCGTTCACGTCATTGCGAGGAGCGCAGCGACGAAGCAATCTCAATCCACCGGGTCGGAGATTGCTTCGCTTCGCTCGCAATGACATACGCTGAAGCCGTTTCGAATCTCGAATTTCGGATTTCGGATTTTCTCTCATAGGTCTGCCTGCAGAATTTGGCCGATTTGGGAGGTCAGTGTCTCAATCTGGTTCTCATCGAGGTGGGGATTGACCACCTCGACTAGGTCCTTGTCCCCCGCCACGCGGAGGCGCCAAAGCTCGCGGGCGGCGTCCACTCTCGTGGAATCGTATTTCAGTCGGCGTTTGCGCATCAGGACGAGGGCCAGCACAAAGCGGAAGTTCACTTTCTCGGCCTCCGTTTCAGGGGCCAGCCGCTCGAAAAACGCCATCAGCATGTCATCGCTGACGAAGAGCCGCTTCTTCTCGTCCGGGGCCGCCAGCTTCGTCTTCCAGAAACAGTAGACCGGCGGCTTAGCCTGCTCCCAGTACTCGCCGCTGAAATCGCGCCGCTGAAGTCCCTGCTCGGTCTCCACCAGGGCCGCGTAGTAATCCTCGCCAAATTCTATCTTTCTGCCGCTGCCGCAACACTGCCCCAGCGGTCTATTGATTTCCCAATCAGCCATAGGCTCCGAATCCGTTCTTAGATTTACGATTTGCTATTTATGATTCTCTCTGGCCTGGCCGCCAAGACATATCTTAGATGATCCATCCTAAATCGTAAATCGTAAATTCCTATGGGCCGGCGCGGCCCGGCGAGCCGCCTTTCTGGGCACTCGCTTTCCAAGCCGCTTTCTCGTTAAGGCTAGGCGCGTCGGTTATCTTGGGGGCTTGGACCGTCAGAGAATAACCCCCGCCATCGGTGGTTCTATACCACGTGTCGTCGTACGTGAAGCTCTGGATGATCGTGCCTACCGCATCGGCCAATTCGATCCGCTCGCCGCCATTGTTGAGACTGCCCGCATATTCTCCGATCACCGGCAGCTTGGAGCCGTACCTTGCCTGGAAGGCGGCCAGATCCTTGACCACCAGACAATAACTATCCGGCGGTAGCTCGAAGCCGGAGAAGGTGTAGTCGATCCCGTCGATGAACCGGACCAGATTAAGGTTAATGGTCTGATTGCCGATGTTGGTCAGCTCAATGTACTCGGTGTTAGGGTCGTCGGGATTGCCGGTCTCGGCCGGATGGTACATCAATTCGCTGAGACGCAGGCTCTGGGTTACCGGTCCGACGGCAAAGACCGCCTCGTTCAGGGCACTCCAGGTGCTGCCGCTGAGGGTTCGGGCTTTGACCACGGTGCTCCTGGAGACCTTGATCGGTCCTGCGTACCGAATGGCCGAGGCGGCAATGCCGGCCGGCGCGGTGCTGACTGACGCCCCTTGCGTCGCGGCCAGTTCGACCGAGATCAGGAAATCGGAGCTGTCGATGGTCCCATTGAGTCCGTGGATGGCCAGCAGATTGGTGCCGGGCGGAAGGAGATTCAGATACGTGGAGATGTCGATCGTGGTCTGCACCACGGCGGCCGCATCCGGGTTGTCCGTGCTGGCGGCGGAATTCCATTGGGGAGTGCCCGTGAAGTTGCGCCGGGCCACCTCCGTCCCGTTGAGATAGGCGATGAAACCGTCGTCATAGCGCACCTTGAGCAGCAGGGTTGAGAACGTCGTGTTCGGCGCCGTGAACGGAATGCGGATGTAGCAAGTGGCTTGCTTGTTGTACATCTGCGCGCCGAGGTCGAGACTGAGGTACTCCTGATAGCCGGTGCTGCGCTCATAACCGATCCCGCCGGGACCGGTGGTTACGGGGGTCCAGGTAGAATCCTCGAACCGTCCCCCACCGCGCCAGGTGGCAAGGACCGGACCTGTCGGAACCAGCACGCGCTTGGGGGCATTCTCGGGCACGAGCGTCGTCGACGGGCCCGACGCGACGGCCTGGGTGCGCAAACGCGGGTCGGAGCCGTCGAGCGTGTACCAGATCGTGTTACCACCGGTCATGGAAAGGGTGTCCCCCGTCGCGACTTGCCCCCCATGCCGATACGAGCCGTTGATCTGAAACACCGGTGCCGTGACCTGGGGGTAGAGCCCCCGGTTGCGGAACTGGTCGAGGACAATCTGGGTGCGCACGGGGAAGAAGGTGCCAATCAGGTAGCCATTGACCTCCTTCCACCAATCCGCCTTCGTGTAGGGATTGTTCACCCGCGCAGGCCGCTGGTCACCCCAGCGGGCAGACTCGGCAATGATGGCCAGGTCAATCTGATTCGCGCGGGTCAGGCACAGCGCGATGGCTTTCTCCGGCGTCATGACGCCGCCGTTGAAGAAGTGCTTGTGCGTGCGGTCGGCGAAGAGCATGCGGTATTCCGGTTGCACCATCAGCTTCTGGTGCAGCCATTGCGGGTTGAAGTGCTCGCGCGTCTGACCGGCGGAGACAGGACCGGTGCGGTCGTCGGAAACGCCACGCATAACCCCCAGAGAGTGCTCGTTGTCGTAGGCGAAGAACTTCCAGCCCTCCCGCGCCTCCAGCCGGCGGTTGCGGATCGCGAAGAAGTTGTTGGCCTGGTTGCCACCGAGCGTCACAGGAGCATCATCGTTGCCCGTGTAGAAAATGCCCAGCATGTAATCAATGAGATTCACGACATCGACGCGCACGGGGATGGTCGGGTCATCGGTACCGTCGGGTCGTTTGCCCTGCACGGCGTAATACCGCGCATCGGTGTCGAAACCCTGCTCGCACAGGCCCCACAACAGGTTCCAGTCGTCGAGAGAGCCATCCGTGTAAGAAGTCCGGTAGTTGTCCGCCTTGACGACGTCGTAATCGTCCGGCTCGCCGCCGAAATACGTGGCCGCGTACGAGGCTTCGGATCGCTCCTGGCTTTCGTACAGGCCCCAGTACAGGCCGTCGAGGTAGAGATGATAGTATCGGCTGCGCGTGTAGGGTTGGCCTGTCTTGCGTTGCAGGTCGCGACAGAACTCCTCCCGAACGAACGTGTTCTTCTCACCCGGATTGGAGGACGACAGGCTCCAGGCATAGTTTTGCGCGGTGCGCAGGTCGATGTTCTCGAAATCCTCCGCCCCTTCCGCGTCGAACAGCGGGTATTGCAGCACCGGCGGCCCGTAGTCGCTGCGGAAGAAGAGGCGGAACGAGTGCTTGGGATTGTTGCTGCCGCGGCTAAAACCGCCCCGGATGCGGATGCCGACATCGATCTGGAAGCCCTTGCGGCCGTCGGGGTGGATCAGCTCCACCGAGACGGGACGCTCCCAGTCCCGACCTTCACTCCCGGCATGGACATAGATGCCCCGCGCGGGATCGACGAGGTTGGCCAGTGGAGTCACGAGCGAGATCGAGGGGATGGACAGCAGCGCGTCATCCACAAGGTCCCGGTACTGGGGATGATTCACGACATCCGGGTCCATGGCGTAGTCAAAGACCTGGCCGTTTACCGGGCCCGAAGGCCACCCGCCGCCCGGGGATCGACCATCCGTGCATTGCTTGACCACGTCGGCGATGAAGAGATAGGTTTGCGTGCCGATGGGCGAAGCCCTCCAACCGACGCGTGTCGCGGTGGCCCGCAGGCAGGTGGTCTTACTGATGGGCACCGGTCCGGTGTATACCGCCGCCCCTGTGCTCGGGCGATTGGTGGCAGTCAAGTATGGCTCACTTCCATCCCTTGTGTAATAGATCGTGGCGCCGGGGGCAGTGCAGGTAATCGTCACCGCGACCGGGCCGTTGTAGAAGCCGTGACCCGGGCTCATCTGCGGCGTTTCCAGGTACCCTTCATAGGTGCGCGCGTTCCGCGTGCCGGGTGTGGGAGGTTCCAACAGCGACCACGTGTCGGCTCCACCGGGAAACCGGCCATAGGAGATATCCGTCCTCTGGGCATCGAAATGGACACTGTCGATCAGGGTCAGGCCGTCACGGTCGAACAAGGCAACGCTCTCGCCCGAGGCGTCGAGCTTGAACGACGCGTGCAGGCCGGGATCGCTTACCTCGCCGTCCGCCCAGACCAGCAGATAGCCGTGCGCCGGGATCGTCGTCTGCACGGGGGTGTTCTTCGGAAACTGCCATTTGGTTGGCTCGGCCGGATCGTCCGTGAGGTACATCCCCCCGAGACTGATCGGAGCATCGCCTCGATTGTACAACTCGATCCAGTCATCATACTCGCCCTGCGGATCGGGCAGCGTGCGCCCGTTCGCCGCAAGCACTTCATTGATCACCACCGGGACCGCCCCGGCTTGCGGATTCGCCCCCAAAGCCGCAAAAGGGCAAGGGATCACAAGGGCCGTGCCAACGCAGATCGCGATCACGGCAATAACAGACCTGCTCACCCGGACAAGTGTTAAACTATCAATCGTAAATCGCAGACTCCTATGGACCGGCCCGACCGGGCGAGCCGCCCTTTTGGGTACTCGCTCTCCAAACCGCTTTCTCGTTGAGACGGTCCGCGTTCGTGGTTTTGGGATCTTTGACTGTCAGGGAATAGCCCCCGCCATCGGTGGTCTTGTACCAGTCATCATCATACGCGAAGCTCTGGATCACGGTACCCGCCGCATCCACCAGCTCGACGTGCTCGCCGCCATTGTCGAGACTACCCGCATATCCTCCCACGACGGGCAACTTGGAGCCATACTTGGCCTGGAAGGCGGCCAGATCCTTGACCACCAGACCATAGCCGCCCGCCGGCAGCTCGAAGCTTGGGAAAGTGTAGTCAATCCCATCGGTGAAGCGAACGAGGTTGAGGTTGATGGTTTTGCCGGCAATGTTGGTCAGCTCGATGTACTCGGTATTGGGGTCGTTGGGATTGCCGGTGTCGGCCGGATGATACATCAATTCGCTGATGCGCAGACTCTCAGCCACCGGCCCGACCGCAAAGATCGCCTCATTCAGAGCACTCCACGTCGAGCCACTCAGCACACGGGCCTTCACCAACGCGCTCTTGGAGAGCACGATCGGCCCCGTGTACCGGATAGCCGAGGGAGCAATGCCCGCAGGCAGGGCACCACCCGGTGTTCCTTTCGTGGCGACCAGTTCGACCGAGATCAGGAAATCGGAGCTGTCGAGCGTTCCATTGAGGCCGTGGATAGCCAATAGATTCTCGCCGGGTAACAGGAGATTCACGTAAGAGGAAATATCAATCGTCGTCTGCACCACAGCAGCCGCGTCCGGGTTGTCCGCGCTGCCCACCGAATTCCACTGGGGCTCGCCCGTGAAGTTGCGGCGGGCCACCTCCGTCCCGTTCAGGTAGGCAATGAAGCCATCGTCGTAGCGTACCTTGAGCAGCAGGTTCTCGAAGGTCGTCTTCGACATCGTGAACGGGATACGGATATAACAGGTCGCCTGCTTGTTGTACATCTGCGGACCCAGGTCGATGCTGAGGTATTGCTGGTAGCCCGAGCTGCGCTCGTAACCGATACCGCCGGGGCCGGTAGTGACGGCGGTCCAGGCGGAGTCATTGAAACGTCCGCCGCTGCGCCAGGTAGTAGCGATCGGGCCCGTCGGGACCAGCACCCGCTTGGGGGCATTCTCCGGCACGAGAGTGATCGCGGAATCTGCCGGGGCGGCTTGGCCTCGCAGACGCGGGTCGCTGCCGTCCAGCGTGTAGTAGATTGCGCCGGCGGAACTCAACTGAAGGCTAAAGCCGGCATTGACGTACCCGCCGCGTATGTTCATGACGGGCGGCTCGACGTGCGGCCACCAACCTTGCGTCTTGAACTGGTTGAGGACAACGCCGGTCCGTCCGGGGAAGTAGTTGGCGACCATTCCATTGATGTCGGGCAGCCAGTCGTCGTCCTTCGTGCGGGGCGTGGCGCGCTTGGAATCGCCCCAGCGCGCAGACTCGGCGATAATGGCCATCTCGACCTGACGAACGCGAGCCATGAAGCGGTCGGTGCATGCCTTCGGCGTCAGAACGCCGTCATTGAAGAAGTACTTGTAGACCCGGTCGGCGAAACGCATCCGGTACTCAGGATGGACGATCAGATGCGTGTGCATCCAAAGCGGATTGGATTGGTTGAAGGCACTGCCCACGGCGGTCGTCGTCGCATCGAAGAGGCGGGCCTCTGTCAAACCGTAGAGGGAATGCTCCCCGTCGTGCCGGAAGAACTTGAAACCGTCCGGATTCATACGGTTGTAGATCCCAAAGAAGTTGTTGGCCACCCGGGCCCAGGCGCTGACGGGACCGTCTGGATCGCCCACATAGTACGTGCAGAGCATGTAATCGATCAGATTGTCGATATCGAGCAGCTTGGGGTAGCTCGGATGGCGCGTGCCGTCGGGATTCAGGCCTTGGACGCGGTAATAGGTGCTGTCGTTGTCGAAGCCCGATCCCGCCGCCTCCCAGAGCTGTCGCCAGGCGTCCAGCGTGCCGTCCGTGGCCTCGATATCATAGCCTTCGCCGCCGCCCCCGCGGGACTTGATCACGTCATAGTCCTCCTTGTCCCCGCCGAAGTAGGATGCCGCAAACGAGGCCTCGGATCGTTCCTGGGTCTGGAACAGCCCCCAGTATTGTCCGTTGAGGTAAAGGTGATAATACCGGCTGCGCGTGTACGGCTGGCCCATGTCGCGCTGCGTGTCGCGTGAGAACACCTCGCGGACGAAGGTGTCGCGAGTGCCGCCTTCATAGCTCCAAGAATAATTCTGGCTGGTCCGCAAATCGACCGCCTCGAACTCGCCCACGCCTTCCTTGCCAAACAGGGGATACCGGAGCTTGGGAGCGCCATACTGAGCATCGAAGAACAGACGAAACGCATGCTTCGGATTGCCGTCGGCACGGCTATAGCCGCCGCGGATGCGCATTCCGGCATCGATCTGGAAACCGTCCTGGCCATCGGGGTGGATCAACTCGACCGATACCGGGCGCTCCCAGGTGGGTCCCAGGCTCGTCGCGTTGACGTAGATTCCCTTTTGGGGATCAAAGAAATTTGCGAGATCCGTCACGAGGGAGACAGATGGAATGGCCAGCAAGGCGTCATCCATCAGGTTCTTGTAGCGGGGATCGTTCACGACGTCCGGGTCCATGCCATAGTCGAGAGTCTGGCCGTTCACACCGCTGGAGGGCCAGACGGGGCCAGGCTTGGCTCCGGTCGGCGATTGCGTGATCATATCTTTCACAAAGAGGTACGTGTTGGTTTCCACGGGCGAGGGATGCCACCCGGTCTTGATCGCCGTCGCCCGCAGACAGGTCGTCCTGGCGATACGGACCGGTGACGAATAGAGAGTGCCGACAGCGCCGGACCGTACCCCGCTGGTAGCCAGAAGCGGTGTCGAGCCGTCCGTGGTGTAGTAAATCGTTGCGCCGGGTGTGGAGCAGGTGATGGAAACGAGGATTTCGGCATCGTAGAAACCACGCTCGGCACTGAACTGCGGCTTCTCGACAAAGCCCTGGTAGATGCTGATGTTCTGCGTACCCGGCGTAGGAGAGGTCAGAAGAGACCAGGTATCCGTGCCATTCGGGAACCGGCCATACGAGATATCCGTCCTTTGGGCATCGAAAGGGACGTTGTCGATCAGGGTCAGGCCATTACTGTCAAATAGGGCGACGCTCTCGCCCGAGGCGTCGAGCTTGAACGACGCATGGAGGCCGGAATCGCCCACCTCGCCGTCCACCCAGACCAGCAGATACCCATGGGCCGGGATCGTTGTCTGGGCGGGGGTATTCTTCGGGAATTGCCATTTGGTCGGCTCGGCCGGATCGTCCGTGAGGTACATGCCCCCCAAATCGACCGGAGTATCGCCCCGATTGTACAACTCGACCCAATCCTCATACTCGCCCTGCGGATCGGCTCGTGTGCGGCCGTTCGAGGCCAGCACCTCATTAATCACAACCGGGACGGCTCCAGCCTGCAGGTTCGCCCCGAAGACCACGACGGGGCCAGTGGTCACAACCACAGCGCCAACGCAAACCGCAATCACGGCGAGCCCTGTAAACCTGGCAGGTCTGCTCACTCATTCCTCCCTTGCACGAACACCGTGGCGGTTTTCCCTCCGCCCGTAGGAGCGCCCTGGGAAAGCACCCTCCTAAGCGCTGAATCCACCGTATCTTAGCACAAATCCGCCGAGTGGGTCAAGTCTCAGCGCGACCACACTATCTCATGGGAGGCTCACTGCCGTCCGGGGGCGGATCGTCGAATTGGAGCCAAGGTCGCAGGTCCTCCACGATGGCCGGCCCAATACCCCTGATTTGTTGCAGATCATCAGCCTTTTTGAAGACGGGCACTCGCCCTGCCTGCGTCCCTGTGTGATCGCGATGGGCGACAATCGCCCGGGCACGGGCCGCACCGATCTGCGGCAGTCGCATCAGACTGGCGGCGGGCGCTTCATTGGGATTGAGCCGTTCGCCCCAACCGATGACGGGAGAGCTTTCGGTACGTTGGAACGTCCCCACAGCAAAGCCCAAGGACAGCATTAGACCAAGGCCCATGCCCACGAGGAACGCCAGGGATTGGGTAGCCCGTAACGCGTCGCCGCGCCCCGCTTCCATCGGATCTGGCGCTTCTTGTTCTGCCATCGAGTCCCCTCCGGACCGGCGGTGAAATCTCACCGCTTGAACATGGACAGACACAGTCTCTGGAGCGTGCCGAAGGACTCTTTCGGCTCCAGGGTCTCGGTGAGCAGACCGCTGTGGGCGATCGCGCCGCCATCGCCGTCCGCCAGGCTACCGTAGTTCACCGCTTCCACATACGGCTTGCTCAGAGCGATCTTGTAGAATCGTTCCAGCCACTGGCTCTGCCGCGTCGGGTCCCATTTGCGATGCCATACTCCGGCCACATCGGGGTTGAACCTCTGCCTGCCGTTCTCGCTGGGGATCTCCACGTCGGTCACGTACAGGGGCTTGGCGATCGGGGCGAAACAGTCCAGGAGCGACGAGATGTGCATCATGTCCCGCAGGTGCATGCCGGTCTCGTCTCGGCCAAAGCGCATCTGCAAACCGAAGGCGTCGAAGCTCGTGCCGCTCTGCACCACCATGTCCATATAGACAAAGGGCGGGATGCTGTTGGGCGTCGTTGCATAGTATTCGCCCCAGGGACTGCTGACCTCGACAATCCGGATCGCCCGGCTGCCGGCGGCCCGCACCGCCATGTTGGCCGCCCGGGTCATCTCCAGGATCTGCTCGAAATTGAAATTGAACTGATTGAAGGCGTTCAGACCGCTAATGACGTACCAGCGATGCACAACCTGCGCGTACCGCGCGACCACCTTGGATACAAACTGGTAGGCCAGCTCGCGCATCTTCTCGAAACCGGCGCCGGAACGAAGCAACCAGTCCGGCAGATGATCCTGGGCGAAATGCAGCAACGGCCCGGCGGAAATCACCACTTTGCGCCGGTTCAGCACCATCATGCAGTTGTCGATCAGGGAGAAATCGAAATGCCCCTGTCGAGGCTCGATCCGGGCCCAGTTGATCGGCAGCGTTACCGAGGCGAAATACTCCAGCGCCCGGTCCAGGTACGCCGATTTGGCCATCAGGTTGGGATCGAGGCGGCAGCCCAGGCACCCCCGGCCAAAACCGTGGCTCTTGCGTCGCTTGTCGAAGATCGACTTGCCCTGACGGACCGCCAGCTTCTCGGAGTAGATGGTTGCCTTGCGCAGCGCGGAATCGGCCAACTGCGCGGCCGCCGGAGCGTCCTTGATGCTCTGAATCGCCTTGATGAACAGTTCCTGCGACTCTTTGGAGATTTCCTCCATGCCCTCCAGGTTGTCGAAAAACGACCAATCCTCGCGCCGGTTCGTGATTTGCATCAGCTTGGCCCGGGCGAGCTCGACATTGAGGATATAGGGCCGGTCCCGCTCCGGCAGACAGGTCGTCGGCAGGAGGATGCGGCCAAACCCTTCGATCGGCCAGAGCAACGCCAGGCCGGCGGTCTCCAGATTCGGCCGGATGCACTCGATGCAGCCGTCCGCAAAGGTGATTTTCGCCCGCCGAATGCTGATGCCGTCGGTGCCCACCAGATAGACCCCGGACAGCGTGAACTCGTTAACGATCTTGCCTTCTCTGAAAACCTGAAACTTCACTCAAAAATCCTGAACCTGGACACCTTGGCTGAGTGGACACCCGCGAACGCACGCAAGAGGCGCCGCTTCCATTATAGCAGCCGCCCTGCCTGATACAACCGCAAAAAGAGCTGCCGGCAGGGCAAACGCAAAGTCATCGGATAGCCGGGGGGCCGCAGGAAGCGCAGCTCGTTTGCAGGGGCACTACAAGGCGTTTCCTCGTATGGTCTCACGAGCACACTGCAAACCAAGGCCTTCGGCTTTGGGGATAGCTGGACACCGGGCAGACCTGCGGCGGCCGATCAATTCGTCGCGGCGTCGGTGACGCTATACACGGCGTAATGATTCACGTGGGACTTGGTCAGCATGCGGCTTCTCTCGATCAGTCGGGCAATGAGGGTAATCTGACTGAGCAGGGCTTCGACCAAATCGATATTCGCCAGGGTGGACTCCGGGCGGTGGCAAGCCAGCGCGATGACGACGTACCCGCAGTTGGTCCGATCGGTCGCGAGTTGCGCCACGATCACGCTGGTGTCGCCCACCTGCGTGATGACCGGCTCGGCCCCATCATCAACCTTGGCCCGCAGCTCCTTCAGAAGGGTCGCACTGAGGTTCAATTTGGCAAACTCCTCGGGATGGCTCGGCCACGTGCTGCCGTCACGATCCATCAGGGCGAGGATAGGACCGCGCTCGGGGAGCACCTCAAAGACCTGGCGGGCGATCTGCTCGTTGAGCAGGTGGGTCGCGGAGAACGTCGTATCACATGTATCCATCGGGCCGACTCCTTAATCATGATCGTGCCAACCGGAGGCATAGAAGGATTTTCGGCCACCCAGAGGGCGAACTTCGTGATTGCGACGACCCGACGAAGGAATCGGCCTCCTCAGCCCGGCTACGGCCCCACCAACGACGTTCCGCCCAAGTTATGGGACGCCGCATCTCGCGGGGCTCCCTCCCCTGAGTCCCCGAGCACGGTTTCTCGGCGGACATTATCCTTTTGCACTCGGCTGGCTTCTGTTCCGGACCATCCGCAGGCTGTTGCCCCGCTCGCTATACTCCACGGTGTGCATGTACGAGCGGATCAACAGGAGGCCACGACCCTCCGGGCGATAGAGGTTCTTCCCTACACGGGGATCCGGTATGCGGTCGGGATCGAACCCGAGCCCTTCGTCGGTCATGCGGATTTCGACCTTCTCCGGATCCACCACGTACTCGATCGTCACTTTCTTGGTCGGGTCCATTCGGTTGCCATGCTTGACGGCGTTCAAGAACGCCTCCTCCAAGGCCAAGTGAACGGCAAAAATGTCATCCTGACTGAATCCGCGTGCCTCCAGCGCCTCCAGGATGACCCGGCAGGACGGTTCCAGGGCGGAGGGTTTGCTTTCGACAGCAACGGAACATCGAACCGGCGTTTCAGCCGCCATAATGCTACACCTTTTCGTCTACGCGGGTGCGCCGGGCGCCGGAGCATCCGACCCCAAGGGGCCGTCGCCCGCGAGCCTGACCCGCGCGGTGTGAAGCTTCCGCCACCGGCGCTGCTTCATGGCCGCGCGGAAAAGCTCCGCGTCGCGCTCTCGACGTCCTCGTAGATCTCAAATACGTTGGTCAGCCGTGTGATTTTGAAAACCTCATAGATGCCGGGATGGATATTGCAGAGCCGCAACTCGCCCTCCTGCTCATATACCCTTTTGCTGATGCGGATCAACAGACCCAGGACAGCGGAAGACAGGAACCGCACATGGCGAAAATCCAGCACCAAATGGATCCGGGGGGCTTGTTCCACGACCGATTCCACCGCTTCCCGCAAGGCGCGCACGTCGATGTCCTCGAGGATTCGCTCATCCGTAAAAGCGATAATCGTGGCCTCATCCGTGTATTCGACGTTGATCCGCGGCTGAATCGCAGCCATAAGAGATACCCCAACACGAGTAACGGAAAGGGAGCAGGATAAGAGGCGGGACGCACGAAGTCAAGCCTTTTGTGGACGGAACTCCTTGCTTCCGCGTTCCGCCCCCGGGTGGGGAATTTCAGGAATTTTGCCGTCAGATTGACAATTTTAACATTTTTGTCCATAAAACTGTTGCCATTTGCAGGATACAATAGGTACTAATACCAATATTGCCGTGGGGTGATCCGCGTCGTGTCGCGTCGACCTGCCCTTCACCGGCGGCGTGGGGCTCCGGAAAGACACCGATGTTCCGCGTTGCCACGAACGTACGATAGACCTGTTCCTTATTGAAGGAGAATGCAATGAGAGTCAGTAGATCCACCGGATACGCGTTGCTGGCCGTGGGCTATATCGCCAAGAATCAGGGCGACGGCGTCGTATTATCACAGGATATCTCGAAACAATATGACATTCCGCTGGAATACCTCCTGAAGATTCTCCAGCAACTGGTCCGGGCGAACGTGCTGCGCAGCAAGCGCGGACCGCGCGGCGGATTCTCTTTGGCGAAGCCTGCGAACAAGATCACGATGCTCGAAGTCATCGAGGCGGTGGATGGCCCGCTCACGGGCGAGTTGAATCTCACCGACCAGGCCGGCAAGGATGCGTACGCGATCAAGGCGGAGCAGACCTACAATAAGGCCATCTCGCAAGCCAAGGGCGTCTTCGAGAGGACGAAACTGGCCAGCTTGCTCGGCAAGTAGACAAGAGCTCAACCCGCCGCATTGGGCGGCTGTCGAGGTAGAGGCCCAACGGTTTCCTCCCCCCAGGGTGAAGGTCTGCGCACGCCATGGAGATTCGTGAGTTTCAGGACTTGATCGCCCGTCGCTACCAGGCCACGGACATGGCCCGGGGCGTGCCGAAGACGTTCCTGTGGTTCATCGAAGAGGTCGGTGAACTGGCCACCGCGCTGGCCTCCGGCGAGGACAAGGCGAACACGGAGGAGGAGTTTGCCGACGTGTTCGCCTGGCTGTGTACCTTGGCCAATATCTCGAACGTGGATCTGGAAAAAGCCTGCGGCAAGTACACCAGCGACCGGGTCAAAGGGTTCAAGCCCAAGTAAGCAGGCGTGTCATCCTTTGTCTGTTCGTGCTGCGCTTTCCCTGAGGAGTCTTGCCGGACGAAATCGGCAATCAGGGTCCGAGGATGGGTGCGTGCCACGCCCAAGCGCAGGTTGAGCATATCGGCGTGGGGCCTGAGGGCCTGCGCAAACAGGTTTGGGCGCGGCGTCCAAGAACCACCGAAGTTGTTCATCAGGGCTTCTTGGAGAAACGGCGCGGAGGGTGTTGTTGCGCCGCGACGCCCATCACTGCTATCCCGCGGCGGCGGGACGGATGCCCAGCAGCTCAAGGGAGTCACGCTCGATGACGTTGCGGATGCTGCCGCGCGGGACCGTCGGCAGCTTGGTGTCGGCCAGAAGCATGTTGAAGCCCAGCAGGGTTTCCATGCACTCGTTGGCCTTGCCCAGAGGTGAGCCGCTACCGAACAGGAGCTTGTCCATGACTCCCTGCTCGTAGGCCGCCACCACGATATTGTAGGTCTGCCAGATCTTGCTGGGACGAATCGTCAGGTCCGCGAAGACATTCTCGTGCTTGGCAATCATGGCCAGCGTCTGCTCGACGAACGGGACTCCCATGTTCCCAATCACGATCTTCATCTCGGGAAACGCCCGCGCCACGTCATCGAGCAGGCAGGGTTGCGCGTATTCCAACACGGCCCGGGGATCGAGGTTGTGACTGCCGTTGTGGAAAAAGACCGGTAGTCCGACCTCTCCCACCGCCTCGTAGAACCGCAGGGCCTGGCTGTGGGCCGGGTGAAAACCGCTGAGCGAGCAGTACAGGACCAGCCCCTTGAATCCCAGTTTCTCCGTCAGAGACGCCAGGGCCCTGTCGGTCAGGCGGTCCTGCGTGGGGTCCGCGACCGCAAAGCCGGTCATCTTCTCGCGGTGCTGATCGACGTACTGGGCCAATTTCCGGTTGACGTCGTCCCGCGGCCCGTCGTGCGTGGCCAGCACGATACACGCATCGACCGTCTCGGCGGCGGCCAAGTGTTCGGAAACCTCGGCCCCTTCGAAGGAACGAACGTGTGTGTGGCAATCGACAATCATGGCTCTGTCCTGCCCTGGCAGGCGGTCGCTCATGGCACAGGCCGCCCTGCAAAACGCCTAATAATAGGCCGGTCCCCCTACTCCGTCAAGAGCAAAGTGAAGGTATCGGCTGATCCAAGGTATCGCCGCAGAGGGCGGGGCCAAATGGTCTTTGCAGTCCAATGGGCAGTAGAGACCGGGCAAATAGGTGACGGGCGGCGGTACACATGAGGTCGCCACGAACCCCGAAACGCCGCACCACGAGCGGCACAAAAACGGAAAAAGCGAAGACGCCTCCCTCCCGGCTCTCGGCGTCTTCGCCGCACCACAGGCCACCCCGGGAAGGGTTCTCGATATAAGAGGCGATTCTGGAGAGGCCGATGTAGATGGCAGAATGTCAAAATCGGTAATTTTTCTGGCTCGGGCCCGCGAGGCACTACCGGACGGTGTTCCACCGTTCCAGAGGCCGCTTGACCGGCCCAATCGGCACGAGTACCATCTTCTTGGCGACTGGACGAAAACCGCCTGTTCGGGTATTGCAGTGCGCATCGCCCGGGGTTCGCCGTGGTAAGACCCGGGCGAGGAGAGAAGCGCTTTGAATATCGGGGCGACCTGCGCGTCTATAACGATGGCCGCCCGTCCGTGCGGTAGCGCGGGATTCTGGGGTCATGAAATGACGGTCGGCAAACCGATAGAGATAGTGAAGTTCAGAGCGACGAATACGTCCGGAGTCCGAAAATGAACTGTCCCACGTGCAAGATCGCCATGATCACGCTCGAACTGGCGGAGGTGGAGATCGATCATTGCGTCAACTGCGGGGGCATTTGGCTCGATGCGGGCGAACTCGAGTTCCTCCTGGATGACCCCCAAAGGGCCAACTGCCTGCTGGAGTCCTTTCGAGAGGCTCCCGCCGGCTCCGACCCCGCTCGCAAGTGCCCTATTTGCAGTAAGAAGATGGCTCGAATCGTCGTGGGGTCATCGCAGCCGCCGCTCCTCATCGACAAGTGCCGCCGATCCGACGGCCTCTGGTTCGACAGAGGTGAACTCCCAGATCTCCTGGAGCGGGGCGAATTGGATGAGGACAGCCGCATCCAGCGTCTATTGGCCGACATGTTCGGCCAGGAGGGACGAAAGTCATGTACAGGATCGGAATCGCCCAAATAGCCGTCGAATGGATGTCGGTGCTCGCCCTTGCGCTCTGCGGTGCCGCCTCGGCGGCCGATCTGCAGGCAGGAATGCGATCCGTCCAGGCTTTCGTCAGTGGGACAGACGGCTACCACACCTACCGGATTCCCGCCTTGATCGTCACCCGAAAGGGCATGTTGCTGGCCTTCTGCGAGGGCCGCAAGAACGGCCGGTCCGACACCGGCGATATCGATCTGCTGGTGAAGCGATCCACAGATGGCGGCCGGACCTGGAGCGGGCATCAGATCGTTTGGGATGACGGGGCCAATACGTGCGGGAACCCTTGCCCGGCGGTCGATCAGACCACCGGCGTCATCTGGCTGCCGATGACCTGGAACCACGGCCAGGACGAGGAGCGGGAGATCAACACGGGCACCAGCAGGGACACGCGGCGGGCTTTCATCTGCTCCAGTGAGGATGATGGCTTGACGTGGTCCAAGCCGAAAGAAATCACCGCGTTCGTGAAACGCCCCGAGTGGCGGTGGTACGCGACCGGTCCGGGGGTCGGAATCCAACTCCAACAAGGGCAATGGAAAGGCCGCCTGCTGATCCCGTGCGATCACACCGATCCCTCGCCCGGCGATCCCGCCGGGGACCGCTCGCACGTGATTTTCAGCGACGATCATGGCGAGACCTGGCAGCTCGGCGGCACGATCTCTCCGGGCGTCAACGAATGCCAGGTCGTCGAGCTCGCGGATGGCACGCTCATGATGAACATGCGGAATTACGGCCGCGTCAAGAACACCCGGGCCGTCGCGACGAGCAAGGATGGCGGCATGACCTGGTCGGCGGTGCGGTACGACCCGGTGCTGGTCGAGCCCGTCTGCCAGGCGAGCTTCCTGCGGTATACGAGGCAGCCGCCGGGGGACTGCAACCGGCTGCTCTTCTCCAACCCGGCTCCCGCCGACATCGTCCGGCGGCGGGACATGACGGTTCGGATGAGCTGTGATGAGGGGCAGACCTGGTCGGTCCAGCGGGTGCTCTGGGCGGGTCCGGCGGCCTATTCCTGCCTGGCCGCCCTGCCGAGCGGCGACATCGCCTGCCTCTTTGAGGCAGGGGACAAGCAAGCGTACGAGCGAATCACGTTTGCCTGTTTCGAGCGCGATTGGCTTACGAGGGGCAGCCCCGGTCCGTAGCGTGAAGGATTCGTCGTCAGACGCGTCAGAGTAATAGGAGCCATTTTGGAAAGGACTGAGTCATGAGTATCTGGACCTTGATCCTGGTGGGCATTGCTGCAGTTCTCATCGTGGTGGCTCTCGTGATGAAGAAGAAGTCCTCCTGAAAGGGAAACCGTCCGTCGGACAGAAAGGAGCAGGCATGACAGCGACAGCGATCGCGTTCCTGGTAATTTTGGCTCTCATTGTACTGATTGCCTTGGCGGTGATCAGCATCTACAACTCGCTGGTCCGTTTGCGCAACCAGGTGGACAACGGGTGGTCGCAGATCGACGTGCAGTTGAAACGCCGTCACGATCTGATTCCCAACCTGGTGGAAACCGCCAAAGGCTACATGAAGCACGAGCGGGAGACCTTCGAGTCCATCACCAAGGCCCGCAGCGCCGCCATGGGAGCTAAGACGGTCTCCGAGACCGCCCAGGCGGAAGGCCAGTTGGCCGACGCCTTGAGCAAGTTCATGCTGGTCGTGGAGAACTACCCGGACCTGAAGGCGAACCAGAACTTCCTGGCTCTCCAGGAAGAACTGACGAGCACCGAGAACAAAATCGCCTTCGCCCGGCAGAATTACAATGACCAGGTCCTGTTCTACAACAACAGGATTCAAATGTTCCCATCGAACGTGGTCGCCGGCATGTTCGCCTTCACGAAGCGTGACTTCTTCGAGGTCGAGACCGCAGCCGAACGAGAGGCTCCGAAGGTCAGCTTTGCGTGAGAGGCGTGAGACCTCTCCGAGGGTCCACCGCGCACGGAAACCGTGTGACGCCGTGCTGATGGTGTTCCTTTTATGTCGTCACGGACGAACTTGGTCTGATTGTAGAACGGTTCCCGGGAACTCCGCGCAAAGGGGATGAAGGGGATGTTGTTGCGCGCGGCGAGTTGATTTCGAGGTGAGACGAGACTGATGTGGGAACTCATTCGAGCGAATAAACGTGATTCCGTCCTCCTGATGACGCTCATGGCCGGCGTACTGCTGGCGTTGGGCCTCATCATTGGCATGGCCGTGGTTGGCCCCGAAGGCGCCCTGATGGGCGTGGGCATCGCGGCGGCGATCTGGCTCGTGCTGACACTCGTCAGTTACTCTTCCGGCGACCAGATCCTGCTGGCGGCCAGCCACGCCCGGCCCGTCACCCACGAGGTGCACCCGCAGTTGTTCAACATCGTGGAAGAGATGAAGCTCGCGGCGGGCCTGCCGGCCATGCCCAAGATCTACATCATCAACGATCCGGCCCCCAACGCCTTCGCCACCGGCCGCAGCCCCCAATCGGCCTCTCTCGCCGTCACCGCCGGCCTCCTCGGCCGTCTGAATCGGGATGAGCTGCAAGGGGTGGTCGCTCATGAGATCAGTCACATCCTGCACCGCGATATCCTCTACGTCATGATGGCCGGCGTCATGCTCGGCGGCGTGGTGCTGCTCTCGCAGGTCTTCCTGCGCGGCATGTTCCACGGTTCAGTCGGCTCCCGCCGGCGTTACTCCTCCGAAAGCCGGGGCGGCGGACAAGCCCAGGCCGTCCTTCTCATCCTTGCGGTTGTGGCAGCGATTCTCGCCCCGTTGATGGCGCAGTTGCTCTATTTCGCCGTGTCCCGGCGACGGGAGTACCTCGCCGATGCCGGGGCGGCCCGGCTGACGCGCTATCCCGAGGGTCTGGCCAGCGCCTTGGAGAAGATCGCCACCGATCCCGCACCGCAGTTGGCCGCCGCCAACGACGCTACCGCCCCCATGTATATCGTGAATCCGTTCAAGAAACGTGGGAAGATGGACCTCTCCGCCTGGACGAGCACACACCCCCCGATCGCGGAACGGATCCGGGTCCTCCGCAGCATGTCACAGGGCGCTTCCTATAGGGACTACGCCCAGGCCTTTGCGGCCGTGAGTCATGCAAAGAATCCGGTTCCCGTCGCGGCGATCACGAAGGAACAGGTCCCGGTCCGCCAAACTCAGGCCGAGGCAACCCCGCAGGAGAAGACCCAGAAACAGATCCACCGGGTGGGCGATATTATGCGGAAAGTCAACGGATTCCTGTTCCTCACCTGCGTGTGCGGCTTGAAGATCAAGGTCCCGCCTGACTTCAAGGCCAGCAAGGTCAACTGCCCCCGCTGCGACCGAGTCCTTCCTCTGGCTCCTGCGTCGGGCCAGGCGTCAGCCCCGCGTTGATCGACGGTCCTGCCTATCCACGGCCACCATCGCCTCGCGCTTCGAGGAATCATGCCCGTGACCGTAGACTCTCCTGCACTATTGGGGAGCGGGAGGGCTTGCGACCGCCGGGGGAGGCGAAGCAGCCGACGGCTCCGGACCGGGCGAAGCTGGCGTCGCCTGTGCCGGTGGCGACTGTGGCGCCCCAGACGGCTCCGCGGGCTTTGGGGCGGGCGCCGGCGCCGCCGGTCCCGCCGCTTTCAGATTCTCCCGGATCCGATTGTAGATCATGTGCGATTTCGTCTGGTCGCCGAACGTGCCGATCCGGATGCAGACCTTGGTGGTCTGCTCGGTCTGAGCCTTGAGTTGGATCGTGACCCGCTTGTCTGAGGCGTCCCGCGCCACGATCGTTGCCGAGAGGGCGTCCTTCTCGGTCTTGCCTTCGAGGACGGATAGTTGCAGTTGCTTCGTGGCTTCCCTCGTGGCGGCGTAGACTACCTCCAGCTTGTAGGGTTCCTCCGTTTCGAGGTCGCCCCGCAGGTACGCCACAGTCCCGGCCGCGCCGGCACCCGCCGCCACGACCAGACAGCCCCCGGAATTGACCGCCAGACCCGCCAGGGTCAGTAACAAACAGACACGATGAATGCGCCTGGTTGTCCCCTTGACGCTCCAACTCCGTTGTTCTCGCCTACCTGCAAAGTATGCAAAACAAACCGCGGACCATCAAGGGGATTCACCGATCGAGCACGACACGACTTGTTAGCTACCAAACAAAAAAGGTCCCATCCGTGCGACGGGACCTTCAGTCTTTGAGACCGTCCGACTCAGCCGAGACGGACCTGGGTCGCCTGGGGTCCTTTCCGCCCCTGACCTACAACGTACTCCACTTGTTGACCTTCCAGAAGCGACTTGAAACCTTCGGCCTGAATGTTCGAGAAGTGCACAAACAGGTCCTCGCCTCCGTCGTCGGGTGTGATGAAACCGAAACCCTTCTTCGCATCGAACCACTTCACCTTGCCTCTACTCACAGTCCTGCTCCTTTGTCCCCTCGGTACTCCAGAAACGTGATGCGGCGATTCTGTCAGGGAATATCCCTTCTGAGGGATGAAAGCATACTCCCCAACCAAATCAAGACAACTTTACACGTGTCCGTCGTCGCCAGTCAAGCAAAAATCCCGGAAAATATCCCCCTCCGCTCTCGGTGATTCCAATGAGAGGAGAGGCAACATGAACACAACCTCCGGGGATAACCCAGGTTGTGCAATCCCTCGGGAGACCAGGGCTTTCAGTTGCCGTCCCCATGGTACCGGATAAGGATTTTCCTTAATGCTCCGTACCGATGGGGCCTGGGCGATTGTCGTATTTTCTTGATAGGCATGAAGTTCGGAACAATGAGTTCCTCATCAGAGCTGGGCCGGCGGGACTTGAACGGGAGAATGAACATGAGTCTCTCCAAGAGCAGGTTTCTGCGGGTTATCGTCAACGGCGAGCCGATGTTCCGCAGCGCCTTTGACGTCGACGTCCTGCCGCGACGGGTGAAGGTCGTTCTCCCGCCGGGTACCCCCCTCTCCTGGCAGTGACTTCAAACGACGGGAGTATGCTGCCCGATCAGTTCATAGGTGTCCCGCGCGATCACCAGTTCCTCATTGGTGGGTATGGCGAGGGCACGCACAGCGGAATCATCGGCGGAAAGAACCGTCTGGCCCTTCCTGTTGTTCCTGGCCTCATCGACTTTCAGTCCCAGGTATCCAAACGGACGCAGGACCGCGCGGCGAATATAGGGACTGTTTTCGCCGATGCCCGCGGTAAACACGATGGCATCCACGCCCCCGAGAGCGGCCGTATAGGCCCCGATATACTTCTGAATGCGGTAGACAAATACGTCAATCGCTGCTTGGGCGGCCGGATTGCCCTGCTGGGCCTGTTCTTCGATGTCCCGCATGTCCCGCTCGCCGCAGAGCCCCTTGAGTCCGCTTTCCATATTGAGCAGGTCGTCCACCTCCTGGGGTTTCATGCCGAGCTCGTTCACCAGGTACAGGGGCACTGCCGGGTCCAGATCTCCCGAGCGGGTCCCCATGACGAGACCCTCCAGCGGCGTGAAACCCATCGAGGTGTCGATGCTTCTGCCCCGATCGAAGGCGGTGACGGAACAGCCGTTGCCCAGGTGACAGGTGATGATTCTGAGATCCGCGAGCGGCCGACCGAGTGCCTGAGCGGCTTCTCTCGCCACGTACGCATGGCTGGTCCCGTGAAACCCATATTTCCGGATTCCGTATTTCCGGTAGAGATCCAGAGGTAAGCCATAGAGATAGGCCCGCGGCGGCATCGTCTGGTGGAGTGCCGTATCAAAGACCGCGACATTCGGCACGCCCGGCAACACCTCCCGGCAGACCTCGATTCCCAAAATGTTGGGCGGATTGTGCAGCGGCGCCAGATCCACAAGCTCGCGCAGAACCCTCATGACGTTGTCATCGATCAAGACCGACTCACTGAACTTCTCTCCCCCGTGAACCACCCGGTGCCCCACGCCGTCGACCGAGTGGGCTGCTTCTTCCAGCCGGGCGTAACCGCGTAGCGCCTCGCCAACTGCATTCAGAGCCGCGCGGTGGTCGGCCAGTGGCATCTGCCGACGGTCTTGCGCACCCTCCGGCCTCTCACAGCGCAGGAAGGAATCCGCCAACCCGATCTTGTCGGCAATGCCCTTGATCAGCAGCCGTTCCCCGTCCCCCATCTCGAAAAGCTGAAACTTGATGCTGCTGGAGCCGCTATTGAGAACGAGTATGTTCATCATGTCCTTGCCCTCTCGCCAACTCATCCAGTTTCTCGTGACTGATTTGCACCAGGACCGTCGGATTGGCAATCTTCCTGCCGTTGAGGCGCAGGCAACCCTCTGATCATTCGTCCATCTTACGTTATGGTGCGAGGAGGGAATGTGTCCTTAGGATCAGAGAATCCCTCGGTTCGCCCAAGAATTTTGCCATTCTGAGGGCCGTTTTCCGCTTGCAGACCGGTGGTAGGCCTTGTATACCTGCGCGTGATGAAGTGCGTCCTACGGGATTGTCGATGAGACCGATACCGTTGGTGGAGATGAAAGGGAGGCCGCGATGGTACCCAGTTGGTTGAGCGAGTTGGATGAAGCGTTGCGCGGGCGGAAGGCCGACCTATCCTTGTTGGCACGGGGAACCTCTCACATTCGCCTTCAACCGCTTGTCATCGGGTCGGTTTTGCTCGGTATTGTCTATGGCATTTTCATGGGGCTGTTCGCCGTCGCCACGCGGACGCCACCCGCTCCGGTACAACTGGTGGCCACCGCGATCAAGGTCCCGGCCCTGTTCTTTCTGACCCTGGTCGTCACGTTCCCCTCGCTGTATGTGTTCAGTGCCCTGTTCGGTGTGCGCCTGGGACCAGCCGACACCCTTCGCCTGATTCTCGTTCCCATCGCCGTCAACCTGGCGGTGCTCGCCTCCCTCGGCCCCATCACCGGCTTCTTTACGCTGAGCACCACCAGTTACGAGTTCATGAAGCTCCTGAACGTGTTCTTTTTCAGCGTCTCAGGGATTATTGGGCTGAAGATCTTGCTCACGATGCTGTCCCGCCTTGAAGAGGCGCAGACGCCGGGAATCGCCGTACCGCCGTCGGCAACCCTGGCGGACGGAGGCGGCGTCCCGAGCCCACCGGCTCCAGGGGCATCAACACTCCCTTCCGCGCAGGAAAGAAACACCGCGCGCCTCACGTTCCGGGTATGGGTCGTCATCTATGCCCTGGTCGGCGCCCAGATGGGCTGGATTCTGCGTCCCTTCATCGGCTCGCCCGACATACCGTTCCAATGGTTCCGCAATCGTGAGGCCAACATCTTCGTGGATGTGGTCCAAACGATTGGCAGGCTATTCGGCTGGTAATGCGTGCCCTGTTCCAGGCTATTGATGACTTTCTGCGCGGACGTGGCGTGTTTGCGCCCGAAGCCCCCCTGGCGGGCCGGCTGCGCTGGCTGGTGATCCTGGTCATCCTCTGCGGACCTTTCTACGGCGCGGTGATGGGAACCTACAGCGGTCTGGCCCCCGGCCGGTTCCACCAGCTTCTCTACTCCGGCGTCAAGGTCCCCCTGCTGCTTCTAGCCACGTTCCTGCTGTGCCTGCCCAGCTTCTTCGTCATCAATACCATCGCGGGCTTGCGGGAGGATTTCGGCCGGGTATTGCGGGCCGTCATCGGGACCCAGTCCTGCGTCACGGTCGTCCTCGCCAGCCTGGCGCCGCTGACCGTGATTTGGTACCTCTCCAGTGGGGATTATCAGTTGGCCCTGCTGTTCAATGCGCTGATGTTCGGGGTGGCCAGCATGGCCGCCCAAGTCATCGTCCGCCGCTACTACGGTCCCCTGATCCGCCGCTCCCGGCGTCATCGGCAACTACTATGGGTGTGGTTCCTGCTGTACACGTTCGTGGGCATCCAGATGGCCTGGGTGCTCCGCCCCTTCATCGGCGATCCGAGACTGCCCGTAGCCTTCTTCCGCTCCGAAGCCTGGGGCAACGCCTACGTCGTGGTCGCCCAACTCCTCCTGCACGCTGTGAATCGCCCGGGAATCGCCCCGCTTCTGCAGGCAGGCTCGGTTTGTTGCGCGCTGCCGCTGGGGTTGATCTTCGTGGGCTTCTATCTGTACCGCGTTCTGCGAGGGAGGCGTTGAGATGTTCACTTGCCCCCGCTGCCAGACGGTATTGAGCAAACAGCGGAGCCATTCTCTGGGGCTGACTTGGATATGCCCATCCTGTCAGGGCCGGGCCTTGACCGTCGAAGTGCTCAGGCACATCGTTCCCCAGCCTATCGTGAATCGGCTTTGGCAGCGTGCGCGCTCGGGCCAGTACCGTACGACGCGGAAATGCCCCGCATGCCGCCGACGGACGGCGGAAGTGCCGATTCTTGTGGCCGAAGACAAGAAGCTGCACCTCGACGTCTGCACCGGCTGCCATTGCGTCTGGTTCGACACGCGGGAATTCGAGACGCTCCCCAAGATCCCGGTAAGAGTCCCGCCGCACAAGACGCTTCCTCCGAAAGCAAAAGAGGCCCTGGCCCTGGCGCAACTGGAAGTTCTGAAGCAGGAATCGCAAGCCACGGATGTGGCAGACCCTCCCGACCACTGGTGGCAATTCGCCCTGGCCATGCTCGGAATTCCGATCGAGTATAACGAGACACCCCTGCGGAGCCACCCCCTCGTCACATGGTCGCTGGCGGCGGTCATCGCGATAATCAGTCTCGCCGCCATGACCGACCTCAAGGCCGCCGTGGAGAACTGGGGGTTGATTCCGGCGGAATTTGGGCGGCATTTCGGCCTGACCTTCCTCACCTCCTTCTTCCTGCATGGCGGGCTTTTCCACCTGCTCGGCAACCTCTACTTCCTGGTCGTCCTTGGCGACAATGCGGAGGATGTGCTGGGAAAACGCCGCTTCCTGCTGCTTCTGGCAACGGCCGCCATAGCCGGTGATGTCCTCCACATTCTTTTCGACCCGCGTGCTGCGCTGCCGTCCGTGGGCGCCAGCGGGGGGATCTCCGGCATTCTCGCCTATTACTGCCTGCGGTTCCCAACGGCCAGTGTGGGCATCGTCTGGTGGTTTCGCTGGATTCGCTTGCCGGTCGGGATCATGTTTGCACTCTGGGTGTTGATGCAGATCTTTGACGCCTTGTGGATTATGGAGGGGGTCGGAGATGTGGCCGTCTTTGCCCACTTGGGCGGGGCGGCCATTGGCGTCCTGTTCTGGTGGTGGACCCGACGGGCCGTCTCAACAGGCGACTGGCAAACTGACAGCGCATGAGACAGGGCGGACTATATCATGCACTGCTGCTGCGTCTCCGGCGGCGCTGCTTTTGTTTGCGGATCTTCTCAGCCTTCAAGGCTGCGGGGCTTTTCTCGCCGAGCGTTTGTTCTTCGAGCAGCTCACACATGCGCTTGCGGGCGCGATAGCGATTCAGGCGTTGCTGGCGTTCCTGCTGCATCTTGACCTCCAGGCCCGTCGGCACGTGCTTGAGGTACACGCAACTGGCAGTCTTGTTGACCCGCTGGCCGCCCGGACCCGAAGAATGGATGAACTTCTCCAGGAGGTCCGCTTCGCGCAGACCCAGCGCCGCCATCCGCGCCTCCAGTTCCGCCTGTTTCTTCGGGGTTACGCCAAAGTCCATTTCGTTTGTCCTTGTTCCGGCGACCGCGTCCAGGGCAGCCTGCTTGTAGTGACGCCGTCAGGCGTTATCTTCTTATGCTCTGACGAGCACACTACGAACCAGGGCCTTCGGCCCGCTGCCGGCCGGAGTCGTACAGTCTGGATACGCGAGGGCCATTACTTCGTTCCCGTACTCATGCGTCTGATACAGCGGAAGCCCCGGTCATCGTCCCAGGGATACGGGGGGAACTTGGGATTGGGGTCGCAACGCTGTAACTGTGGCTTAACGGCTTCCTCCAGGAGATCGCCCGTCAGGGTCCCCTGGCGCGTGCGGTATTGCGGGCAGCGGGTCCATGACGCGCCCCGCAGGGCGAAACACAGATCCCCATCGCCCGTCTTGCAGTACTCCCAGGCATTGCCCACCATGTCGTAAAGACCCCACGTATTGGGCCGCTTGAGGGCCACGGGGCGAGTGCCGGTGCCGTCCGTATTACACCGGTGCCAAAGGTAGCGGTCATCCAAGGTGTCACCCCAGTAGAACTTGGTGGTCGTGCCGGCCCGGCAGGCATAGAGCCATTCGGCCTCCGGCGGCAGGTCCACGCCCGCCCACCGGGCGTAGCTCAGAGCATCCTGGTAGCTGACATACACGACAGGATGGCGCGCCGCCTGGTGGAAGCCGGGACTGCGCCAGGTGAACCGGTTGCCCGCCTTCTCGGCATCGGTGAGGCAGCCTGTCTGCTTCACAAATCGGCGGAACTGCCCCACGGTGACCTCCGTACGTCCCAGCCAAAAGCCCTCGGTGAACGTCACCTCCCGCGTCGCAACTTCGTTCGGGTCAGCCGGGACTTGGGCGGTGAAGCTGCCGGCGGGGATCCACACGAAGGTCATCCCATCCTTGGGGTTGCGCCAGGGGCAAGTTGCCGAGCCGGGGCCGGAGGCGCAGGCCGGCAGAAGACTCACGCCGGCCAGGCAGAGCAGCATTAGAGGTCTGCGAGACATGCCATCTCCTCTCAGAGCGAAACCACCAGGGCATCTTCGACGAACACGACGGGATAGGAAGTCAGCGGTTTTGGAGCCGGGCCTTTCCAGACGCGGCCATCGAGATCGAAGATGGAATGATTGAAGTTGTTGCATTGCAGCATGCCGCGCACGGGATTGTAGCTGACGACCTGTCTGCCGTGCGTGCACAGACGCGACAGGACGCAATAGCGCCGTTTCTGGGCATGCACGACGATGAGCTGAAGCGAGCGGGATTTGTCGATCACGTAGGCGGAGCTGCCCACGTCCCGGAGCGAAGGCGCCTTCAGCAGGTCAATCGTCAAGCCGCCCGACCCAAACGTCACGCTCTCCGGCTCCAACTCCGGCGTATCGCAGCAGGTAGACCGTGGGGCAGCCAAATCCCCTCCGGTCCGGCAGCCACACATACACCCGGCCAGCACGACACCGGCCCCCATCACTTCTCGTCGCGTCATTTCCCGTTTCACAAGGCTCTCCTGAAAACGGCCCGCTGCCAGCTATTATGCCACTGATCACCACTGCCAGTGCAGTTGCGCGCCGCGCGTACGTGTTACGCCTGCATGGGCTCTGATTCTACTATCCTATCGGCCCCTTTTGCCATTCTTTGTTCTTGCATTTCGCGTACCCTCGCAGTAGATACGGGACCAGATGGAGTCCCGAGGGGTGCATGTCCCTTGGCTCGAAACAACAAACCGGGAATTTGTGTGGGGATCGGCCTATGTTGAAGATTGGAATGATCGGTGCGGGTTTTGTAGCCAAGTTTCACGAACGGGCCCTGCGTTCGGTCCGGAATGTCGAGTTCGCCGGGGTCTACGCTCTCAAAGGGGCCGAGGCCCTAGCGCAAACGGCCCGCCAAGACCATCTGGGCGACACCCGGGCGTACGACTCCATCGCCGACTTAATTCAAGTCGTCGACGTCGTGTGCATCTTTGCCCCGAACTTCGCCCGTGTCACCATGATGCGGGAGATTGCGGCGGCGGTCGAAAATGGTGCCAAGCTCAGGGGAATCATCATCGAGAAGCCGCTCGCACGCAACGTCGGCGAAGCGAATACGCTCGTGCGGATTGCCCGGGAGATGAAGGTCCCCACGGCGTATTTTGAGAACCAGATCCACATGCCGGCGGTCGTCCAGGCCCGCACGCAACTGGCCCAGGTCGAAAAGGCGATGGGCGCCGCCCACCTGGCCCGCAGTGCCGAGGAGCACGGCGGTCCGCACGAGCCGTGGTTCTGGGATGCGACCACGCAAGGCGGCGGTGTCTGCTGCGACATGGGCTGTCACAGCATCGCCTGCGGCATGTATATGGTGACTCCCTCCGGCAAGCCGGTGAATTACCTCAAGCCTCTGCGGGTCAACGCCACGATGGCCCTGCTCAAGTGGGGCAAAGAGCCCTGGATGAGTCAACTCAAGAAGCGCGGCGTCGACTATTCCACCAAGCCCGCCGAGGATTATTCGAGCGTCGCGATAGAATTCGAGGACCCGCAGACAAAAAGAATTAAGAGTTTTTGTGTCGCCCTGCCGACACAAAAGCTCGGTTGGACGCCGTCGTGGTGGCGCCTTGGGGCTTTAGTGGGGAGGGCTGCTACTCGTGAGGGGCGGGAATAGTGTGAGACGGGACCTTCAAGGAGAGGAATCCCCCCGTCGTCTGGAACGATGGCGGGCGAATGGCATGGAATCGAGGGCCGAGATGCGGCGTCTTCGTGGGGTTGGGACAGACCGGTACTGTCTCGGGGGGCCAAGCCCTACGAGTCAGGTCTGACGGGACGCGGAACATGGCGGAAGGGAGTGGCATCACGGGGGTACCCTCCCTTGGGGCGGCAGCCGCCTGATCCAGATGAGCGTGCCGGTCTTACAATACGGACAGGGCTGCGCTGGTGGTGGCGACGCCATCTCAACAAGCGAATCGAGCCGGGATGGCGGTTGGTGGTTGGTGGAGGGCCTTACCAATCGGTCTTGCCAGGTGTGCAGGTGGTCGCGGTACGAAGGACTCCAGAGCCCCTAGTAACGCACCTTGTGGACCCCGCTCGGTAGAACGTGCTGCAGAAAACGCCGAATGAACTCGTTGGCGTCGAGAGTCATAGTTTTCGTTTCACCCGTGCGGGAATCCCTGTACCGAAAGGTCACCTTACCGTCGTCGATCGAGAGAAGGCGGCTGTTGGTGATGGCAACACGATGGATGTAGCGGCCGAGATACTCCAGGACTTTCTCCGTGCCCTGGACGGCCGGTTTACAGTGAACCACCCAAGCCTTCTGCCCCAGGGACGACGGCAGCTTGATCTCGGGGAACTGCCGTCGGATCTGGTCGAGGACGATGCCTCGAAACAGCTTGGACAATGCCTCAACCGGGACCAGGTAGTCGTCTCTGGCCGGCAGCCACGTTTGCCGATCGGCGGATACACCTCCGCCGGTCACCAGGCAATGCACGTGTGGGTGATAGGCCAGGGTGGATCCCCAAGTATGTAGGACGGCCATGACCCCGACCAGGCCTCCCACATAATGCGGGTCGGCCGCCAGCTTGAGGATCGCATGAGCCGCCGACTGCATGAGGAGGGCATAGACCTGCCCCTGGTGGAGGCGCGCAAAGCCCCTGAGCTCCTGGGGGAGCGTGAAGATCACATGGTAATACGGCACCGGCAAGAGCTCGGCCTGTCGCTGCTGCAGCCAGATCTGGGTGTCGCTGGCATGGCACTTGGGGCAACTGCGGTTACGACAGGAGTGATAGGAGTAATGCTGACGACCGCATTCGTTGCCTTCGTACAGATGGCCGCCCAAAGCGGCCGTGCGGCATCGCAGAATGTCCTCGAAGGCCCGTCGATGGCTGGCGGGCATCTTAGCGCCGAACTGTTCGAGATAGGCCGGGCCGTACTGCCTCAAGACATCGGCCACTTCGAGCACGGCAGTTCAGTCGAACCTCAGCCGCGGGTCATCACCTTGTTGACCTGGGCCTGGACATCCGCCATGGTGCTCTGGGTCAGGTGCATGTAGATGAACGTGGTCTTGAGACTCCGGTGCCCGAGCAAGGCCTGAATGGCGCGCAGAGGGACGCCGGCCTCCAGCAGATGCGTCGCATAGGAATGCCGCAGGGTGTGGCAACCGACATTCTTGCGGATGGCGGTCTCCCACAGGGCCGCCTTCAGACAGCATCGTACCGCGCCGCTGCGAATCGTGGTCGCGCCGTTCTTCGTGGGAAACAGCCAGGTGGCCGGCCGGTACTCGGCCCAATAGACGCGCAGTTGGGCCAACGTCTCTTTGGGCAACGGGACGGATCGATCCTTATCGCCCTTGCCGCTACGTACCCACACGACCATCCGCTGGCTATCGATATCCTGGATGCGAAGATGTAGGGCCTCAGAAACCCGCAGACCACAGGTATACATCAAGATCAGGCTCATGCGGGCCTGGGGTCTGCGAACCCGATCCAACAGAGACCACACTTCCTCTCGACTCAGCACCACCGGCAGCTTCTTCTCGGTTTTGATGCGCGGTAGCTCCAGCACCGGCCAGGGCCGCCCGAGGGTCCGTCGATAAAGAAACTTCAGGGCGGATAGATGAATCTTGAACGTGCTCTTGGCGAACTTGCGGGTCTCGATCAGATAGAGCAGATACTCTCGAATTTGCTCCTGGCTCAGTTGGTCGGGCGGGCGGTGGTAGTGCTCGGCCAACGCCGTGATGGCATCCAGATACCCTTTTTGGGTACCCGGCGCGAGGCTCCTGAGCTTCATGTCTTCCATCATGCGGTCTTTGAGGTCTTTCATGGGAATGCTCCTTGTGCCAGAACAACGATCCGTGACACCCACCTGCGGAGTGTCTGACACGGAGCATATCCAAGAACGTCTGCGGGAGAAGAATGGGGATAGGCGTGTTTATTGAGCCAAGCTAACGAAGGGCCATCCTACCGCGAAGCGGTTTAGTCCAACAGCGCAGCGTCGTCCAGGCCACCAACTCGTGGATGTACGATGCCCCCGGCCTGCGGCTGCTCATGGAGACCTTCGGACCCGGTTATTCGTACACGGTGAATTCCCTCGCCTCGCCGGCCAGCATGTTCATCAGTGATGCCGCCGCCACGGCCGTGCTGGATAGCGAGCTGGCCCTGGAAAAATCACAAGCCAGCCGGGGCGCGCTGATCCTGCAACCGGATGAAGCTGCCTTGTACGGCTACGTCGCCGAGTGGCTCGATGCGCTGCAAGCCTTCGAAGAGGGCCGCGACGCCCTGCTCAACCTGGAATACGGCCAATTTATCACCATGCTCATCATGGCGGCGTACCTGTCCCACGAGAAGAGGACAGTCGTCGACCTGACCGATCCGCGCACCCGCGCCGAGATGGAGACGTATGTCCCGCTGATCCAACAGGGCCAGGGCCGACAAGTGCTGTGAGACTTACCGCGCGTGCGTGGGATCGGAAACATGCCGGGGCGTTCTGCGGAAAAGAACTTAGCTCCCCGAGCAGCGGGGAAACGTACAAGCCGGCGCAGGGAGACACCCGCTCCGACGGTTGTGACTGATGAGTTTTGACAGACAAGCTCGGTAATCAAGGCCTATGGATGACTGGGTGCCACGCTCAAGCTGCCAGACTGTGTCACAATTCTGATGGATAGAGTCTTTCTTTTTTTGTGCCGGGAGTATATCAGGGACGCCGAGGTGTTGGAAAGGAGTCCCCCGATGGCATTTCGGCAATCCCAGCGTCATCAGCAGAT
>CAYHAJ010000043.1:0-8765 GCA_964354535.1 uncultured Pirellulales bacterium
GGGGCTTGCCCCACCAGAGTCCGTACGGCAGAAGAATCGGTGGGGCAAGCCCCACCCTACAACCTCGGCTTGAGCCTTCCGGGCTCACTACGGGAAAAAGGATCGCAGGGCAGTAGAAGATTATGTACGCAGAAAATGTACGCAACGTGGCGATTATCGCCCATGTAGACCACGGCAAGACGACGCTGGTGGACCAGCTTCTGTACCAGTCGGGCATGTTCCGGCAGGAGGAGTTGGACAAAATGGCCGGCGGCGACCACAGCCTGATCATGGACTCCAACCCGCTCGAACGCGAGCGCGGCATCACGATCCTCAGCAAGAACTGCGCCGTCCAGTACAGCAACGGCGACGGCCGGCAGTACAAGATCAATATCGTCGATACGCCGGGCCACGCGGACTTCGGTGGCGAGGTCGAGCGGGTGCTCAAAATGACCGATGGCGTGCTGCTGGTCGTCGATGCGTTCGACGGGCCGATGCCGCAGACGCGGTTCGTACTGACCAAGGCCCTGCAGCACGGGCTCAAGCCGATCCTGGTGGTCAACAAGGTAGACCGCCCCGATTCCCGGCCTGAGGACGTGGTCAACGAGGTGTTCGACTTGTTTGTCGAGCTCGAAGCGAACGATGATTCGCTGGATTTTCCTGTGATTTACGCCTCGGCCAAGGAAGGCTGGGCGACGATGGATTTGTCGAAGCCCAACCGCACCATGAAGCCGGTCTATGAGGCGATCATCCACAATATCCCGGCGCCGAAGGCCGATCCGGACAAGCCCCTGCAAATGCTGGTGACTTCGCTGGAGTATTCCGATTATGTCGGGCGCGTGGCCGTCGGCAAGGTCTTCGCGGGCAAGCTCACCCAGGCCCAGCCGATCACGGTGATCGATAGGAACGGCAACCACACGCAGCAGAAGGTGGTCCAGTTGTACGAGTACCAGGGCATCGCCAAGAAACGGGCCGATGAAGTCTGGGCGGGGGATATCTGCGCCGTGGGCGGTCTGGACCCGGTCGATATCGGCGACACGATCGCCTGTCCGGATGAGCCCAGCGCGCTGCCGATCGTGGCCATTGACGAGCCGACGATGAGCATGACCTTCCAGGTCAACAACGGCCCCTTCGCGGGCCGGGACGGCCGGTACGTTACGTCGCTGCAGATCCGCGACCGGCTCGACAAGGAGCTTCAGACGAACGTGGCGCTGCGCGTGGAGTCGGGGCGGACCGCAGACGAATTCGTTGTTTCCGGCCGGGGCCTGATGCACCTGGGCATCCTCCTGGAGAACATGCGACGGGAGGATTTCGAGCTCTGTGTGGGCAAGCCCGAAGTCATCATCCGGGAGAAGCACGGCGTGAAGCAGGAGCCGGTCGAGCGTCTGGTCATCGAGTGTCCGGCCGACTGTCAAAGCGCGGTCATGAGCCTGATCGGCACGCGCCGGAGCGAGCTGCTCCGAATGGACACCAAGAGCGGCGCCAGCGACTACGTGCACATGGAATTCATGATCCCGTCGCGGGGTCTTTTTGGGCTCAACGCCCGGATCCTGACGGCCACCCAGGGCCGGGCGATCATGCACCACACGTTCGAGCAATACGAGCCGCTGCGGGGCTCGATCCCCGACCGGCAGGCCGGCGCGATGATTCAGAGCGAGACGGGCCGCGTGACGGCGTACGCCTTGGACGCCCTGTACGAACGGGGCCTGTTCTTCATCCGGCCGGGCGACGAGGTCTACGAGGGCCAGGTTATCGGCGAGCACTGCAAGGACAACGATATCGTGGTCAATGCGGCCCGGGCCAAGCAGATGTCGAACATGCGGACGTCCAGCAAGGATGAGGCCGCCCGGGTCCGCCCGGCGCGAATCTTGAGCCTGGAGGCGATGCTCGAGTACATCCAGCAGGATGAACTGGTGGAAGTCTGCCCGAGTTCGCTCCGCATGCGCAAACGCCTGCTCAAGGAAGGTCAGCGCCGCCGCGCCGAGCGGTTGGGGCCTGCCGCGGGCCTGCGGTAGGTCGCGAGGCACGGAACCTCGAAGCACGAAAGGCGAAATTCGGAACAAATCCAAGATTCAAAGCACAAATGACCGAAACGCTGGCGCGTGGCCACGTGGCGTTTCGAGTTTTGAGTTTCGAACCTTTGAGCGTGTCTCGCATTTCGAGTTTCGAGTTTCGGATTTTCGCCCCCGCGCCAGGGGAAACAATACCGGGGAGCGCGTGGGAGACAGCGATGGACGATCACGCCATCATTCGCAAGTATCGGCCCGAGGACCGCGAGGCGGTTCGGGAGATCTCCTGGAATACCGCCGACCAGGGCAGGACGGTCGATCTGTACTTCCACGACCATGAGACCGTCGCAGATGTCCTGACGCGGTACTATACCGACCACGAGCCACAATCACTCTGGGTAGCCGAGTGTGATGACACTGTGGTCGGATACCTGACTGGCTGTCTGAATACCCACAGGTGCGATCGGGTGATGGCATGGAAGGTCATTCCCAAGGCGGTAGCTGGGGCGATGGGCCGGGGGGCTCTTTGGCGTGCGGAGACGTGGCGGCTCCTGGCGGCCTTCGTGGGCACGGCTCTGCTCGGAGGAAGGCCCAAAGTGGACTTGGCTACTTACCCGGCTCATCTCCACATCAATCTCCGGCAGGGCTTTCGCGGGCGCGGCTTGGGCCGGCAGTTGATCGAGCATTTCCGCCGGCAGGTCTTGGAGCAGGATCTGGGGGGCATTCACCTAGTGGCTTGGGGCGAGAACGAGGCGGGCCGGCGGTTTTTCGAGACGAGAGGCTTTCGCCTGCTGCGACAGCAGCCCTTGGTGCTCCCGGAGGGATGGAGATTAAAGAAGACCTCGACGGTCGTCTATGGATGGACGAAGGAGGATTGACGTGCGTGCACGGACGATCATCTTGGTCGCCGCATTTCTCGTAGTTGTGGCGCTGATCATTGCCCTGCCTGGCCGGAAAGAGTGCACCCGCGCAGAGGGTCCTTCCTGGCCCAGCGTAACACTCGATTCGATGGATCGCCTGCTGGTCCTGGCTCCACATCCGGACGATGAGGTCCTCGGCTGTGGAGGTGTCATCCAGCAAGCCGTCGCGATGAAGCTGCCGGTCCGGATCGTGTTCCTGACCTACGGAGACTTCTATGAGTTGTCCTTCCTCCGTTACGAGAAGCGGCCGGTCCTGACGCCTCGGGGTGTTCGGGGCATGGGGGAGATCCGCCACGGCGAGGCTCTGGCGGCGGATGCGACCCTGGGTGTTTCGGCGGCTGATCTCGCATTCCTCGGGTATCCGGACTTCGGCACGATGAAAATGTGGGATTCGGCCTGGGGGCACGCTCCGCCCGTCCCGGGTACGCTCTCGCGTGCAACGGCCGTACCCTATCCGGACGCGTATCGTCCCGGCGCTCCGTACCCAGTATGAGACGACGCCAAAATTCCTCGACTCCTTTGTCCGGCGCAACGAGTTGTTCGGTGATCTCCCCCCGATCCTGCTATCCCGGCAGACCGCCGGGCGGCCGGAGGCCTCCCGCGAGTCATCGGACCCGGAACCCGCTGCCGAAGAGGAGCCGGCGCATCTGGTGGGGACCGTGACCTGGTCGGCGCGGATCGAAGACGAGAGGGGAGTGCAAACACCGGCGACCGCCCTCGGGAACGCGAATCTGGTGTTCTCGATCCAACTGAGTCGGCCGTTGGCGAAAGAGGTGGGCTGCTCGGTGTATTTGTTCGGCTATCGCGGCGACACACCGTTTGCCGACATGCCGAAGCTCCATATCGGGATTGGCGAGCTCACCCACAGTGTCTCTGACGGAGGCCAAAAGGTCGCGGGCAAGGACATCCAGGTGCGGCGGTTAGGTCGCGATATCTTGATCCACGTCCCGCTGTCGATGCTGCGCCAGCCGCAGGATGTCCTGGCGGCCGCCCAACTGCATGTCGGTCCCATCCCGCTGGAATGGACCGCGTGGCGAATCCTCGCGCTCGACACGACCGCCCGTTAGACAGGATCGCCGCCTTATGGGATAGGTCGGAATTCCCGGTCGTCCGGCGGTCCGGCGAGATCCGCGTAGGCGGTCTGCTCCGGATGGTACGCGCTCGTCGTACCGAGAGGGACGCCGGTCCAGGGATCGACGTCGACGTAGCTGTCCGGTAGTCGCATGTCCATGTCGGCCACCGCCGCCACGATCGTCACGAGCAGGACGACGGTGAGCGCCGACATGGACAGCAACGTGAGCATGGGTAGCACCGGATCGAGGAGATATCGTTTGAGCGAGGTCCGAGAACCGGACCTCCCTTGCGATTGCTCTTGCTTGGGACCCGAACCCACCGGCTCGGGCGGGCTCGCGTACAGGTCACACGCTTCGCTCGGCAGCAACTCACAGACGCTTTTGGTCATCTGGCTCATCGGTCACCCCCATCCTCTCCCTCTGCCTAAACAATGCGCCATTTTTTGCCGCGTGGAGCCAAATTCTGGTGAGAGATAAAGATTTTTGTTGGCATCTTCTGCGAATATTCATCGGGCCATACCCAAAGGCGTGACTTGGGTGTGTAATAGGGTGAAGAGTGACCATTCTTCTGACGAGCGTGCACGATGATCGAGGATACGCTACTGATTCTCCGGTTCAAGCGGGGCCGTCCGGAGGCCTTGCGGCCGATCTACGACAAGTACAAGGTTGAGCTGCTCCGGCTGGCCGTGGTGCTCGTTGGCGATGTGCCTACGGCCGAGGACATCGTTCATGATGTGTTTGTCAGCTTCGCACAGTCGGCTGACCGGATCAAGCTGACCGGCAGTCTCAAGAGTTACCTGGCCACGAGTGTCATCAATCGGGTGCGCAATTGCCGGCGCGACGGCAATCGGCATGGCGAAACCAGCCTGGACGGAGCGGACTTGCGCCAGTCCTGCGACCGGGGACCTCTGCAATGGGCGATCCTGGGCGAGCAGTTGACACTCCTGAGCCGGGCGCTGCAAGGCCTGCCGTACGAACAGCGCGAGGTGATCAGCCTTCACATGGAAATGGACATGACATTTCGCCGGATTGCGACACTGCAGAGCGCCTCGGTCAACACGGTCAAAGGCCGATATCGATACGGCATAGAAAAACTGCGATCCTTGCTGAATGGTAAGGTGGAACATGAAATCCGCAGATGACATAAGACAGTTGTTCAAGAAGGCTGAGCTTCGCATCCATCCGGACGCCGATGAGCGGATGTTCGAGGACGTGCTCCAGGCTCGGCGACATCCTATGAAAGACCAACCGGCTACGCCAGATAGCACATGGAGAAAGATTATGAGAAGTCCACTGACGAAACTGGCTGCCGCAGCAGTCGTGGGGATCGCGTGTTTGATCGGGTTATCTCTCTGGCGGACCACCGGGTCAGGGATTGCCCTCGCGGACGTGCTCGCCCGTATCGAACAAGTCAAGGCCTACGAGTTCCAAACGGATTATAGTTGGACGTACACCTGCAAGGAGAATCCTAACAAGTCTGTCAATTACGTACGACGCGCCACCACTTTGAAATCACAAGAATATGGCTCGAAAGCGAACACGAAAGAACTCGATCCCAACGGGGGATGGAGCAAGTTCAGAGAAGCGTATGATTTACCAAAGAAGAAGACCTTTATTACACTCATTCATAACATTAAGAAATACGCGAGCGAAGAGTTCGAAGATGATTGGCTTGAACGGAGACCAGAGGCGACCTGGGTTCGCGATCCGCGTGCGAGTCTCAAAGAACTCATGGCATGCAAATACAAGAGGATGGGCAGGACAACCATTGACGGCATTGAAGTCGAAGTATTTCAAACCACCGATCCCAATTGGTCAGGATTCCCTTATAATGGCCCAAACATGGACATAAGTGGGGTCTTCAAGTTGTGGGTGGATGTGAAGACATTCCTACCTGTAAGATCGCAAGAGGACTACACGCAAAAAGACTCCATGTCAAACGAAGGCCGCTGGCACCAGGTGGTACACGATTACCGGTGGGATATCCTCGTTGATGCGGCGGAATTTGAGCCCCCAGTCATACCAGATAATTATACCGGTACAGTGGTCAAGTGGCCTGCCATCAACGAGGAGAACGCCATCAAGGGTCTAAAGCAATGGGTCGAGTTGCTCGGCAATTATCCAAAGAGTTACGTTGATATGATAAGAGTTTGGCCCCCTTCAAAATTTCTACTGCCAGCCCTTGAAAAGAGTGAAACCCCCGCAGCCATGCGATTAAAGGAAGAGTTAAAAGGGTTATCAGCAGGCGACAAAACCAACAGACTCAAGGTTGCCATAATGCCCATGCGGTGCCTCGATAGGTTCCGCATTCTTTCACTGCTCACACCGGCGGGGGGGAATATTGATGAGGCTATACAAGCAAGTAAGGACCGCGCATACTACGGAGAGACCGTTACCCCCAAAGACGTGGATAAGGTTCTGTGGCGGTGGAAGTGGAAGGTCTCAGATAACGAATACCGCGTTATTTACGGCGATTTGCACGCCCAAACCGTCACCGCAGAGAAACTGGCGGAGCTTGAAAAGGCCCTGCCCAAATAACGGGTGTGACTATGCGAAGAAAGAAGCCGGACTTCGTGTTCGGCTTTTTTTATGCGCTGCGGCCCCCAATCGGGATTTTCCTCGACGCATTTTCCGTGTGCGGCGCAAACTATATGGTGAAAGCTGAGCCATCGATGGTTCAAAAGAGTGACTGAAAGCTGACCGATATGGGCAAGCAGACCGAGACGGAAATAGCCGAGGGCCTGCGACAAGGCAATCGCGATGCCTGGTTGACCCTATACGACCTGTATGCAGACAAGGTCTGGCGCAATGTCGCCCGGCTGATGGGTGGTGACCCGGCGTCCGTCGCTGATGTCGTGCAGGAGACCTTCCTGGCGGCGGCACGTTCCGTGGGCAACTTCAATCCTCGGCGCGGCTGCCTGTGGGTCTGGCTTTGGACCATAGCAAGACGCCAGGTAGCTCTCCACTACCGAAAAGGTCAGCAACGAGCGGCACTCGTCCAGGCCCAAACGTGGTGGACGTCTCTGAACGGCCAGAAAGACGATTGGCTCCAGGGCGTGGAAAAGCCGCCCCCCGAGGTGCTCGAATCCCGGGAATTGGCAGAGCTGGTCCGATACACCCTGGAAGAGCTGCCGGCAGAATATCAGGTGCTCTTGATGGCCAAGTACATAGACGGCGCGGCGGTCGAGCAGATTGCCGACCAGGTGAAGGGCTCACGCGTCGCGGTACGATCGAAATTGGCTCGCGCCAGAAAGGCCTTTCGAGAAGTGTTTACGCGGTTGACTCATCGTGCGTCCGGGAGGCAAGAGGTGGCCTTATGAGAATGCGTAAGAACAAAAACTCAGAGGAAATCATCACTGCGTTGCTGTCTACGATGGACAGACAAGCAGTTGCACCGGACCAGGAGTTTTTGAAACGGCTCCGAGAGTGCTCCGCAAGGGAATTCACAGCCGGTACGGCAGATGGGTCTACGAACACACCGAAGTCTATTCACATCGCAACATTAGGGAGGATAATCATGAGAAGTCCACTAACGAAACTGGCTGCCGCAGCCGTCGTGGTGCTCGCGTGTGTGATCGGTGTATCGCTCTGGCGGACCACCGGATCAGGGCTTGCCCTCGCGGACGTGCTGGCCCGCATTGAACAGGTTAAGGTCTTCAGGTTCCAATGGAGTGATAAGATAACCGGCGACAAGCCTTACAATTCAGAAGTACGCGGCACCATGTTGATATCACAAGAATATGGCTCGCAATGGACCAAGGAAGAGGCCGACCCCAATGGCGGATGGAGCACGTCCCAAGAAGTGTATCGTTCCCCAGATATGAAGACCTGGACTATCATCCACCCCAAGCAGAAGAAGTACTTGCGCCTGGAGTATGACGATCGTCAAGCGGAGCAGTTCGCTGAACAGATGCAGGAGCGCGATCCGCGCACGCTGACCAAACGAATCCTGAAATACAAATACGAGAGCATGGGCAGAGCAACCATGGACGGCATCGAAGCCGAAGGATTTCGAACCAGCGACCCCAATTGGACTCTTGCTAACCAGTATATGGAGAACATACGCCGAATCGATGTCAAGATGTGGGCGGATGTGAAGACACGGTTGCCTGTGCGATACGAAGAAGCATATGTTCACCCTGACAAGTTCACCGGGCACTTTGTGATTTACGATCTCCAGTGGAATGTCCCCGTTGCTGCGGCCGAGTTTAAGCCCATCATACCAGATGGCTATACCGGTAGAGTGGTCAAGTATCCCGCCCACATCACGGAGGAGGCCGCCATCCAGGGTCTGAAGGTATGGGTCGAGTTGCTTGCCAAGTATCCAGATCCAGAGATTGTCACCAATATCGGCGATGTCGCTCCCACCGTTCTACGGTTAGCAGAAACGAGTGACACCGGCGCCGCCATGCGATTGAGGGAAGAGACGAAAGGGCTTACGGACGACGAGATAAGCAACAAACTTGTTGATTTCCTGATGCCCATCCGGGGGCTCGCTATCTTCTACAGTAGGCTCCAGCAGGACGAGAAAGATCCCGCCTACTACGGAAAGACCGTTACCCCCAAAGACGCGGACAAGGTCCTGATGCGGTGGAAGGTCTCCGATAACGAATACCGAGTGATCTTCGGCGATCTGCACGCCGAGACGGTCTCCCCGCAGAAACTGGCGGAACTTGAAGCGGCCTCGCCCAAATAGGGTCACTAGCGAATGGCACTTCCTTAAGCGTTTTCTCGTGTTGGCGAACGGCGTTTTTGGCTCAGAAACGCGGGTTCAAACCCTACCG
>CAYHAJ010000044.1:0-19286 GCA_964354535.1 uncultured Pirellulales bacterium
AGGCTCCCGTGAAGACGCCGGTCTTTTCTTTGGCCAAATCCGTCCGATCGAGATCGCTCTTGCGGGCGGCGGCTTCGCAATACGCCTGGACCGTCGCCTTCTGCGCGGGCGTCGTAATCACATCCACGAACGGATGCTCCGGGGCGATGACCATGTAGGTCGCGCCGAAAAGCGTGTCCGGGCGAGTGGTGAAGACCCAAAGCCCCCGGTCGTGCCCGTCGATTTTGAAACAGACCTCCGCGCCGACGCTCTTGCCGATCCAATCCACCTGCAGCTTCTTGATCGATTCGGGCCAGTCCACCTCCGCCAGATCCTCCTGCAGGCGCTCGGCGTATTTCGTGATGCGGAGCATCCATTGCCGCATCGGCCTGCGAATCACGGGATGCCCGCCCCGCTCGCTGACGCCCCCTACCACTTCCTCATTGGCCAGCACAGTGCCCAGCGCCGGACACCAGTTGACCGGCACATCCGCCTGGTAGGCCAACCGGTGTTCGTCAATGAATTGCCCCCGTTCTCGTTCGCCCAGACCCTCGGGGATCGGCAATTGCTCGATCGGCCTGGCTTTCTGCTGGCGCTCGTCGAAGTAGCTATTGAAGAACTTCAGAAAGATCCACTGCGTCCACTTGCAGTATTCGGGATCAGTCGTCGCGATTTCGCGGTCCCAATCGTAGCTGAAGCCGAGCGACTTGGTCTGGCGTCGCATATTGGCGATGTTCTGGGCGGTCGTCAGAGCGGGGTCGGTGCCCGTCTTGATCGCGTGCTGCTCGGCGGGCAGACCGAAGGCATCCCAACCAAAGGGGTGCAGCACGTTCAGCCCTTTCATCCGCTGGTAACGGGCGACGATATCGCTCGCCGTGTAGCCCTCCGGATGACCTACGTGCAGGCCCTGGCCGCTCGGATAAGGGAACATGTCCAACACATAGTATTTCGGCCGGGAGGAGTCGCAATCCTTCGCCTGGAAGGTCTTGTGCTCTTGCCAGTACTCCTGCCACTTCCGCTCGATCTGTCTGAAATTGTATGCACCGTCCTGTACGTCCATCGATTTCCGATACCTCGTCGCAATCTGCGGCTTGTAGGGTGCCCGTCCGGGCATCCACAGCAATAGCTCATCGGGTCGCTACCAACGACCACCACATCGGGAGCCGTACTATACACGATTTACCGCGGCGCGCGTAGAGAAAGTTCGCGCTCGCCTCAAGGAGGCGTGTATGGTCAGAAATTGGAGGTGGCGCCGGGAGTCCTCAGTTCAGCCAGGCGGTCGCCCAGAGAGCCAAGGCGGAGAAATCGACTCGGCCGGCGGGGGTCAGATCAGCCACCGGAGTGCTCGCCACGATGCTGAACGGTTTCGTGTCGGCGCCACTCACGCCATACACGGAGGGCCGCGTCGTGCTCGAGACACGGATGAACGCCTTGTTCGAATCCACCAGCGGGACGAGCCACTTGTATTGGCCGGTATTGCCGACATTGGGCGGATAAACCGGCGTCCACGAGAAGCCCTCATCGGCCGAAAACTCGACCAGCACACGCTCCGGAACGCCTTCACTCTGCCAGCGGACCGTCACGACCTTGCCGGAGGTGAAGGCCTCTCCCCCGATTGGCGCCAGCACATTGATGGAACCCACCTTCGCCTCCAGGATAGGACGAAGATCATCGAGGTCCTGCCCTCCCCAAAGGTTGGGGGCGCCAAACGTGCTGACCCTCTCGATCGTGTCATACTTCGGCGAATCCGCCGTGATGGACTCATTCGGTTCGGTTCTTAACTGAAATACCTCGGTCGAGCCAATCCCCGTGAGCGGACTGACACCTTCCCCCGCCGGCCCAAAGACCGTTGCGCCGGCGCTATTGCGGATGCGCAACTGCCAGTTCTTGTTGGTCACGGTGAACGACTTGGCCGAGATGTACTTCGCATCGCCACCGGTTTTGGCCTGAACATTGATCCACCAATCGTTGGCGGCCGGGTCATAGCTGACATCCGTCGGCACGTCCTGCGCCACAGTGATGATCGTGCCGGACCGCAGGTCCGACCAGATGGGATCGCTGGTCAGAATCAGGGTCTTGTCGGCCTTGCCGCTGACGTACGTGTCGAACTGCCAGTTGCGCATATCAAGGTGGTCCTTGATGACCACCATCTCGAACCAGTTGCCGCCGTTGCCGGGGACCCGGCCGAAGAAACAATCCGAAGCCCGGCCCCCCGCATCATCCGAGGAGGAGTCGCCGCCCCGGAGATAATTGATGCTGTCCACGGCGTTGTACTCGTTGAGAATGATATCCGCGCCCCGGACACTCCCTGCCAGGAGCGACAATGTGACAACAACCATCAGTATATGTCTTGCCCACATGGATCGACCCTTTCCTTCTCTGAGACTTGCGCGACAGCCGGTCAAGTCTCCAATCACTAAGACCCTTCGGATGTGCACCTGTCTGCCCATCCTCCATTGCGTGCATTGTAACGCCGGATTATCGTTGAGCCACCGGATCTTTCCCGGATGGCCCCGTTCCGGCCGTCGGTGGTTCCCACGATCCTGTCTCCCACATGCCGTCCGGTCGGACCTGGAGAGCCTCTGTGTCGCGGTAGAACTTCAGCGTCGCGACGACGTAGTCAGTCAGCGCGTCCGCCGTCTCGTTCCGCGCGTCATACAAATGTTCGAGAGCCGTGAGCACGCGCCGGCTGCTCAGGCGCGCATACCGAAGCAGCGTCAGACTGTGCTCCACACGCTCCTGTGCGAGACGCAATCCCTCGGACAAGACCTGATACCGTTCTGCCGCTTCCAGCAGCTTGCGGTGTGCCTCGCGCACCTCCAGCCGGATGGTGTCGGCGGTCAGGTCATACTCGCGGCGCCGTTGCTCCAACAGGACCAGGGCCCGGGCATACAAATCCTGCTCCGGGACACGATCCAGCGGCAGGTCCAGCGTCAGGCCCGCCGCCTTCGCCCTCTCGCCCTTCGTGGTGGCCTCCATGCTCCCGAACACGCCCAGCCCAGGACGCAACCCATCGGCAGCCACATACACCGCGCGCTGGGCATCCAGCACCATGTCGGCATTGTTCGTCAGGTCCAGACGCCGACACAGGGCCGTCTCCAGGGCCTCGTTGAGGGCGATGTCGGGATAGGGAATGCCCCGGGCCTTCAAGGTCTCGAAAACCCGAGCGTCCACGTCGAACTCCACCGTGGGCGGAACGCCCACAGTGATTTTGAAGAGATCGCAAAACCGCTCGTACTCCTTTTGGGCCAGGATGCGGGCGTCGCGGGCGCGCAGGATTTCCTGGCGGACCTGGCCCAGCTCTTCCTTGGGCAGCCGGCCTGCCTCTGCCAACTTGGCCACGCGCGTTTCCAGCGTGACCAGCGCCTTGAGGTAAGCGTCCGCATTCCGTGTTACGTCCAGCAACTCCAAGGTCTCGTAGTACTGCGTGACCACCGAGACGACCAGGATCTTTCGGAAACGGCTCACGGTCCGGATCTGATACAGGGCGCTGCGCTCCGCCTGTGTGAGCGGCTCAAGCACCACGCGCGGGTCACTGCCACGCAGGAGAGGTTGACTGACGCTGGCGTCGAAGATGGACTTCAGGCCGCTGCCACCCAATCCCAGGAACGTGTCGACCCACCGCAGCCCCACCCGGGCGCTCACCAGCGTCCCCGTGGCCAGGAGCCGGTTGAAACCGAGATTCGGCTCGGCGATCACCCTCCCGTCCCGGCCGTCATCGAAGTACAGAAGCGAGCCGCCCCCAAACAACTGCGTCTCGTAGGCATGACGCACCAGGCGCATGTCCAGGGCCATCGTATACAACAACTCTTTCTGAAGGTGGTAGTCACGATTGTGGGCTGTCGCCAGGGCCGCCGCCTGAGGGATCGTGAGAACGCCGGTATCTGTGACGGTCTTCTCGATACCGGCAATCCGTTCGGCGTCCAAGTCGTTCGGCGAGGGCGGCGCCCCTGCGATCCGGTAGTTCGCGCGCGAGCCGAATTCCGGATCCCAGTGGCGGTCGACAAATTTATAGACTTCCTCGTCCGCATTCTGTTTGTAGTTCTTGGGACCGCATCCGGCCAACAAGGCAAGCCCGGCCATGAGCCAAAGGCTCATGGCCGCCCATCCACCTTGGTACGATCTGTTGCTCATTTGGCGTTCCGCATCTGCCCTGGTTCATCGAGCATGGGACAATCGCGCGCTGCTATGATCCTCGGATGCCCACGACCTCCCCCGGCACCAGATTCAGCCCCGGCGGGATGTTGATCAGCACCGGCCGGCCCCACTGGGGGATGGTCGGATTGCGCCACAGCCGCTGCGGCATCAACTCGACGGTGGGCCCGATCCGTCGAATCTCAGACCGGGCGATCTGAGCGGGCGTTCTCGTCTTGACCACCTCGACCGTTGTTTGCCTCTCCAGCAGTCCCAGTTGCTGCTCGCTGACGTAGGCGACGATCTCCGTCGGCTCCTGTTGCGAGACGACCAGAATCGGGTCCCCCGCCGCCACGACCTCTCCCGCCCGGCGCAGCACCTGTTCGCCGGGGCGCTGGTGCAGGACGTCGCTGTTGCGGGCATGGATCGGGATCACAACGCCGTCCATCGGCGCCTTCAACGCCACGGCGCGTCGCGCCTTGAGGGCCGCGAGCTGCTCCAGCACTCCTCCCATCGCCTCCTCCTGCACGCGGGCTTCCTTGCGGATGGCCTCCAACGCATCGTCCACGGACTGCTTCGGCAGCTCCAACCGGGTGAACTGGCTGCGCCGCTGCTCCGCTTGCTGCAGGACTACCTTCGTCTGCTCCATCAGCCGCTCGTTTTCCTGGATGCTCTTGGCGGTGCTGTCGTGAAGGGCCTTGACCCTGTCCGCCTCGTAGGGCGCAATCAGGTCCTCCTTCAGCAGCTCGTCATTGACCTTCATCTGGGCGGCCAAGTCCTCGCGCGTGATGACATCGGAGGCGATCGCCACCTGCAATTCCAGAATCCGCAGTCGGGCCGTCTCGACATCCACCTCGAAGCGCCGTTGGTTGTCCTCGCGACCGATTTCGAGATTGGCCATGTCGGCCTGCAACTGTTCCTGCGTGGGAATCAGCAACGCCACGAGGCGTTCGGCCTCGGCCGCCGCAACCGCCAACTGGGCGCGCAACTCGGCTTCGACCGTCTGCTCATCGTCAAGAACCGTGTCGACGGTGGCCAGGGTCTGCCCCGCCTTGACAGGTCGGAAGAGCTCCACCTCGATGCTCAGGATACGAGCCGTGCAATTGGAGGCGATCTGGCGTACTTCGCCACGGGCGATTCCCACAATCTCGAATTGCTGGGCGCGCTGGCGGAACAGCCAGACGATGGCCCCCACCGCCAGCAGCCAGACCATCACCGGGACTGCGTGACGCAGGTAGAAGCGCCTTATCGTATGACGGTTCTTGGCTCTGGACTTCATGCCGATGCTCAGACTTCGAGCAGCCTTTCTTGCAGGGTCAGGTTGATGTTCTCGATTCCTTCGATCTTCTCCAACTCTGAGACGAACGCCTCGTTCTGATCAGTATTGCGGATCAGAATCTGGTAGGCGTACTCGGTAGGTCCGCCGAAGCCATTGTCCTGCACGGAGATCAGGGTGAAGCTACCGCAGAACCGCTGCAGGATGTCGGAGACGGGATGGTCCGGCGCCAGCGGCCCGCGCAGACTGAACCGCAGAAAGCCGTTGTGAGGCTCATGGGAGCCAAAATCCGTGAGAAAAAGGTAGATGATGATCAGGCTCAGGATGGCCGTCCCCAGGATCGCCGTTAGATAACGGTGGGAGCCCGCCGCCATCCCCACGACCAGGGCGCAGAAAATGAACGCGATATCGCGGGTGTCTTTGATGACATTCCGGAAACGAACCAGCGCCAGAGCACCCATCAGGCCAAAGGCTGTAATGATATTGTTGCCAATAACCGTCATCACCAGCGAGACCACCACGGTGATGAGAATCAGGGACTGCACATAGGAACGGGAATAGGACAGGCCGCTATGGGTCATGTAGTACACCCACGCCAGCACCTGGCCCAGCACAAAGGCCAGTAGAAGAGACAGGAGCACGGTCTGCGGATTGAATGGTCCCCCGCTGACCGGCGTGTCCTCCAGGATCTGCCACAGTCTGTCCATTCTATACGTACCTCAGGGCCGGCCCGCAAAAACCGAGCCGGCAGGCCTGCGTGATCGAGGTGGCGTACTTCGACACGGGCCTCACCTCCAGCTCGAAATCCTCCACCAGTCGCGTGAGCCACGCCGGATAGCGATCGGTGAACTTGATCTCCAGAATCGTATGGCCCGTCGTAAGCGTATGACACCGCCAGCCGGACCCGCCCAGTCGAACGCAGGGCTCGTCGGTCACCTTGAAACAGAGTTCCCGGTCAAACGTCACCCGCACCCGGTTCTCCGTGGTGCCTTCAAACGCCTGTCTCAGGTAACGAGTCATGACCACCGGTCCGGCGTGGATCGAGGCCACATACAACTGAAACTGATTCAGAGCGTTTTCATCCGTCGTGTAGCCCTGCGGCGGCAGAAACCGACCCCGGAACAATGCCGGCACATCTCGGTCTGCTACACGGGCCCGGCTTTTGAAGATAACCTGGTTGATCCGCCGTTTGATCTCCAGAAAACGCGGGTACTCCGGCTCATCCGTGTAGCTGCGAATCCGTAGCTTGAAGCGGTTCTTCACCCCCGCCAAGCTTTCCCGGCAAAGCTGCAAGTCCGGGGCATCGAGGTACAGACTGACAATGGGGTACATCCCCCCGCGTTGCAGCTTCGAATAACGATCCAGCTCCAAAAACGGACGGATATAGCGTACGATGCCCGCCGCCTTGATCTCGTCGATAACATACTTCATCTCATAGCGGCACGCGAGCATGCGGTCCGCTGTGACCTTCTTCGCCGCTGGCGTCGCTTGCTTGTCCTTCTGGCCGGCACCTCCCAGGCAAGTCGGATTCTCAGATTGATCCATCACCTCATTCTCGGTCACGCTCAAACACCGCTGGTTGACACCCAGATTTCTTCCCTATTTTAACATAAGTAGAGCCTCCGGGTCAAGCGCGTGGCTTTCCACCGGGGCGGCATCTTTCGGCGTGGAGAGGACCGATCCTTGGGAGTCAGCGGCCGGCGTCTATGATAGCAGAAATGCCGCCGGCCGGAACACACAGTTCCGAAAACTGCCCGCGGGCAGAGTCACCGTCCGCCATTTCGGACTTCGGCGGGTCCTGTGCTCCAGGTAATCCTCCAGCCGGATGCAGAAAAAAACGTACTGGTCGAGGTTGAGAGCGACAACTTCGCAGCCATCCAGATCCACATCCGCCTTGGCGATGCGATAGGCGAAAACAAAGATCGCCTCGTGGTCCTGGCCGAGGGCGTCTCGCCACAGTTGCAGGCCCTCGAGATCATCCACCGTGACCCAACACTCAAGACCGGTCAGCCCCGCCAAGGTGGTGCCTGTGAACGTGCGGCCTTTGACTTCGGCGATCACCTTGCGATTCGGCCGGGGCAAGAGCAGGAAATCGAAATTTTTGACAGATTTATAGGACGGTCCCAGACGCCGGTGCTCATCGCTCCGGACGTACGGGACATGGTGGTCCTGTAGCCAGCTCTCAAAGGCATACTCGTAACGATTGGGAGAGTAGTCCCGCATGACGGTCACACTCCTCGTCTGCTGCCCAAGAGTATCGCACAGTCCACCAGTCCACAAAACCCAACCGGCATCCGCCGCCAAGATCACAGGCGAGACACGAATTGCTCTGTTTCTACAAGTTCCTGCGCGCCGGTGGTCATGTTCTTGAGGGCTACCTGCCGCTTGTCACGGTACTCCTGGCCGATAATGACGCAAATTCTCGCGTTCTGGCCGGCCGCTTCCTTGAGCTGTTTGGAGAGGCCGCCCTGCCGGTAGCTGAAACCGGCCGAATGCCCCCGCAAACGAATTCGCGCCACGACCTCATACACCGCTCTGGCCATCTCCGGGTCCGCCAAGGCGACGAAGTACTCCAGTTCCCGCCTGGGCACCTGTTTTTCGAGGAGACCTCTTTCCTCCAGGAGGATTTCCAGCACACAGTCACCCATGCCCATTCCCGTCGCGGGGATTGCCGGGCCGCCAAAGTCCCTCAGGAGATTGTCGTAGCGTCCCCCGCCGCAGATGGCCCGCAGCTCGCCGGCAATGTCGTGCACCTCGAATACGACGCCGGTGTAGTAGGCCAGGCCGCGAACAATGCTGGGATCAAACGTGCAGTACTCCGCCATGCCCATGGCGCTCAGGATGTCAAACACGGTCCGGAGCTCATCTACCGCCCTTGTGAGTATCTCATCTGGCGCCGTTATCCCCGCGATCTGCTCCACGGAGTTGAGGGCCATGAGAGCACGAACCTTCCCGGCTTGTCCGGCATCCGGCACCTGCTCAGCCAACATGGCTTCGAAGGTTTCGGCCGGCACCTTGGGTTTCTTGTCGAGCACCGCGTAGAGCCCCTCGAACCGCTCGGCCGGAACGCCGATGCTCGTAAGGACCGCCGCCAGCAGCCGCCGGCTCGAGATTTTGGCCCGGATATCCCGGCTGGTCAGGCCCACGGAGCGCAGATAATCCAGGGTCGTGAAGATGATCTCGGCGTCCGCCTGTCCCGAGTCCTCGCCGATGATGTCGATGTTCCACTGGAAGAACTCCCGGAGCCGGCCCTTTTGCGGCCGCTCTGCCCGGCACAGACGCGGGACAGCGAACCATTTGATTGGCCGTGGCAGAGCATTGATCTTCTGGTTGACCATCCGGGCCAACGTCGGTGTGATCTCCGGGCGAATCGCCAGTTCCCGCCCACCCCGGTCCTGCAGAGAAAAGAGCTGCTCGACGATCTCTTGGCCGCTTTTAACCTGGTACATGGTCAGGTACTCGAAGATCGGGCCGTCATATTCCTCGAAACCGTTGCGGAGCGAAGCTTTCTTCCAGCCATCGACAATCCAATTCCGCCGGGCCATTTCCGGCGGGTAGAAGTCTCTGGTCCCTTTGACCGGCGGTATTTTCATGCCTTCTTTCTCTTGATGTTCTTGATCGCCCGTTTTTCCGTGGCGTTGTTGTCAAACTTAACTCTGATATACTCATCCATGTCCCGATCACTTGTGAAATGCAACTCATAATCGTAGTCGCCTGGGACATAATCGCAGTCTGCGTGCTTGTACTTGCGACAGATCTTCGGCCGCCTTTCGTAGATGCCACACTGATAGTTCCGTGGTGACAGGTGGCGACATGCCTTCTTTATGCTCAGATACCAATCCCCGTCCTCCACAAACACCGAGACATTCTCGTGGCAGAGATACCACCGGATGTCATCGTAGTCCTCTCTCGTCTCCGGGGTTTCAACGGGCAGCGCGAAGTACCGGCAGCACAGCCCCGCACATCGGCCACATTGCCCTTTTCGAGCCATCCATGAATCCCTTTCACGACCGGCAAGATCCGTCTGCTCGGCCACAGCACTATACGCTGCCTCCCCTGCGCCGTCAAGGAAGGTCGCGCCGGCCACCTCACTGCCGACGTCTCATCCCCGCCGGGTCGGGACGAGGTTTTCCCCCAGGCCCTTTGCGGAAAAATTATTTTGAAAATTCTCATTTACATAGTTGACATGCGCCGGGACCGCCGGTAATATAGCTTTAGTAATTTTGTCCACAGGCCCCCGCATAGTCTCGCTTCCTCTCCCTCATCAATAGCGGGGGCTTCTTTTTTGCGCGCGTTGTGCCGTCTACTTTCGAGAGCTTCATGGGTGTGACGTGCTTTCCCCGCCTTTCCTCCAACGCAAGACACGTCTCGTTGACGGCGCACTATACCCGTATGCCCATCAAGTCCAGGCGCAACGCTCCTACTGCCAGGAGCAGGGCCTACCGTCCCGCCAGGGACACACGAGACTGGAGATGTCCGTGCTATGCCCGCCAGGGCCGCGACCGTTTGATCTCGCCGGCCAAGACGGTCCGGGCAATCACGGCATCCTCGCGGACCTGGAAATCGAACATCCCGACGCAGAGGAAATCGGCGCCGGCTTCAAACGCGAATTTGAACCCGTCCCGCGGGTGAATCGCCCCAGCGGCGAGGACCTTAAAGCCAATCCACGGCTCTGCGAGGCCCTTCATGTATTCAATCGTCTCCTGCGGATTGCGGCACCACATGTTGTCGTGGTGCTTGTTGTGATCCTTGCTGCTGCCCCCCATGACATCGAACACGTAGCGGTTCTCCGGCGGCGTCGCGGACCAGTAGCTGTCCGGATGAATCGTCTTGACCCAAAAGTCCGGCTGGAAGCCCGCCTTGACACACGCCTTGATGGTCTCAAGGTCATGGGCTCCGAGCCCACCGGCAACCTTGAATTCCTTGATATACTCCAGCGCCTCGCCCAGTGCCGCGACCTTGCCGTCGCGCACGGCCTGATCGGCGAGGCCGCCCTGCACGTAGACTCCGTGGGCACCGGCCTCGACGGATCGTTTGATGCCTTCCTTGAGGCTGCCCGAGGCACAGTCGGAGAACCACTGAATCTTGCCGCCCCGCTCGTTCCAGTACCGGTTGATCACCCGATCGGAGACGGGGTTTGTCAGGACCGTGTTGATACCCATTTCCTCCGCCAACTCGAAGGTCTGAAGTACTTTATCATCCGTATGGTATGCCTTGACGAGGGAGGAGACGTACATCAGGTCCCGGCTATGGGCCCAGCCGCCGATCAGGTTGCCGCCGCAGAAGACCCGGCTGATCTTGAGGTTCTTGATCTGCCCGCACGGCATCTTGCCGCCAGTCTGGCCCGTGCTCTCCTTGGGCTTGCTGCCCCCGTCGGCCATTTTCGCCAGGAGGTTCTGCTCCTCGAAACTGGCCAAACCCAAGGCCACGCCCGCCGACGTGACTACCGATCCTTTGATGAAGCCGCGACGATCTACTTCTCTTGCCGACATAATTCCACCCCTCAACTGAGATTTCCAACGACAAAACACTCTCCCGGCGGGCTCATGACCGCCAGGGCCGCTGCCTTGGTAAATTGCCGGACAGAATATTCTTCGCGATGATCGCATCCTCCCGGACCTGAAAATCGAACATTCCGACACACAGGAAATCCGCTCCGTTCTGGAAAGCGTGCTGGAAACCATCCCGCGGATGGATCGCTCCGGCCGCCAGAACCTTGTAGGCGATCCAAGGCTTCTCTACCTTCCGCATGAATGCTGCCGTCCTATCCGGCTCCTTGTCCCAGTAGTTGTCCACGTTGTAGTTGTCGATCACATCCTTGTTCTGGTCCGGTCGCCGGGTGGACCAGTAGTTGGTGCTGTGGTGGGTCTTCATATAGAAGTCCACCGGCAATTTCGCTTCTTCACAGGCCATCACAGTGCCCAAATTGTGTCCCCCGACTCCGGCAAGCACGCCATTTTGCTTGATAACGTCGAGCAGCTTGCCGATCAGGTCCACCTTTCCAGCCCGTGCCCACTCATCGCCCAGATTACCGATCAGGAACGCGCCAACCGCCCCACCGTCAATGGCCCTCTTGACGTCGGTCTCAAGGTCATCCGGTTTGACGACACATTGGACGAGCCACTGAATCTTGCCGCCCCGCTCCTCCCGGTACTTTTTCAAGACGCCAAAGGAGCTCGTGCCCACGATGATCGTGTTGATGCCGTTTTCCTCGCAGATTTCGAGCGTCTCGATGATCTTCTCATCAGTGAAGTACTGCTTCAGGAGCGAGGAGACGTAGACGAGGTCCCGGCTGTGGGCGTAACCGCCGATCAGGTTACCGCCGCAGATCAACCGACTGATAGTCACGTTGCCGATCTTACCGGTGGGGAGCCCTTGCACACCTGCCCCGATCGAGGGCTGGGCTGGTTTCTCCACCGCCCCCAGGAGGATCTTCTCCTCAAAACTCATTACGGAAGCAACGGCGGCCGAGCCGGCCAGAGAGTTCTTCAGGAACTGACGACGATCCAACTCATTGGACATGCGCACTTGCCCTTCACGACGACAGCATTCACCGACGCCCCCACAGCAGGCATCCGTCAATTCTGATCGTACCAAAGGAGACTCGCTTTGTCAAAACAGCTACTCGCTGGCAATTATAATCTGACCCCAAAAGGCGGCTTCGTAGTGCCAGCCGGTAGGCTCATTGACCAGCTCCAGCTTGACCGTTTGGCCGGCAAAGCGCGACAGGTCTACATGGACGTCGGTCCAACCTACGGAGGTGCTCTGCGGCCCAATAGCCTTGCGGACCAGCGTCTCGCTGTTGGCCTTAACGATCAGGTCCCAGTCACCCCGGGCATCGTGGCCAACCACCAGCTTCAGGGTGCTCTTCTGGTTGACCGGCAGACTGACGCTTCGACTCAGAACGCACGCGACGCTCTCGCCCAGCGGGTGCGTAACCAGGACGTTCTTTCGGCCGCGCAGCTCCTCGCGCAGGCCGGGATTCTCCGCCTCGCCGCACTTGCTCACTTTCCAACCCGGGGCAAATTTCTCGATGGCCTTGGACAGGTCCTTGCCGCCTTCGGCTGTGATCTTCGCCATCTCCTCCGGCGGGTAGCGGGTCTCCGAGGCCGGCTTCGGGTCCCAGCACTGCTCCAAGGGCGTCGGACGCGGCGTCTGCCGGGGAATCAGGAAACACTCCTTGCCCTGCTCATCCGAGACAATGCTACCGCCACAGTTGCTGATAGCCTGACGCGCCAGCTTCTCCGACACGCCGACCAGCGTGAGGAAGTCGTATGGTGTGTGGCTGAACTTGCCCGTGGGGTCCAAGGCGGTCTTGAACTTGTCCGGCAGCTTCTCGAAGCCGATGGTGGCAAACAGAATCCCGGCGGCGCTCGACGGATTGCAGTCGGAATCCTGGCCGCACCGGGTCGCAATCATGATCGTCCTGTCGGGATCCCCACCGCCATAGAGCAGACCCATCACAATGTAGGCGCCATTGATCTTGGCATCGATGTTGAATTCGCCTTCGGGTCCGGAACAGGAGAATCGGCGATACTGGGCGTTGAGCTGGTACTTCTCGTTGACCAACTGCCACGCCTTGGTCCAATCATCGGGGTACTGCTCGCGCCAGCGAAGCAGATCGCTGATGCACTCGTAGTATTGGCTTTCTTTCGGAATGCAGCGCAGGCCAGCTTCCACGATCTTGACCATGTCGCTCTCAAAAAAGGCCGCGGCGTACATGCCACCGACGAACTGGCCCCCGTAAAGCCCATCGCCGTAGTTCATCAGCCGCCCGAACGTCTCGCCCAATTGGATCACGACATTGGGCATACCCGGCGCAATCAGGCCAGCATAGTCCGACTCGATCTGGTAATCGATGTCATCGGCATGCTTGTTGTACTTCGGGTGCCCCGAGTCCGGCGGCGCGATGCCTGCCCGCAGGTTGTCCCGTCCGGCACGGTTCGCATGCCAGAGAGGATAGCCGCTATTGGCGAAGTCGAGGCCGGCCTGGCGAATCGACACATCGAACCCATAGAGTTCCAGCGTTCGGACGAACGTCATCTCAACGTAAATGTCATCCTGTCGGAACTGGTTGACTAACTGCGGCTCCCAAGCGGGCATGTTCTCTTCGGGCATGACAACGCCCTTGTACTTGAATTCCGTTGGTCCGCCCCAGCCCACGCCGGCCATCTGGCCGATCCACCCGGCTTTCATCTTGTCCACATACTGATCGAGGCTGATCCGATGAGGTTGCGGCGACCCCACCCACGAGCGGCCCACGTACGAACTTCGGCACCCGCACGCGCCGGCCAGAACCACCGCCGTGAGGACCGCGAGATGATTACGCTTCATGAGATACCTCCTTCGTTTCACACCTGCCGTCGTAGACATCGCTGTTGACGTGTGTGCTCAGAAACCTCTCAACCGTTCGTTTCAATCGACGCCCGCACGAGGCGTGACACCTATTTCTTATATCGCCGGCGCAAAGGGGAGTAAAGTGAAAACGATCTCGGGGATGGCCCAAGGGATGGGTATCTCGCACATGAACCTGCAAGAGATGACCGCGCCTGCCTGGCTACGGGCGTCCTAGCACACTCGGTGGCAGTCCTACCCCACCGGCTCAAAGACTCTGACCGTATTCTTCCCGGCCTGCTTCGCGTTGTATAGAGCCTGGTCGGAGCGGCTGGTAATGTCCTCGGGGTTCGTGTCGCCCCCGTACTCCCCGACCCCTACGCTGATCGACAGCGGAATCTGGATCCGTTGCCAAACCACCGGGTAGCGGCTCACCGTCTCAACAATGCGCTCACAGACAATCTTCGCCGCTTCCAGTTCCGTATTGGGCAGGATAATCGCAAATTCGTCCCCCCCATAGCGGGCCGCCTGGTCGACCTGGCGGATGCACTCGCGAATCCGTTGACTGACCTCCTTGATCACTTTATCACCGGCGCGATGGCCGTAGGAGTCGTTGATGCGCTTGAGGTTGTCGATGTCGGCCATGATGACGGAAATCGTCCCCCCGTGCCGGCGGGAGCGCCACAACTCTCGCTCCAAAGCCTCGTAGAAGGTCTTGTGATTCATCAGACCCGTCAAACCGTCCATCGTCGCCTGACGCTGGGTCTTCTCGAAGAGCCGGATATTGCCGATCGATGCCCCGATAAGTTGGCCGAACAACTCGATCAGCGCGATGTCCTCGCTGTCGAAGTCGTCGCCCGCAGTCTTATCGGCCAGATTCAGCACACCGACGACCCGCTCGTGACAGACCAGGGGCACGATCGCACAGTTCGCCGTCTTGTAGTTCTCGGCGTACGTCCGCTGGGACCGCCGGATCACAGGTTTCGTATGCGTATCGATGTTGCCGGTCAGGATGAGACCCTTGCTTTTCACCGCCAGGACCATAGGCGACGGCGGGTTCTGGCTCAGCGACACGATCTTGTTGATGGGAAACGGATGATTGTGTTTGACCAGGTGCAGGATACCATTGGTCTCATCCAGCGCGTAAAACGAGGCAAATCTCGATCCGACCACTGCGGGTATCTTCGTGACACAGACCTCCGCGATGCGGTCGATGTCGAGGCAGTTGATCTGCCTTGCCAACGGAGTCACCTGCTGCAGGAGCGACGCCTTGGGCAAGCCTTCCGGCGTGTTTCGATCGATTCCTTTGCTCTCTTGATTCATGGTCCAACGAAGTATCAACCTGGTTGACCGTCATTCCGTCTGTTGGTTCTTGCCGTGACCTCTATCGTCCATTCCGCGGAGCCAATTTCGCAAAAACTCCGCGGCGGCACCTGTCGCACGCAACAATCGGGAACACAAACACTTATCGGGCCGTCAAGGACGGCATCCTGCCCCGATGTGGTTCACCTCTGCGCGAAGCCCCTGCACCGCTGCGCAGATTTTTCACAAAAAATGCGCAAAAACCGTTGACATCAGCGCGATTGTCTTTTACGTTTTGTAAAATGTAAAAGACGTTACGCGTGTTGGAGCTGTGGATGATGGCCCTATCACGGACAGGACGATGGTTGGTATGGGTTTTCATCGACCTCAGGGACATGAGCGCGGGCGTGGCTAAGGATCGCAAGTATTAGCCGGATTCAGGAGCGGGAGAGCACATGTGCTCAATGCATTTCGGCAAGGCCAAATTTCTTAGCAAGACAGAAGTGGTCTGCCTTCTCCCATCCACGTTGTTGGCTTGGTCCGGCAGAATGGCTCCCGCCTGTATCCGTGAGCTTGGAGTCTACGATAGTCATCGGTGATTGGATCTCGAGACACATGGTAGCGCGCAGCGATTTCCCAGGTTGGCATAGGAGCAACATTGGCGTGCAGATTCCCGCGAAACGCTATCGGATCGGAGAAATCGTGCGGTGCAGCCCGTTCTCGCGGCAAACGCTTCACAACTACACTATTATGGGCCTGATTCGCGAGGCCGAATGGACCGAGGGCGGACATCGGCTCTACGATGAGACCGTATTCGAGCGGCTGGCGCGAATCGTGGAATTAAGAAAGACCAAGAGCCTGACCGAAATCCGTCGCATCCTTACGGAGGAGGAGCGTGCGCTCCCGCTTGGTTCGGGCCTGGGCGGAGACACAACAGAGATGGTGACCTGATCATACGTTTGCTCCGGGACTCGTGGCGGCGTGGATAGGCTCGCCTGGTCAGAAACACGGAACGCCGAAAGGATCAAGGATGATGCAAACGGCTTCTATCGCGGACAACATCAGCGACGTTCTCGTCAAGATCGTCTACTTCACACAACTGCGCCGGTGCGTCCTGCACGAGAACCTGGGCAAGGCCGACGAGCCCGGCTTTATGCCCCAGGACATGCCGGTCCGCGAATTCGCTGCGGCCCTGAATGGCGCCGTGGCGGAACACCTGCAACATCACCGCTTACTCTTTCGCGACACGGCCAACGTCAAGTTCGGTCCGAACAACACGATGGAAGTCTGGCCCGTCGCGGATTCACAGGCCCACGCCCTGCTTCAGATCAATCGTGACGAATACACAGAACTGCAAATCAGCAAGCTCTTGGAAAACTGCCTGAACCGAAGAGTCGCTCAGGAGTTGCTGCGGCAAAAGTGCGGTGCGCCCACCGGCTTGGTCGATGGGGGCCTCGGCAAGTCGTGTACGGGCGACCACCCTTCTGGGGATCTGCCCGCTCAGCGCGAGACCACGGACTGAGGTAGCGAATCCATCGACCTATGGCGAACCAAGCCCTCAATCTTCATGCGTCAGCAGCCGTCGGCGGATCGGTGGCCACCGTCGTGGCGGTCACCAGCGGCAAGGGTGGCGTCGGCAAAACGAACATCGCCGCCAATCTCGCGATCTGTCTGGCCGCGAGCAACCGGCGGGTCCTGCTGCTGGATGCGGACATGTCCCTGGGCAACCTCGACCTCGTAATGGACCTCCACAGCCATTACAACATCTCCCATGTGGTTAGCGGACGCAAGCGCATGGAGGAGATCATCCAGGCTGGTCCGAAAGGCTTGCGGATCATCTGTGGCGCCTCGGGCATGGATCGCCTCGCAGACATCAGTGACGCCGACCAACACCGGCTGATGGAAGACCTGTGCCGGCTCCAGAACGAGGCGGATACGATCCTGATCGACACGGCCGCCGGCATTTCCCGTTCGGTCGTCGGCTTTTGCCTGGCCGCCGACCGGGTTCTGGTTGTCACCACGCCGGAGGCCACCGCCATGGCCGATTCCTACGGCATGATCAAGGTCCTCGTCCGAAAAGGATACGGGGGACCGATCAGCCTTGTCGTCAACATGGCCCGCAGTGATGCCGAAGGCAAACAGACGTACCTGCGCATCGCCAACGTCGCGAAGAGATTTCTGCAAAGGGATCTGTACTATGCCGGCACTCTGCTCCGCGATGAGCGGCTGTGTACTGCGGTGCGGTCGCGCAAGCCGGTGGTCCTGGCTTACCCCAAAGCGCGGATCAGCACATCGTTGGCGGCCTTGGCCGCTCGCCTGGACACCACCAGGCGACAGAGCGACCAGGACGACAGCTTCTTCAGGAGGGTAATCCGATGGTGGGACTAATGCGGCCGGTCGGCGAGCCGATAATGGGATATAGGGGATTTTGTGCCTATCTGCGGTGTGTGTTTGGAGGGTCATGAAAGGCGCAGCAAGAGCCATGTACGGCACCATGTAGTCAGGGATCGAAATCGCAAGGCGTAATGGAGGCGACCTGTGAAGGCGCATGCAGCAAAGATGGATGATCGGCTCAACCTGGACCAGATCTGGGAGCAATTTCACAAGACTCGTGCCAGTCAATATCGCAACCTCCTGTTGGAGCATTATCGGGACTTGGTCCGTTACGCCGCCGAACGGCTCCACGCCAAACTTCCCGACAAGGTCGAGTTGGACGACTTGGTCAGCGCCGGCACGTTCGGCCTGATGGATGCCATCGACGCCTATGACCCCGCCCGCGGGGTGAAGTTCGAAACCTATTGTGCCCCGCGCATCAAAGGCTCGATCCTCGATGAGCTGCGCAGCATGGACTGGGTGCCCCGGCTCGTACGGGCCCGGGCGCATCAGTTGGCCAAAGCGACTCACGCGCTGGAAATGCACCTCGGCCGCAAGCCCGATGAAAATGAGTTGGCCGAGGAGCTCCAGATGGACCTGGAGGAATTCGGCCGGCTCCAGCGCGACGCCAACGCCGCCAGCCTGGTCTCTCTGAACAACAAGTGCGGCGACACCGAGGGGGAGAAGGACGTCTACGAAATCGATGTCATCAAAGACCACCGTAGCGAAGACCCCCTGCTCGAGGCCCAGAAGCGTGACCTGAAGAACCTCCTGACGAAAGGTCTGACCCGCGCGGAACGCTTGATCATCGTCCTCTACTATTATGAGGAGATGACCATGAAGGAGATCGGGGCCACACTCGATCTCTCCGAATCGCGCGTCTCCCAGATGCACTCTTCCATCGTGGCTCGCCTCAAGGCCCAGATGAACACCCGCAAGAAGGAGTTCGCCGTCGAGTAGCCCCCGTCGCGAAGCTGCAAGCGCCGGCAGATCAGTGACGCACCGCCATTGTCCCTTCGCCAAGGAGAAATCCGCAAGTGCCAAGCATGTCCTTGCGGATAGAGTGCGGCCAGCCACCCGCGGCTGTGAGGTCTCCTGTCTGGCAACCACGGAGCACACGGAAGGCCCAGCGCGGCTTCGCTTCGCTCCGCTCCGCTCCGCCGCAACCAAACCTGTTCTCTCGCCCATCTTCGACAGCAACCCCGGTTATCCACCGCCGAAATCGTTGATTTTGGGCCAAAAACGGGGAATTCCGCCGGACGGCCGATGGAATGTAGTGCCATAAAATGACAGGCATTGTGTTTTTCCTCTTGCTATTAGGCATACATAGGCTATCTCTTGTAGTGACAGAAGGAGGGGCCTATGTTTGTCAGAACCAAGACGTCCGGCCTCTATCAATACCTGCAAATCGTCCAGAACGAACGCATCGACGGCCGAATCCGCCAGCAAGTCGTCGCCACGCTGGGGCGGCTGGACGTGCTGCAGTCCAAGGGCCAGCTCGAGGGATTGATCAGTTCCTGCGCCCGGTTCGCGCAAACGGTCAGCGTGCTCGACGCCTATCAGCGTCAGGCCCTGCCCGCCGCCGCGACGGTCAAGATCGGACCGCCGTTGGTGTTCGGCCGTCTGTGGCAAGAGCTGGGTCTGCCGGCTATCCTGGCGGACCTGCTGGCCGGCCGTCGGTATGAATTCGCGGTCGAGAGAGCGGTCTTTCTGACGGGGTTGCACCGGCTGATGGTGTCGGGGTCGGACCGGGCGGCAGAGGAGTGGTGCCGGGACTATGCCCTCGAGGGGGTGGATTCCCTGCCATTGCATCATCTGTATCGGGCGATGGCCTGGCTGGGAGAGGAGTTGGCGGCGGATCAGCAGGCCGGGGCCACGGGGTTCGTCC
>CAYHAJ010000045.1:0-2157 GCA_964354535.1 uncultured Pirellulales bacterium
AATTGGTCGAGTAGACGTACTATGGCCCTGCTGGTTAGGTAACATTTGTTTTCTCCGTTGCTCTTGCCTTTCGGTACCAAGAGTGCCACACGATCGTACCCTACAGCCAGGCTTCAACGCCCCTCACAGAACCGGACGTGCAGATGGCCCGCATCCGGCTCTTCGGTCCGTCTCCCACAACGGTAACAGAGTATACATCCGATACACCATGCGTGGACGCGGCAGCGGGTAGTGCTTGAGGTAGTCATTGAGCCGCTTCCAGGTGAAATCCCGGCGTTGACTACGGCGATTGAGCCATTTCTGCACGGCCCGGATCACCACATAGCCGAAGTTCCGGATCATCCGGGAGTTGCCGCTGACCCCGTAGTAGCTGTAATGCCCGCGGAGTTTGGCCGCCAGTTCGGCCCAGATCTCAGAGAGCCGCCGCCGGTTGCGAACCTGCTGGAGCCACGTCAGGATCTCCTGACAGGCTTTGCGGAACTTCTTGCGGCTGGTCCTACGACCCAGCAGGAAGTTCCCTTTGCGACTGCGTCCGGCATAATGCGTAAAGCCCAGAAAATCGAACGTGTTGGGCTTGCGGCCTTCCCGGCGGGCCTTTACCCGCTCGTAGCGGCCGAAGCTGATCGTGCGAGTCTTCTCCGGGTGCAGCGTCAGGCCGAACTTCGCAAAACGCTCGTGCAGCAACTTCTCCAAGGTCTCGGCGTCCTGGCGGTATTGCACCATGCAGATAAAGTCATCCGCATAGCGCACCAACACGCAGGTCCCGCCCATGGTGGGTTTGATCTTTCGTTCAAACCACAAATCCAGCACATAGTGTAAAAAGAGGTTCGCCAGCAAGGGACTGAGGTTGCCGCCCTGCGGGGTGCCTTCCTCCGTCGGGTGCCATTGACCGGATTCCATGTACCCGGCCTTCAGGAACCGCCGGACCAGCAGCAACAGGCTGCTGTCACGGATACGCACCTGCAGGAACTGCATCATCCAGTCGTGGGACACATGATCGAAGAAGCCTTGGATATCGCCCTCGATCACGTAGTTCACCGGCTTTCTCATGATCGTCGCGTCCACTGCCTGGAGCGCCTGATGACAACTGCGCTCCGGTCGGAAGCCATAGGAGCAATCACAGAAATCCGCTTCGTAGATCGCCTCCAGTATGCGGGCGATCCCCTTCTGGACGATCTTGTCCTCGAGGGCGGGTAGGCCCAGGGGACGCTTCTCGTGCTCGTTCTTGGGGATATACACCCGTTTGGCCGGGAGAGGCTGATACCTCTTGGTCTTGAGGCGTTCCACCAAGTCCGCCAGATTGGCGTCCAACTGCACGCCGTACTCTTGCCAGCTTCTTCCGTCCACGCCACAGGCCTTCTCCTTGCCAAGAGACCGGTAGCATTCCCGCAGGAACTCCACGTTCAACAGATGAGCCAAACTGGTGAACACCAAGTGGGGCTCCTGGCGGGCCCGTTGTGATAGCAGAGCCAATTTGATCCGTGTGGGTTGGTCCATCTCAGAGTATGGCCCCCACTTCTTTGGCTCTGGACGTCGGACCGCCGGCCCCTTCGAGTGGGTCCGGCCCCTGCCGTCCCGCACCGGGCATTACCCCGGCTACGCCTCTACTATGAGCCGGTCCGACGGCCGTATCTCCCTGACCCCGCCTTGCCTCTCCAGCTTGTTGGGGTAGACAAGCGATACGGTCCTCCCAAGTTCCGATGCAATCCGTTGGATGGCCCGCTGTGGCCTGCGACCCCGGCATGCCGCCGTAGACTCGCCTTCTAACGCCTACGACGATACTGGCTTCAGGGCAAACCAACCCTTGGCCCCTCGCGATACAAATTTCGGGGCTGACTGCCTTCACTTGCGTTACGGCTGACCATCCGCTGCCCGTAGGGCTTCGCACCATTCGTTATCTCCTGATACGCCCACGTTCATTCCGGCCGGGCGGCTCCCTTTGACCGGGCAGGATTGAGTACCTGCTGGATGGCACCAACTTTGCTTGGCGCACGGTTCGTTTTGCATAATTGCCATCGATCCCAGCGGGCGTTCGTCAAATTGGCTTTGTTTTGCGCGATGGCCCACGTCCCCCAAGCCCCGCCCCACCCGGCTCGGCCGGGAATTGGCTTTGTTTCGCACGTTCGTCCCCCGCCGGGTGGCATCGCCACGGCCGGA
>CAYHAJ010000046.1:0-30324 GCA_964354535.1 uncultured Pirellulales bacterium
TGGAGGGTGGAGCAGATCTTTCGGACGATCAAATCCATCCTGGAGAACCGGCCCCTCTACCACAAGGTGGACGCCACGATTCGCGGTCACGTGTTCTGCAGCTTCCTGGCGTTGGTCCTTCTGAAGGAGTTGCAGGCCCGCCTGGAGCAGCGGGGCTGGGTCTGTGAGTGGGACCGTCTCAAGGCGGACCTGGATAACCTGCAAGAAGTCACAGTCCAGGCGGCCGGGCAGCCCTTTGTGATCCGCACGCAAACGCGGGGCGCTGCCGGCCAAGCGCTTCAGGCAGCAGGAGTGGCTCTCGGTCCCGTGGTCCGAGCCGTTCCCGAGGAGCCGTCATGAACACCACAGACCCACGGCTCCATAGGATCAGATGTAGTGCCAAGAGCCTCGGCCAAACGCGCAACTCCTGCGCACACAAGGAATTGCAGTTTCATGGTGTCGAAGATGGGCTTGGCAAGTCAACGGGTGGCAGCGTCAAGAGCTCAGCCCTTGGCGATGGGGCCTTCGTATGCGTTGGACCATCGCCGAGGCCGGAGGCATTGGCGATGCTACCCGGAGTCCAGCCCGTCGATGCACATCACGCGTGGGGTAAGACCCCACCCTACACCCTCAGGTGCGCCGTTGGCGTTGGTTCATACTCGATCAGGGCGGATTGGCCGTTCTGGGCGATGGAGAGCCGAGCGGCCTCGGTGACCAACTCGTTGATCCAGCTATCGCCTGGCGTCGCGAGCACACCACGTTCATCGATCTCCGCGAGCACGCGTTGGCGAGCAGACAGAGCCTGTTTGCCTTTCAGACCGGCGGCCGCCGCGTTGACCCGCTGGGCGGCCAGGACCAGGGCCTCGATGGATTCGAAGCCGTAGCCGACCGGGCGCAGACCCGCGCCGTCCCAGGGGACCAGGCGGAAATAGTCCGGGCTGACGAAGCGAAACATCGTGCCCGCCAGGCGGTCGATGTAGCCGTGCTGGACGCCGCGATATTGATCGTCGTGCTTGATGATCGCGGAGCAGTTGTCGCTCTCGCAGTACATTACGAGTCCCTGGTCGTTGGTGCCGGCGGCCTCGTCCGGGTAGCCCAGGCCGTCCGTGACGCTCAGCAACGCCCCGTTCTCCCAGACGACCTGGCCCTGCGCCCACATATACCCGATATTCCCGTTCGGGAATTTGCCCTCGACGCCGCGTACCGCGGCTTCGACCGGGCGCAGGCCCGTGATAAAATGCACCAGGTCCACATAGTGACAGCCCACATACGTGAAGGGGTCGCTGTGTTCCTTGGTGAACCAGTTTTGGAAATTGGAGTGGCGATAGTAGTACGGCTCGATCATTTTGGCCTCGCCGCAGCGGAACCGGCCGAAGCGCCCCGCCCGGTAGAGCCCCCGGGCATCCAGCGCCCGACGGTCGAACCGCTTGTGATACTCGACGCCAACGAAAAGCCCCTTGGCTTGGGCGAGCTTGTGAATCTCGACCGCCTCGGCGTACGTGGGCACCAAGGGCTTGACGGTCAGTACGTGCTGGTCGTTCTCCAGAGCCACGCGAATGACCCCGCCGTGCAGATGGTCCGGCACCGCGACCACAACGAGATTGCCCGCCGGCAGCTTGGCAATCACGTCCTTGAAAAGGTCCGGGTGCATCTTCTCGGGCGGGCTGTCGAGCGCGGGAAACGCCTCGAAGCTCTGTCCCGGAAATGCCTCAGCAAATCGTGGCGATTCCGCCAGAGCCCGCAGTGGCACCGAGTTCAGGGCACAAATCCTGATCGGCCCCACGACACCCTGCCGCTGCAAGTGGTACAGCGACGGCAGGATCTGGTCCTGCGTGATCATCCCGCCGCCAACCACCACTACCTGAAGGCTCCCATTCTGTTCCTTCACTGAAGCACCTTTCACGTAGGGTGGGGCTTGCCCCACCGACTCTTCTGCAGCGCGAGAAAGGAAAATGGTGGGGCAAGCCCCACCCTACACAGCCTCGCGCAGGGCTTCTTCCAGCACCGCCACGCCCTCCCGAATGGCGTCCTCCGGTGTCACCAGCGGCGGCGCGATCTTGACCGACGCCCCGGCGTAGCCGACGGGCGCGAACATCAGGAGTCCTTTCTCCACGCACCGGCGCACGATGTCGGCCGCCAGCCTGGAATCCGGCTCGATGCCGCCCGGCTTGACCATGTGCAGGGCTGCGACGAGTCCCTTGCCATGCACCACCCCGACGTGCTTGGGAAACCGCGCGCCGACTTCTCTCAGCAGGGGCTGCATGATCCCGCCCATCCGCCGGGAGTTCTCGACCAGGCTCTCCTCTTCGATGACCTTGAGATTCGCCAGGGCCGCGGCGGCACAGATTGGGTTGCCCGTATGAGTCGAAGTCATCGAGCCAGGCGGATAGAGATCCATGATCTCGTTGCGCCCGATCACCGCCGACAGCGGCATGCCGCTGGTAATGCCCTTGCCGCAGCAGATCAGATCGGGCACGACACCATAGTGCTCGAAGCCCCAGTATGTGCCCGTGCGACCGAAGGCGGCCTGAATCTCATCGAAGATCAGTAGCACCCGGTTCTTGTCGCACCAGGCACGAAGCTTCTGAATGTACTCGGGTGGCGCGAAGCTCGCGTTACCGCCCTGGTAGGTCTCGCTCATCACGCCGGCGACCTGAGCCGGTTTCACGCAGGCCCCTTCCAGAGCCTTGAGGAAGCCTTCGAAGCTCGTATCCGGCCCCCGGAAGCCGTCCGGGAACGGCACCTGGACCATCGCCGGGTCGAGATTGACGATCCAGTCCTTGAGGGCCGGGATGCCGCCCGCCATCTGCGAGCCCAGGGTCCGCCCATGAAAGGCGTTGTGATAGGTCACGATTACGATCTTCTTGGGGTCGATGGCCTTGCCGTGGGTCCGGGCCAACTTGATCGCGCACTCGCATGCTTCCGACCCGGTCGTCAGCAGGAACACCTTCTTGAGTCCCTCCGGCGCCACTTCGGCCAGCTTCGCCGCCAGCTCGCCCCGAATTTCCGAGGGAAAACAGTAATTGTGCGTCAGGCCGTGCTCGATCCGCTCGATCATGGCCTTGCGAATGGCCGGATGGCCGTGCCCGGCACTGGTCACGACCACGCCGGACGACCAGTCGAGCCACATATTGCCCCAGCGGTCATGAACCTGGATGCCCTCCGCTCGATCCCAAACGACCGCCGGCTGGCCGCTCATCGAACGCGGCTCGAACTGCCGCAAGCGCTCGAGAATCGGGATCGACTGGGGGACCGGCATATCCGTGACGATACGACGATACTTCGTCTGCACGCGCGCGACCTTTCGCGGCGTGAGATCGAACGCGATTTCTGCACCCATGCTTTACTCCTGAACTGCACCCATTCCAGAAAAGGCCCTATTGTAGCAGATAGACCGGTGCTCACAAGGGCAGCCTTCGCAGGGGGTGCACGTCTGCACGTCCCACCCGGACCGCCTTTCCCAATTTACACCGCCGCAGGGCCGGTGTATAGTGACGGCCATGCAGTTCGCACCTTCGGTATATGAGCATGCAGCCCGAGTCATCGGCGAGAGTCCCTGGGATGTCTCGCGGGACGTTCGCCTGCTGGCGAAAGGTCACGCGGAGGCGTACCGTCTCTACCAGCACCGCCCCATTGTCGTAGGCATCGACATTTACAATCTGGAGGCGGAGGCCTACGGAGCGGTTGTCGGCCGGGCCTCGGGCAACGGCATTCCTGCCATTCACGAGCATCCCCTTTCGACCGCCCAAGAACTGATCGACTTGGAGCCGTTCGACCCGAAGTCGGCCGGGCGGATTCCAATGGTGATCGAAGCCGCCGAGCGCGTCCTGGCGGCGTGTCCCGGCGCCGATGTGCGCGTGCCGTTGGGTGGGCCGTTCTCCATAGCCGCCAATCTCATGGGGTTCGAGAGTCTCCTGTACGAGGTCCACACCGCGCCCGATCTGGTGGCCGAGGCTCTGATGTCCCTGGTGGCAGGACAGGTCGAGTTCTGCAAAGAGATCGTCCGCCACGGCTTGGGGATCGCCTTTTTCGAGTCCGCCGCCGCCCCGCCCCTGCTGTCGCCCGCGAACTTCCGGGACTTGGAGCTACCCGCTCTGCGGGCGATCATGGCCCAGACCTCCGTCCTAGTCAGCCATCCGGTCCCCTGCATCATGGGTGGCGATACTCTGCCCATTCTGGACCACCTGCTCGCGACCGGAACGGGCTACGTCTGTTGCCCGGCCGAGACCAACCAGCGGGGATTCATGGAGAAGATGAAGTCCCATTCTGAGGTGAAGGTCCGCATCAACATGGACCCCGGCCCGATCACAGCGAACGATTTCAACGCGATCCGCAAGGAGGTGGATCGAGTGATTGCCGTGGCTGGAAACCGCCCTGACCTCTGCATCGGCACCGGTTGCCTGCCGTTCGAAGCCGACCCGCAGATGGTTTTGAAGACGAAGGAGTATGTTTTGTCTAAGAGTGTCCTATGAAGTAGGATGGGCTTTAGCCCATGCGGACGATTCACAGACGGACAAGAGCAGCAGGGGCTGAAGCCCATCGTACGTGTCACCCGGCTTGAGCAGGAGATTGAGGTATGATTGAAAACAGAAACCGTCTGAGCCGGAGGGCCTTCCTCAGAGGCTCGATTGGTGCGGCCGCCGGTGCGGCGTTGTTGTCGCCGACCATTGTCCCAAGCTCCGTCTTCGGGGCCAATGCCCCGAGCAACCGCGTCGCGGTGGGCATGATCGGTATGGGCCGGCAGGCGTATTACTCCAATGTGAAAACCTTCCTCGGTTTCCCCGACGTGCAGGTCGCGGCGGTCTGCGACGTGGACGCCTGGCGGCTGGAGAGCGGCCGCAAGGCCGTGGAAGACTACTACGCCAAGAATCGCTCCTCGGGGGCGTTCCAGGGCTGCGCCGTGTTCCGCGACTTTCGCGACCTGCTGGCCCGCGCGGACATCGACGCGGTGATGGTCTCCACGCCGGATCACTGGCATGTACCCATCTCGATTGCGGCCGCCCAAGCGGGGAAGGATATCTCCTGTGAGAAGCCCGTGACCTTATGCATCGAGGAGGGCCGCATCCTCAGCGATACGGTCCGGCGGTATAATCGGGTCTTCCGAATGGACAGCGAGTTTCGCTCGCTTTCCTGCTTCCAGCGAACCTGCGAACTGGTGCTCAACGGCCGGATCGGCAAGGTCCACACGATCCGCACCGGCGTGCCCGTCGGCGATGTCGCCGGCCCCGTGGAGCCGACGATGCCCGTACCCGCGGAACTCGACTACGAGATGTGGCTGGGCCCGGCCCCCGTGGCACCGTACACCGTCAACCGCGTGCACGATCCTCACAAGTATGACCGTCCCGGCTGGATGCGCGTCCGCGACTACTGCGAGGGCATGATCACCAACTGGGGCGCCCACCTGAACGACATCGCCCAGTGGGGCAACGGCACGGAACGCACGGGGCCCGTCGAGGTGGAAGGCACAGGCAAATACCCCCGGGATGGGCTCTGGGAAGTGCTCCTGAGCTTCGAGGTCCAGTACCGGTACGCCAACGGCGTGCAGTTCTTCTACAACACGAGCCGGCCCTATGTCCGCTTCGAAGGCAGCGAAGGCTGGATCGAGGCCGACTACAACAAGCGAACGATCACGGCCCAGCCCCAATCCCTTCTCGATTCGCCTGTCAAGTCGGACGAGATCCACTTGCCGCTCAAGGACGAGAAACGCGACTTCATCGACGCCGTCAAGACGCGCGGCCAGACCCTGGCGGACGCAGAGGTGGCCCAGCGCACAACGTCCCTGTGTCAACTCGGGCACATCGCCATCCAGGTCGGCCACAAGCTTACCTGGGACCCGCAGGCGGAGCGGTTCACCAACGACGAGGCCGCCAATCGCCTGCTCGGTCGCCCCATGCGCAGCCCCTGGAGTCTGGCGTAGCCAAGTATCAATCGGACCTATGGAACACAGAAGGGAGATTCTCAGATGAAAACGCTACTGACCCCCCGTGTCAGGCGAAACGTGCCGTTGGCGCTTGCTGCCGCCTGTGTATTCGCTACGGCCTCGTGTAACCGTCCTGCCCCCCAGCCGACTCCGGTGCCACAGAGCAAGGCGATTGCCACCAAGCCCATGTCACAAGATGAGAAAATGGCGTGGTTCCGGGAGGCGAAATTCGGTCTCTTCATCCACTGGGGCCTGTACGCGGTGCCCGCCGGGACGTGGAAGGGCCAGCAGATTCCGGGCATCGGCGAATGGATCATGAACCGGGCCAAGATCCCGGTCAAGGAGTACGAGCAACTGGCCGGCCAATTCAACCCTGTGAAGTTCAACGCCGAGCAGTGGGTGCAAATGGCCGAGGACGCCGGCATGAAGTACATCGTCATCACGAGCAAACATCATGATGGTTTCGCGATGTACGGCTCGAAGGTCACCAAGTACAACATCGTGGACGCCACGCCGTTCAAGCGCGACCCGTTGAAGGAACTGGCGGCCGCCTGCGCCAGGCACAACATCCGCTTCGGATTCTACTACTCCCAGGCCCAGGACTGGCACGAGCCCGGCGGGGCCGGCAACACGTGGGACTTCCCGCCCGATGCCGAAAAGGACAAGAGCGGCGCGTACGATCAGTACCTCCGCAGCAAGGCCGAGCCGCAGGTCAAAGAGTTGCTCACCAACTATGGCCCGGTCTGCCTGATCTGGTTCGACACGCCCCGCATGATGACCCCGGAGCGCGGCCAGCGTTTCACCGACATCGTCCACGCCTTGCAGCCCGCCTGCCTGATCGACGGCCGGCTCGGCTCGGCGGGCGATTACCGCTCGATGGGCGACAACGCGATTCCCAACCAGGTGATTCGTGAGGACTGGGAGGTGCCGGCGACGCTGAACCGGACGTGGGGCTACAAGAGCTACGACAACGACTGGAAGACCCCCGAAGACCTGACTTTCAAACTGGTGGATATTGTCAGCAAAGGCGGCAATTACCTGCTGAACGTTGGCCCAACGGCCGAGGGCCTGATCCCGCAACCCAGCCAGAACAACCTGCGAGCCGTCGGCCGCTGGCTCAAGGTCAATGGCGAGTCCATCTACGGCGCCGGCCCGACCCCCTTCGGTGAAGAGCTGGGCACGCCGGACCCGTCGGGGAAGAAAGACAAGAAAGGTAACCCGGCCTTCACCCCCAAGACGGATTGGCGCTGCACGACCAAGCCGGGCAAGCTGTACATCCACCTGTTCAAGTGGCCCGGCGGATCGTTTGAGTTGCTGGCAATCAAAGAGAAGGTAACGAAAGCCTACCTGCTGGCGGACCGGCAGAAGAAAGCCCTGACCGTGAAGCAGAACGGCCAGAACTGGTCGATCTCCCTGCCCGCGACCGCCCCGGACAAGATGGACTCGGTGCTGGTGCTGGAAACGAAGTGAAGCGGAAACAGACTCGGGGCACCGCAGACCATCACGACGATCGGGCGGCAAGCACTACTTTCCGCCCGGAGGGTGAGTACTCTGGCTGCCGGCACGGCGGTCCTTGAGGAAGGATCCTTGCGGACCCTGCAGCAGTCTCTCTGCTTCGGCCAGCAGCACGTTGGGCGCGGGCGGCTTGTCGAGATATGCGTCGACCGGCAGCCACATCGGGTCACCCGCCGCGGATTCCATCTCAATGCCCGTCTGCTCTTCCAGGGAGGTCAACATCAAGATGGGCGTATTCCGGAACTGGGGGTCGCCCCGGAGCTCTCGCGACATCTCGAAACCGTCCTGCCAAGTCTCCATGATCGCGTCCAGGATGATCAGATCGGGCTGCTCGACCCGGATCTTCTCCATTCCTTCGGACCGGCTGGTCGCCGTTACCAGGTCGTAGCCGGCCTGTTCAAGAATCACCTTCAGCGAGCCACAAAGATCAACATCATCGTCAACGATCAGGATCTTCTGTCTCTTCATGCGTTCACCTCATAAGAATACGGGATGCGGAGATGGCCACGTCATCAACCAACTGGTGCAGACTATCCCTACAATCTGAGTCGGCAATGCACTCAATCGCCTGTTTGGCCCGGTGGACACAAGAGGCGATCAATTCCGCGATTCTCGCCGGTGCACGCGACGAATGAAACGCCCTACGAATGCGGGCGAGGCCCGGGCCTACGAGCGTGGGCCGACCCAACTGGGGTGGCTCGTCATTCTCCTGGCAGCAAAACGACAGCGAGCATAGGAGGGGCAGAGTCACGTCACCGGCCAGTAGATCCTGCCCTGGTGTTTTCCCAAGTCCTTCCCGGTCACTCAACAAGTCCCTGCAGTCATCCAGAAGCTGAAACGCGACCCCAAAGTGACGCCCGAACGCCTGAAGGGCCATGCAGGTCTCCGGCTCACTCCTGGCCGTAACAGCCCCCGCGCCACAACAGGCACCAAACAGAGCAGCGGTCTTCTTTTCGACCACGGCCAGGCAGTGAGACTCGGACAGCCTGAAATCGCCTCGGACGACCACTTGTTGCATCTCCCCGTCGCACATCTCGCATAGCGGGGAACCCAGGATCGCAAAGAGGCGAGGGTCCGCACAATCCGCCACCAGTCGAAAGGCATTGGCGCACAGATGATCACCCACCGCCACGGAGATCCGCTTGCCCCATTTCACATGGACACAGGGACGATGGTGGCGCACCGCGGCATCATCGATCAGATCGTCATGAACCAGCGAGGCCATGTGGATGATTTCGACGGCCGCCGCCACGTCGATGGAAGAACGTTTGGCTTCGGAGGAACGCGTCGATTTCCCACCGGCCGCTCCGGCCGAGAGGAGCGCAAGAGCCGGCCGGATGCGTTTGCCGGGCGACTCCAACAAGAAGTCGACAATCTCTCGGACCGAGGGATCGTGCGTATCGCGGAGAGCCGCGGTCAAACGCTTCTGTGCCGCCTGTAAATCCGCAGAGATGGGACGGAAGATCCGCGCCAGGCTTGGCTCGGTCCGCTCACGAAGGCAGATGCCTTTTCCAAACGCGTTTGTCATACATGCCCTCAAGGGACGGTATTGCCGCACAAGTCAGGTCTACGGTATCTGCTGAGCCTCAACCGCATACCTCCGCATCTTGCCGCGCGGTCAGATTCCCCTCACAACGACGGTTGCTCCCTTTGTGAATCCGGCCTTACCCGCCGGGACGTGAATCACGCCATTGGCCTTGCACATCGTGCGGAGGCCCATCGACCCGCCCTGTTTGACAGGATGGACTTGGCCATCCTCGGCCACCGTGACCGGAAGCCAGAAGTCCTTGTTGGTCCTGCGTCTGCGCACCGTTTCGGCAAGCTCTCCGCGCGAGAGGGCGGGTCGGAACCTGTGTCCCGCCAAGGCATAGAGGAACGGTTTCACCATCAGCTCAAACATGATGAAATTGGAGACAGGATTGCCGGACAGGCCAAAACAGAACGTGCCGTCCGCGACACCCAAGAGGACAGGACGGCCGGAGTTGGCGCCTACGCCGTCCAAGATCAGATCGACAAGATTCTCTTCGAGAATGCCGCGGACGAAATCGTGGTCGCCTTTCGCAATGCCACCGGACAAGACGACAACGTCATTCTCGGCCATTGCCTTTCGCAGAACCGTTTCTATTGCCTCTCGATCGTCAGCCACCAGGCCGTAGTTCCGGGGAATGGCCGATGCCCCGAGGACCAGGGCGGCCAGTTGGAAGCTGTTGCTGTTGCGGATCTGGCACGGCCCGGGTTGGCGGCCAACCTCGACCAATTCGCTGCCGGTGGCAATAACGCCGACCGTGGGGCGCCGTGACACCAGGGGCCGGGAGCAGCCAACGCTGGCCAAAAGCGCAACGTGTTGGGCCTCAATGATCTCGCCGGCAGGGAGAATCGTTTCTCCGGCAGCGGCATAAGCCCCCTCAGGGCAGATGTTGTCCTCCGGACCGTTTGCCTCACACCGGATACGCGCTGAGCTCAGGTGTTCGGCATGCTCGATCATCACCACACAATCGGCTCCCTGGGGAATCGCCGCCCCCGTCATGACCTTCGCACACTCGTTACGCCCCAGCGGCCTTTGCGGGGGGACCCCGGCGGTAATCGTTTCCACCACTTCAAGATCGTTACTGAGATCGGCTCGGCGGCAGGCAAAACCGTCCCGGGTGGATTGGCGAAACGGGGGCAGGTCGATATCCGAGGCAATGTCTTCCGCCAGAACGCGGTGAAAGGCCTCCAGCAAACCAACACGCTCGGCGCCAACCCGGTGGGCTGACGCCAGGTCCGTGACAGTCTTCAGGGCGTCCTGTGATTCACGCATCGCTTGTGCTCCGGAATCGCTCATAGTCGCCCATGGTATTCACGTTGGCGAACCAGTCCTCGTCATCAAGGGCCAGGAAACGCACCCTACTGGAATTGTAGATGTCCCTAATCCGGCGACCGCCTGACTCAAGGACGTCATTCATCGACCGGCGTGCGCTCCTGCGATACACGGCAAGCAGGGGCTGCTGCTTCCCGTCTCTCGTTACCGGAATGACGACATCGGCTCCCTCGGCTTCGGCAAGCATTCGTCGGACGACAGGCAATCGGATCTGTGGAATATCGCAGCCGACGATCAGATTGAGCTCGCTGTTCGAGGCGTCCAAGGCCGAGGCAATCGCCATCAGCGGTCCCTGGTCGGGCAGCCTGTCGGGAACCACGTCGAAACCCAGGAAGGAGAACTTCGCGGCGTCATTGGCACTGATGAGGACCCTGGTGAACGTCCCAGAGAGCTGTTGGCAGATATACTCCACCATCGGTCGACCGTCGATCGGGAGCATGCTCTTATCTGTGCCCATTCGTCGGCTGCGTCCGCCGGCCAGGACGATGGCGGTCGCATCCTCCGTCAGCCGCCATCGGGTTCCGGCAAGCTGAATCCGGTCGAGATCGAGATCGAAGCTCTTTCCATCGGAGAGCACGATTCTATCGGCATGCGGTCTTACCTGTTGAGCAGATCGCTTCCAGGCCGGGCGATCGACACGATCGACGATGAGGAACAACCCCGGTTCTACTACCTGCCGCAATGAGTTCGACTCACAGATCACAATACTGCCACGGCCGACCACTTCGAGCAGGGCGCTCAGGCCTTTCTGCAAGTGCGTCCGCAGGACACGAAGCCAGTATACCTTGTCGGCACCGGCCGTCAGCAATCTCCCAGTGTCTTTCCTCGAACGACGATCCGCTTCTTCGGTTATCTTGTACTCCACCTCCATCGAAGAGCAGACACCACAGCCCTGCCCCCCTCGGGGGCAGGATTGCTCCTGGGCTGCGGCCGCCGTCACTTTGACACCGACGATTCGGTGCGTGCCACCGAACTTTCGAAGCAGCGCGCACGCCAACTCGGTCTTGCCCACGTTGGACCCGGAGGAGCCGATCATCAGCATGTTCTCAAGGCGAATCATCCTGTCCCTCGTGCGGCCCGATGATCGTTCAACAGACGGATGACCTCGGGGATCGCGGTGGGGCCGGTGGCACTAAGGACTCGGCTGGGAGCATCCGCATATACGTCCCGAACCGCATCGGCCAACTCCTGGCGCACGACGATCACGAGAGGCATCTTGCCGGCGTGGACCAGCGCATCCACGCCACTCCGCCAGCCCCCGGAGGCAAGCTCCAGCGGACCGAACTCATCCACGACCACGAGGTCCGCCCCCTCGGTCGTGGCTGCATCGAGTGCGTGGCGGCCTAGTCTCAGTCCCTCTTCCACGAAGTGGAACCGCCCGACATCGCCGGGATTGCTGCGGCGGACGGCCAGAAGGGCCCGGGTCTCGCTCCGTAAGTCCAGTGCCTCGAATCTGATCAGACGCCCATCCCGATAGACCGAAGGCACCAGAAGTCCGGCCACGCAAAAACCCTCTTGCTTCGCCCTGCGGGCCAACTCGGCCACGCTTGTGGTCTTGCCGCCGTGTTTCGGCCCTGTCCACAGGATAAGCACCATACGGGACACAATCTATCGAACAGCGGGGTAGCTCAAGACGCACATCACGGCCGCAAATGCCCAGAGTCCCAGAGTCAAGGCCGAGACGCCACCGGGAATCGGGTACCACCCCATGCCGAAGGGCATGGCGGAATAAGACTTCAGTCTCTCGCCCAGTCGAGCACTTAGAGGAACGGCCAAGGCGCAGGCCAAAGCGGCCAGGCTGCCGCCAATGAAGATGTGCTGAAGCACCTTGGCGAATCCGCCCCGTACCCAGTGGTTGTACTGGAACAGGTAGGTGATCATGAGGGCAAACGCGGCATAGCTCAGATAGGTCACGGCCGCCGCGCCAAGTGACTTCGCCCTAACCTTCAGTATGTCAAAGATGAGGTCGTAGCAGGCCCCGGTAATGAGAATTCCCAGCAGATGGCACCCGAAGAACGGGGAATTCAGGAATTTGTACAGCATGGCGCAGGCCGCGACCAGCGTGGCGGTACCTCGCTGCGGGAAATACGACCGTGCCAGGGTGAGAACCGCCAGACCCACAGCGGTCAGCGACACGGAGGCGTGTGGCACCTGCGCGGCATAGAGAACGCCTCCCAGCACCGCTTCCGACATGCCCCACACGCCACCGAAGAACAACACTCCCAAAATGTATTCTCGTTTCACGTTCGGTCTCCTTAAGATCGTTAGTCGAGGTCGTCCCCATTCACGATCCCATCGCCGTTCGCGTCAGCCTGCTGCCACGCAGCATTGAACAGCCCGAGATCGGTCGCATCCACCTTTCCATCCTGGTTCAAATCGCCCACCGGTGGCACAGACGGCACGAGCAACTGGTCGGTGAAGAGCTTGTAGTCCCGGAGATCGACGTCGCCGTCGGCGTCCAGGTCCGCCGCGCAGAGCCCCACCACGCTCTTTTCGCTCAGCGTCAGAAGTTGGTAGTAGTCGAAGCCCTCTCCGACGTTCGTGTACTGTTCGAGCACACCCGTCACGGCCCGGAGACGCCGTCCCGTCGCAATCCCCGACAGGTACAGATCGGATTTGGGCCGATTCTGGTTCGCATAGTCGCTCGCCCAACAAAGAGCGCCTGTCTCGTTCGGCGCGCGGAACGATTGCAGCTCGTAGTTGTCCTGGCCTTTGCCCAGACCTTTCTTGACGATAGCCACGTTGCGAATCTGCAGGAGCATGGACTCGAGTCTCTCGGCGCTGTGATCGGCCACGGCCCAGGCGTCTTCCAGCGGCAGATACGCGGGCGCCTTGAGTTCATTCACATCGACGACGAGGGGACGCGGCAGGTTATGACCACGACTCACAACCTTGAGCACCGGTCGGGAGCCGTCGGAATTCTTGTCCCAGTATTGCAGGAATGTCGTCCCGCGATATTCCTCGACGAAGGTCTGCCGGATCTCCACCCAGTCCCCGAGATTCACGCTCGCGAAGGCGTCACTGACCCAGCCCTTGACCTGGACGGCGCCCCAGCCGTCGAGGGCGTTGGGGTCCTGCAGGAACAGCCGGGGGCGCCCGCCGGCTACCTTGGCCATCACGACACCGCCGGCACAATCGATGACCTTCCCGTTGTGGGGGCTGGCCCCGTCGGGAGACTCGGTGTACTGAATCTCAGAAATGGTCAGCACGCCACCGGCCGCGACCGCAGAAAGCCCACACCCGACACAAATGATCGCGACACCAATCATCACCCTTGTCTTACCCCTGTTCACCATCGCTCCGATCCGCCTAGAAATCGCAAGTCGTAAATCATAAATCGCCAATCAATACGGATACCAGTCTGGGTCGTCTCGCGGCGGCGCCTCGAAATCGGGGGTCACCGGCCACTGAGCCTTCCAAACCGTTTCTTTCCACGCCACATGAGAGTCACCGTAGAGAATGAAGCCTCCGAGCGTTCCGCCGGGCTTGGCATGACGGGCGCTGAAGGCCTTCGGGTAACTCCCGCAGTGGCGGCCTGCCGAACGGTTGAGCGTGTCGCCACCATATCCCTTGGCGGGGTCCAACAACTGGTCGAACAGCAGGATCACGCGCCCGGGCGTTCGGATCCGCGCCGTGTCCAGGAAGCTGGGCATATTGTTGCCGCCCGGCTGACCATAGGGGGCCCAGCAGTTGGCGTCCAACTCCAGGCAGGAATTCATGGTGTATGAGAAGAACCCGTTTCGCAGCGGTTTATATGAGTACAGCGATTCAGACGCCAGCCGTGCGGAGGGACACTGAAATATGGTCTTACCGCCCGGATAGGCACCCCGGATATGCTCGCGCCAGGGCGTCTCACCCATCAGAGGGGCAAGGACATCGACCCATCCGAACCAGTAGTCGGCAATCCCTTCGCGCGGGAACGGTTCCTGGTCCCCGCAGCGGTCCCTGCCGTCGGCGTGCGGATAATACCCCGAATTCTCGCCGGCGTAAGCGGCAAAGGCCAAGCCCCATTGCCGAAGCCGATTTTGACAGACGGTCTGCTGCGCCAGCGATCGGGCCCGGCCCAGCGCGGGCAGAGCAAGTGCCAGGAGCAGGGTCACAATCGAGATCACCACCAGAAGCTCGATCAGGCTGAATCCGCGCCGGGGCTCAACCTCACAGAGGAATTTCTCAAAGGACGCCCGCACGGCGGCCTCGACATCGCGGTGAAAACGACAGTAGGCCTGAAGCCATCGCCTCCCTTGCTCCGTGAGCACCGTCCGGCCGCCCTCCCGACCGCCGCGCTGCTGTTCGATCAAGACAACGCCCAAGGTATTCTGGGCTTTCCTCAGATCGCCCCACGCCTTGCGGTAGCTGATGTGCAGCGCGTCACTGGCGGCGCGCAGCGATTCGCGGGCTTCGATGTAGTCGAGGAGCCGGCACTTGCCGTCCCCGAAGGCACCCTCGACGCCCGGACCGTTCAGCCACAGCTTGAATTTTGGCGTTAGCTGACGCATCGCCGTTCCGGGGCTCCCCTACGAGAAACAACCCAACTGGCAACGGCCCAGCCGGATCTTCTCCTGATCGCAGACGCGGCCGATCCGTTTCGGCGCCACGCCCAATTCGGCCGCAAGGCTCAAGGCCTGGGCACACGTTAGCGTCCGACGACCATCTGCCTCCTTCGACCGGTCGAGAACGAACTTGGTCAACTCCTTTTGCGACTTCATGAGTACCCCTTCCCCAACTCATTGCCCTTATGTCGAGCTCGACATAACGATCTTCCCAACAGAACCGCCCGGGATGTGGCGCATTTGACAGCAGGAGCACACGGTTCTCACATTCGGAGCAGCATCTTGTAGGACTTCAGCACCTGCTGTGCTCTGTCGAGCGTCATCTCCGGGATGCCCAGCAGGACCTCCATCCGCTCACCGTCAGTCATCAGAACCATCCGCTGTAGCGTTTCCTTCGTCAGATACTGGCCGTAGTCGAAGATCGTCAGAGATGCCTGTATCTTTTCGATTTCGCTTTCGGGGACACTGTGACTGCGCACATGCTGCTGCAGCAGTGCCAACCGGTGCTCCGCGTCGAGGGGCATGCCGGCGAACCGTCTTTCACTATGGCACCGGGTGCATTGTCCCTGGGAAGCCAGCTCAATCGAAGGCGCCGCCATGGCGATCAGGTCGGATTTGGTCGCCACCGCGCCCAGCGTCTCCACTCTCTGGTTCAGAGCGAAGACCATGTTGCAGACGAATACCACCAGAACCGTGTTCACCACCAGGAGACCACTGATCATCACTTTCAGAAATGTGCCGTTCATAGTCTATCACTCGCTGAACCCCTGTGTTGTATGATTAGGCAGTTTCCCGGCGCGCGGTTTTCTCGTAAACCGGGAAATTGCGCACGATAAAACGGAAGGCCAGCAATCCGCCCGCGACCACGCCCAACGAAATCAAGTACTCCGACACGGCGGGGCTGTAACTCTGCCACGTGTGCGCCTGGATGCCGATGACACTGACGTTGAGCCGATGGATGAACACACCGGCCACCGTCAGGAGGCTGCCCCAAAACAGGCCTCTTTCCGTATGGGCGACCTCCGGCGTGGCCAGAAGCGCCAACGGCAGAGCCGAGCCGAGGGCCAGTTCCACCCAGAACATCACTGCCTGTGGACTCAACGTAAACGCGGTGAACACCGCGCCGCGGACGGCCACGTCCACCACCCGCACCACCAGATAGATCGAGATCAGGATGGGGATCGCTCTGGCCAGGCCCGACAGAAGCTCCAACTCGGGTTCCCGGCGGAAGAGCCGGGCGCTGACGATCCCCTCGAAGACCACCATGGCCGGCCCCACCATGATCGCGGAGAGCAGAAACTCGATCGGCAACAGGGGCGTGTGCCACAACGCATTGAGCTTGTGGGGGACGATCAGAAACAGGGAACCCAGGCTCGATTGATGCAGGCAGCTCAACAGCACGCCGGCCATGATCAGCAGGATGGGCACCGGCCGGCTGCGCGGGACCACGCCGATCGTCTGCAGCAGCTCAAAGAGCACCGTAATGACAAGGATCGCGGCGGCCCAGCGGAGGCTGCTCGTCATGGCGTAGGTGAACAGAGTGATCAAAACGATTACCACCAGCGGGGTGAATTTTTCCCACAGCCGCATCAGGCTCTGCCACTGGAACCTCTCCAGAATGCTGGGGGCAAACTCGAAGATCAGGATGGTCGAGTAGGTCGCGACGCACCAGCCGACTTCGAACATCACGCTCTCGTGCTGCCAGTTCCAGGGCAGGAACATCCGCCACATCACGAGGCCCCGACCGAGGTCGATAAATAAGGCGATGACAAACAAGATGTATCCCAGCAGCGCCGTGAGAATCGCCGGCCGGGCCAGCGGGTGATATTTCTTGTTGCCCCAGATATAGATCGCTGCCGTCAGAGTGAAGCCACCGGCCGCCAGGGCGATCCCGGTCAGGATGTCGAAGCCGATCCAGAAACCCCACGGGTAGGAGTCATTGAGGTTGGTGGTGGAGCCCAAGCCAAACAGGAATCGTTTGAGGGTCAGCACCACCCCGACAAGGAGCAGGACCCACAGCACGAACTGACCCAACAATCGGGGTTTTCCTTCTGTAATGAAGGTATCACGCATGGCCGCTGCCCTCACTTTCCCTGGTCTCGGATTCGATCTTCCTTCGCCTGGCGCTATAGACACCAATCATACCCAGCGACAGGCCGACAATGACATACGGTGGCGCCTTCATCGCCCGACTGGTGTTGACGGCCAGGGGTTCGGTGGGCAGATTCGTCGGATAGTGCAACTGCTCGAACGGCACGCTCGACAGATGCAGGACGCACGTGCCGCCCACCTCGTTCTCTCCGTAGATATGTTGATAGTATTTGCCGGGATTCTCTTCGAGCCGCCGGTGCGCTTCGGCCAGCAGCTCGTCCCTCTCCCCCCAGACGATCGCATCGGTCGGGCACGTTTTGGAGCAGGCCGGCTCCGCGAAGCCCTCTTTGCCCTGCTTGAGCCGATCGAAGCACATCGTACATTTGCGGATACTGGGCCAGGCCTTATCCCATTCGAACTTGGGGATATGGAAGGGACACGCCAACATGCAGTAGCGGCAGCCGATGCAGCGCTCCGTGTGCCAGATGACGGGACCCTCCTTGGTCTTCTCCAGTGCCTGGACCGGACACGATACGACGCAGGCCGGCCATCTGTCTCGATCTTCGGCATCAAGGCCACAGTGCATGCACTGCTGTTTGCCGAACACCCACTGGAGACGACCGCCCAACTCGACTTCGTTGAACGTCAGCAGGGTCCAGGTCTTGGCCGAGAGATCGTGGGGATTCTGGTACCCGCGCCGGGCGAACTCCGCGGCCTTTTCCTTCTGGGCGGGGAGAAAGCTGGTCTCCTCGCCCTCCAGGCCGTTCCATTGCTTGCAGGCGACCTGGCAGCCCCGGCAACCAAGGCAACGGGTGGAATCGATCAGCATTGCTTTCATGGAACAGGTCTCCTTCCCGGTCATGCCTTGACCACATCACACAGGAACGCTTTATATTCCGGGATCGTCGTGTTGGCGTCGCCGATGTGGGGGGTCAGGACGTTGGCGCTGCTTTCGATGTCCTCCCCCAGCCGCCGGCGGCGTCTCTCGGCATCCAGGCCGGCATAGCCGAAATGCCAGGGAATGGCGATATGATCGATGACCTTGCCGCCGCACCGGAAGGTCTGGAATCTTCCCGTCACCAACGCCCAAGCCTTCATCTCGCCCCGCTTGGTCTTGATAACCACCAAGTCCCCGTTCTCAATGCCTTTGCGACGGGCCAAGTGCTTGCTGATCTGCACAAACGGATCGGGGAAGAGCTCCACCAGCCAGGGCAGATTCCGCGTCATGGCGCCCGCCTGCCAGTGCTCGCATAAGCGGAAGGTGGTGGCTACGATAGGAAACTCTTCCGGCGTTCCCCTCTCGTCCGGCCGCCAGACCGTCGCGACCGGATTGAAATCCCACCCCCTTTCCTTATCACGCCCCAGCAATTGCAGCTTGCTGAGCGTGAGAGGACTTTCCCAGGGCTCATAGTGCTCGGGGAAGGGTCCATCAGTCGGAGTGCTCGAGAATAGGGCGCCATGTCCGTCAGGCCTCATGATAAAGGAATATCTCGAGGCGCTATTGGGCGTGCCGTCGAGATTCTCCAGCGGCGGCCAAGGCCCGTCGGGAACGTCTCCCACCCATCGGCCGGCGTTCCAATCATATTTGATCACGTAGCGGTTAGGATCGTAGGGCCTGCCTTTGGCATCACAACTGGCCCGATTATAAAGGATGCGGCGATTCACCGGCCAACACCAGGCCCAGTTCGCGTGCAACCCGACCACCCGGCCCGCGCCGCACACGGCGTCGTATTCCGGCGTCGCCGGGTCCGGTTCGGCGATCCGTTTGGCCATACGATTGACCAGTCTTCTGCCGCTGTGTTCGACCACCTGGATGCCTTTTCGCATCGCCTCAGGCTCATGTTCCAGTTCCACAAAACTGCCGCAGTAAATCCAGCAGCCGCAGCAGGTGGTTCCGTCGGCCTGGAGATTGGCGAAGGTGGGGATCTGGGGGCCGGCCTGGCTGTCGCTGATCCATTGATAGCCGTTGATTTCCATGGCCACCTTCCGGATGTCCGGCTCCTCGTGTTTGGGATCTGGATGATCGTACTTCCAGTGCAGATGCACGATCGGCTCCGGAAATACCCCGCCCTCGGCGTACAGCTCTTTGAGTCTCTTCACCAACCGATCCAGGATGTACGCGTCGCTGCGGGAGTCGCCCAGCGGAGGAACCGCCTGGTAACGCCACTGGGTCCAGCGACCGGAGTTGGCGATGCTGCCCTCTTTTTCCACCGAGCTGCAGGCCGGCAGCAGAAATACCTCGGTGCGGATGTTCTTGGGATCGACGCCGGGCCGTTTCCAGAAACCGGCCGTCTCGGTCTCCCACAGGTCCGCCGCCACCAGCCAGTCCAGCTTCTCCAGAGCCCGACGCTCCAGATTGGCATTGGGTCCTCCCACCGCCGGATTCTGGCCCAGAATCATGAACCCTTTGATGGTGCCGGCGTCCATCGCCTCAAACAACCCGATATGCGAATAGTTGCCGCTGCGCTTGGGAAGATAATTGAAGCAGAAACCGCCGGCTTGGTCTTTGGTGGCATGATCGCCCCACCAAGCCTTCAGCAGACTAACGATGTACTTCGGATAATTGCCCCACCAGTTGGCCGAGAGCGGGTCCTTGGTCGTAGGAGCGCTGCTCTTGATATAAGCGTCCAAATTCGTATCGGCTGGCACCGGCGACTTCAGATAACCCGGCAGAATGTGAAACAACAGGGCGTGATCGGTGGACCCTTGCACGTTGCTTTCGCCGCGGAGGGCGTTGATTCCGCCGCCGGCCACACCCACGTTGCCCAGGATCATCTGCAGAATGGCGTAGGTGCGGATATTTTGCGTGCCGCTGGTATGCTGCGTGGTGCCCATCGCATACAACCAGGTGGCCGACCGGGTGGGCAGGTACGTACTGGTGTAGATGTCGCAGATACGGCGATAATCGTCCGCCGGGGTGCCCGTGATGCTGCAGACGGTTTCGGTATCGTACCGCGAAAAATGCTTTTTCAACAGTTGGAGCACGCAACGGGGATGTTGCAGCGTCTTGTCGCGTTTGGGGATGCCGTCCGCATCCAGTTCATAGCCCCAGGAAGCGATGTCATAAGAACCGCCCCGGTTCTCCGGATGGGGCTGATACCCGCTGAACAAACCGGTCTCCGCGTCGAAATTGAAATCTTCTCTGATGATAAACGAAGCGTTGGTATGGGTGAGCAGGTAGTCCTGCTGGATGCGATTGTTTTGCAGGGCGTAGTTGATCATCCCGCCAACAAAGGGGATATCCGTGCCGCTGCGGAACTGGGCGTAATGATCGGAAAAGGAACTGGTCCGGGTGTAACGGGGATCGGCCGAGAGGATAATGGCGCCCGCCTTCTTGCGAGTGCCACGTTTCACGGGCTGTCCGTCCGTCCACGGGATCCCCTCCTGAGCCCGCTGGATCCATCGCGAGGCGATGGGATGGCAACTGGCGGTGTTGGAGCCCATCACCATCACCACGTCGGCGTTGACCATATCCACAAAATGGCTGGTCATGGCCCCGCGCCCGAACGACGCCGCCAACGCCGCCACCGTCGAGCTGTGGCAGACACGGGCCTGATGCTCCAGGTACGTCACGCCGAGCATCCGGGCAAACTTGGAATACAGGTGACACTCTTCGCTGTCCAGCGCTGCTCCCCCCAGACAGGCCAGCCCGTTGGTCCGGTTGATCAGCTTCCCGTTTTCCTCCTTCTGGAAAGTCTCATCCCGCGTCTTCTTGATCAGTCCGGCGATTCGGGATATGGCATCGTCCCAGGTGATCTCCTTCCACTCCGTAGTCCCAGGCGCGCGGTGCCGGACCTTGGTCAAGCGCCGCGGGTTGTTGGCCACCTGGTACAACGCCCCCCCTTTGCTGCACAGCGTGCCCTGGTTCACCGGATGGTCAGGGTCTCCCTCCGTATTCACCACTTTGCCGTCTCGCGCCGACACCACCAGACCGCAACCACACCCGCAGTAAGGACAGATCGTGGTCGTCTCGACGGTGCGTTGCGTTTTGAATTCGGGTCGGGCGGCCTGGGCCTGCCGGGGTGTGCCCAGCAAAACGCCCAGCGATGCGCCGATCCCTGCCCCGGTAGCCCCGAAGAAACCACGCCGCGTCATCTCCATCCCGATGACCTCCTTTCGCATAAGTCAAGACTGTCAACCTGCAAAGAATCTGCCCGCCAGACTCTCCTGGACCTTATGTCTCTAACCAATGTATCAAGGCACCGCCGACGGTTGCTCGCCATGAGCCAACCACACCGGATCGGCGACATAACCTTCTCTCAAAGCGATGGAATCCAGTGCGATCGTCGCGAGGAAGTCCCGATCGTAATCCCAATCGTCTTTGTCGGACTCCTCCGCGCACACCCTCGTCTTGAGGTATCTCCTGCATTTGTCACAGACGTAGATACGATAGGAAGCAAACTCGTTGACGGTTAGGTAACCCAGTTGATCTTGATCTCGATTCTCGCAGAAGGGACAGCCGATGCGCGAGAAAGACCAAGAGGTGTTGCAGCAGCAGCACCAAAGCCGCCGCGGTCCCGACGCGCCGATCAGTCTCCCCAAAACGGGACTATGGCCGCAGATCGGACAGTGGCCTTCTTGCCAGGAATCTGCCTCCGCACCATCCCAGAGACGCCGGGCGGCGTGTTGGCGGAAGGGGCGGGCCAGGTAGAGTGAAAAGAACTGCAGGCTGTCAATATCGATGGATAGCCTCCGGGCCCAAGCCTGCAAGTCACCCCAGCGGTGCTGAAGCGTCGCTTCCAGCATCTCCCGTGCCACGATGTCTCCACCGTGTGCCCCGCGCTTGAGTTTCTCCCAGTCTTCGTTCTTCTCGATCAAGTGCTCCCGGAACACGTTCACGAGCAATTCAAAGACCCTCTGGGCCGCAGCACTCTTGATTCGGAGAGCTCCCCAGTCCAGCAGGGGCTCGCCGTTCTTCAACTTCCCCTGAATCACACCGCTGTCGCGCTCGACGGCGAGACCATCGAACAACTCTACCTCTGAAACCATCGCTTGCAGGACCCGCATTGCTTCCGATAGTTCGCACGCAGGTTTCAGAAGATCTTCTTGCCCAGTAGATGACATAGGCTCTTCCACCAACACTAATCCCGACGCCACCAGGCGGCAAGCCAGCGCGGCGGCGTTCCCTGTTACCTTCGGTCGCCTGGCAAGTAATAGGGCAGGCGAGCCAGATCCACAGCAATGTCGATCGCAACTGTCTTGACACCCCGTGGAACGGCAAGACGGCGCGGAGTGAAGTTCAGGATGCCGCTGATCCCAGTCCTCACGAGCGCATTCGCAACCTCCTGGGAGACGGCTTCGGGCACGGCGATAATCCCCAGATGAATGCCGTGTACCCCCAGGTCACCCAGCGCGGCCATATCCTGGATGAGTACGCCGGCCTTTCGCCGGCCAATTTTGCGCCGATCGATGTCGAAGGCCGCCACGATTTCGAATCCGTACGTCCTGAATCCCGGATAAGCCAGAAGCGCCGATCCCAGATTGCCGACCCCAACCAAGGCGGCCTTATGCCCCGTATCGAGGCGCAGAACCTTGTTGATCTGGCTGGTAAGAGTACGGAGATCGTAGCCAACCCCCGGCTTACCGAGGCTGCCGAAATAAGAAAAGTCTTTCCGAATCTGCCAAGGCTCGATGCCGATTAGATCGGCGAGCTCTCTGCTGGAAGCGCTCGCGACGCCCCCACAGCAGAACTGCAGTGCTCCCCGAAGATAAACCGGCAGACGCCGCACTGTCTCATCTGGAATCTTGCGATACCGCATACGTCCAGTTCCAAGCCACTTTGCCTCCCCGTTGAGCAAATCCCGTGCCAGCCCATCAGAGCCCCAACGACCGACGGGACAAGACTTGCAGAGCAGGCACCGTAGGCCGTGGCTTGGTGTTTGAGGCTGGTTTGGGTTCTTGAGATGGCTGAGAAGGTCTTGACACATCAACGGCATGAACGTGTGGCAAAATGCCTCAGTGAGGGATAATGCAACAGAGGGAACGGGGGTCAAGCTCAGGAGCTTGCCGGCTCTGTACGTTCCACTTTTCCTGCGGCCCATTGCCTTCCCAGGGGTTAGGACGTCTCGTCGCGGTCAACCGCCCCATAGAGACAAAGCTTGCGGTGCAAGGTCGTGCGGTCAAAACCCAGCACACGGGCGGCCAGAGTTTTGTTTCCTCCCACTGCCTGTAGGACGTGGAGGATGTAACGCCGTTCCACCTCTTCCATAGAGAGGAGTTCCGCCGGATCGTTGCCCCCGACGAACACGTTCGAACTGTGGTAGGCCCGGATCTTCTCCGGCAGATCCTCGACCATGATCTCTTCGTGCCGTGTCAGAGTTACCGCATGCTCGATAGCGTTGCGTAATTCGCGCACGTTCCCCGGCCAGGCATAGCCCAGCAGCTTCTCGGCTACCGCGTGCGACATTCCTGTTACGTGCTTGCTGGATCGGGCGGCAGACTGCGTGAGGAAGTGCTGCCCGAGGAGCAGGACATCCGTTCCGCGCGAGCGCAGCGGCGGCAATTCGATCTGGACGACGTTGATGCGAAACAACAGGTCCTCGCGGAACCGCTCTTCTTCGACGGCCGCTTCCAGGTCGCGATGCGTGGCCGCGATGACCCGGACGTCAAAGGGCACCTCCTGATCGGCGCCGACCGGGCGCAGACGACGTTCCTCCAGCGCGCGCAGCAGTTTGGGTTGGAGGCTCAGGGGAAAGGCACCGATCTCGTCGAGAAACAGTGTGCCGCCGTTGGCCTGCAGGAATAGCCCCCTGCGTTCCGCTTTCGCATCGGTGAACGCTCCCCGTTTGTGACCGAAAAGCTCGCTCTCCAGGAGGGACTCCGGAATCGCCGCACAACTGACGGCGACGAATGGGCATCCGCGACGACGGCTCTGGGTGTGCAAGGCTTGGGCCACCAACTCCTTTCCCGTGCCACTCTCCCCACAGATCAGCACGGAGACCTCCGAATCCGCGATCCGTCGAATCCGGTCAGAGAGCTGCTGCATGGGCACACTCTCGCCAATCAATCCCTCACATCGCGCCGATTTCTCCACGATCGCGCTCAGTTTCTTCACTTCCTGCTGCAGCGAGTGGTGTTTCGCAGCCCGTTTCAGAACGAACACCAGCATACTCATTTCGATCGGCTTGGTGACGAAATCGTAGGCCCCGGCCCGAAGTGCCGCCACGGCGGTCTCCAGGCTGCCGAAGGCAGTGATGACCACGACCGGCAGGTCCGGGCGGTTGGCGACGATCCGTTCACAGAGATCCACGCCATTCATGCCCGGCATGTTCAGATCGGTCAACACAACGTCGAAGTCCCCGGTGGGCAGAACCGAAAAAGCGGCTTCGGCGGACGTGTACCAGGACGACTCGAAGTCGCGCGTGCGCAGAAAGGCCGCGGCCATCTCACACATGGTCTGATCGTCATCTACCATCAAGACTCGTGTCGGCATGTCTCCTTTTCTCTTGGCAAACAGACACAGAAGCGGCTTCCTTTCCCGGGGGTACTCTCGACGGCAATCCACCCGCCATGTTCGCGAACGATTCCCTCGGCAATCGCCAAGCCCAGTCCCGTACCCTGGCCCGGGCCCTTGGTGGTGAAAAACGGCTCAAAAATGCGGTTCAGGTTCTCTGCGGAGATGCCCTCTCCCTCGTCCAGGACCGAGATACACACGTGGGGTCCATCAGGGTCGGCCGGGTCCGCCGGAGGACGAACCATGGCGGTGCCTATCGTCACCTCCACGCGGCCACCCCGAGGCATGGCCTGCACGGCATTCGTAGTCAGGTTCAACACGACCTGTCTAATCTGTTCGACATCTGCCCGCACAACGGCCGCATCATCACCATCTGCCAGGATTAATTCGACGTTCTGCTTCTGGGCGAGCGGGGCCATCAGGTCCAAGGTCTGGCGTACGAGTTGCCGCAGATCGACCGGCGTTCTTTGGCCCGGTCGCAGCCGGGCGAAATCCAGAATCCGGCGGATGGTATTGGCGATGCGTTCGCTCTGGGCCTTGATGGTCTGAGCACTCTCGGCAGCCTCCGGCGACGACAGACTCCCTCCGGCGATCATGCCCGCATAGCCGGAGATGACATTCAGCGGCGTGCCCAGTTCATGCGCGATGCCCGAGGCCAGTTTCCCCAAGGTTTTCAGACGATCCTCATGGCGCAACTGCTCCAACGCCACGATCTGAGCGTCCGCTTCACTGCGAATTCTGGCCCGAGCTTCGTCGAGTTGCTCGCACATCGCATTCAGTCCGGCGGCAAGCTCGTCGAGCTCACCATGTCCTGAAAGAAGCAGAGGACCCGAGAAATCGCCGGCGCCAACACGCCGCATCTTCTGGACGACCTGATCCAGGGGCCGTCCAATCAGCCGGACCCCCAGCAGTAGAGCCGCACAGCCACTGAGGAGCACCAAGGAACCCGTCAGGCCAACGATCCTGATGAGGGCGCCGCGGGCAAGCTGATCCAACCTGGACAGCGGCTCGCGGATCTCAAGGGCCGCCGGTCGCTGATCATCAACCGCGAGCGCAAAATAGGAATAAAGATACGCCTGTCCATTCTCGTCCCGCTCCGTAAAGGAGACATCCCGGCCGTGGACGACCGGTTCCAGCTTGTCGCGGGACACTCGGGGCGTATCAACGTCCCCCCGTGGGGCATCCAGCCAGACCCAGCGGATGGCGATGGATGGCTCGGCCTTGTTCGCATCCGCAATCACTTTCCAGGCACGCGCCTGTCCGACCGTATGCCATCTTTCGACCACCAGTTGTCTGATGGTCGAGCCCAGCACCCGGATCGCATGGTGCATGTCGGCCTCGGATAGGTCACGTTGGCGCTTGAGCGAGACATATCCATCGACGACCAGGATGATGACAATCCCCAGGACGACAATCCGAACAAGTTTGACCGCAAGCCTCATCTCAGACTCCTCGGCATCTTCTGTCCGGTACCTTCTCACCCATATAACACCTGCCCCATTCTACCCCAACCAGCACGGGCGTGGTAGTGGAAGCGCATTATGTATTTCCACTGCGTGAAGACGAGAACAGGTACACCCATTCATACTCGCTCGGTTATATGGCGTGAGCCTTGTGACCTTTCAGGACCAGCAGGGTGGCACGACAGCGGTCTCTCCCAGTTCTTCCTGATCCGCGACACAAGAGCAAGAATTCAGACACCAGCCTGGGCGGAGGTTTTGAGGCCTGGTAGGCTGAACCGTCGTCACCACGTGGCCTCTCGTGCGGCAATGTCCAAAGCCCAACGGCCAATACGAGAGCTGTCTATTCCCTGTCACAAACCATGTACAATGAGGTGACCGGCAGCCAAGCGCGGGCAAATCAAGTGCCCGGCTGACTTGCCCACGCAAACCTGTCCAGGTCCTCATGCCCCAAGTCGTCATCGTAGTCATCCTCGTCCCAGGATCGGGGGATGCTGTCGTAGTCGTCTCGGGCCTCGACCAGGGCAAAGCCCACCGCCGTGACGGCCGGATACGTACCGGGCAAAAGCAAGGGGATTTCGTCCTTGCGAATCCCGCCGCCGTCATCCTCCGCCGTGTTGGCAATGAACAGGTTGTTGATGATCTTGGGACTGGCATCGTTGCAGTAGATGCCTCCGCCATCGTAGGCGGCGTTGCCGACCATGGTGTTGCGGAGAATCCACGGGGCGGACTTCTCGAGGCAACCGATGCCCCCGCCGTTGCTGCCCTCTGCCGGCGCGGTGTTGGCGCGCAGCGTGTTATGCACAATCCAAGGTGCGGATTGCTTCTCGCAAGCGATCCCGGCCCCGTAGCCGGTTCCATAGTTCTCCGCGATCAAGTTGTCCTGGATCAGAGGCGACGACGTGTCACAGTAGAGGCCCCCGCCCGAGCCTGGGATCTCCGCGCCCAGTCCCACGCTGTTGCGGCGAATCGTGCAATTGCGGATGGTCGGATTGCTGAAAAGGCAATAGAGACCGCCGCCATTGCCCCGAGCCGCATTGTCCTGGAGCGTGCACCGCCGAATCGTGGGCCTGCCGGCCATGATGTACGCCCCGCCGCCGTCCGCATTAGACGGGCCGCCGGCAATCCCGCCCGTGATGGTAAAGCCATCCAGAATAGCCGTCGCATCGGTCCCGCTTCCCGTGACGACATGGTAGCAGTTGTCCGCGCGGGTGGTATTGCCCAGCAGGTCGCATGGATTCGGGACATCAACGTCGTTGCCCCGAAGATCGCCGCTCAGAGTGGTGACATAGCGGTTGGGGTCGCGTTCTTCAAGGTTGGTTTCCGACCCGGCAAAACCGCCATAGATTGCCACATTGCTCAGGAGCTGGAAGGTCGCTTCCCGCGCGCCATTGGTAGCGGCGGGCTTGTACACCCCGGCGGCGACCCAGATCTCCCGCACTTCCCTGTGCTCGACCGCGGTCTGGAGGGCTGTCTGCAACGAAGGCAGGGCCGTAGCCCAGCTTTGGCCGTCGCCGGGGCCCTTGGCGGTGGCATTCACGTGAAGCACCGGGTCCAGGGCCAGACCCTCCTGGAACTCGAATGCCCCGCGATCCACGACTCCATTGGAGACCCGCCGATGGTCCAGGAAATCGAACGGGATCGGCTCCGCAACGTTCTTATCGTTGTCGAGGTCGAAGGTATCGGCGGGCAGAGCATTCGTGTCGCCGGTGTCGACACACGGCGAGATCTTCAGCAAACGCAGGTTGTCATCCCCGCCCTCGCCCGCGGCAAAGAGCGGGTCCTGGTTGGTGTTCCGAAGCCCAGGCCATTGGCCCATCCAGTTCTGGATGCAGCAGTGGCTCACGGCCGGTGTTCCGCCGGCCAGGTGAATCTGAGCTTCTTCGTCCGTGCCTTTGGCGCTGCGATTGTCCCGGAGAATACAGTTTGTCAGCACAGGAGCGGCATCGACGTTGTATAGCCCGCCCCCGAAGCCGGCCGAGTTCCGGCTGAAAGTGCAATTGGTCAGCCTCGGACGGTTGCCATAGTTGTACAGGCCGCCGCCCCCTCCGGTGGCTGAGTTGTCGCTGAAGACGCAGTTGATGAGGTTCGGATCGCTGACATGGTTGAATGCGCCGCCGCCGGAACCGGCGCTGTTCGCGTAGAAAGCACAGGCGATCAATTCCACAGAGCTGTTGCCGCTGTACATGCCGCCGCCATGGCTGTCGGCCTGGTTTCCGCGGAACGTGCAATGAACCAACAGGCAGCGGCTGTCGAGGTTGCGAACGGCCCCGCCGTACTTGGCACAGTTGCCGGAGAACCGGCAGCCGATCACTCTCGGCGCGCTGTTGGCCGTATTGAACACAGCGCCCCCATCGTCCTGGGCGAAGTTGCCGACGAAATTGCAGTCCACGATCTTCAAACCGGCCCCGTGGTTGTACATCCCACCGCCGCTCTTCTCCTCCGGACTGGCACCGTTGGCGTTGCCTCCCTGGATGATGAATCCGTCGAGCACGGTGGTCGGACCCACGCTGTAGGTGCTGACCACGTGATAGCAGTTCTCCCCATTGTTCTGAAAATTCGGCCCATCGTCTCCGTTGAGATCGCCGCTGAGAGTCGTTCGGTAGGCTTTGGTGTTGCGGGCATCGGGGTCCGGCGTTCCGAATCCGGCATAACCGCCCCGGATCTGCGCCCCGTTGGCCTTTTCCTTCCTCAGCTCGAACGACTCCGTACGGGTGGTCGGTCTGTAAACTCCCTGGGCCACGCGGATTTCGTCGCCAGGGTCCGCGTGGTCGAGGGCACGTGCCAGATTGGTAAAGGCATCCGCCCAGTTTGTGCCGTCCCCGAGACCACCCGCCGAATCATCCACGTAGATAATCTTCGCCGCGGCAGCAGGAACCAGGAAGACGCAGATCGCCAGCGTCCACAGCGGCTGGGGCTTCCCCACCGTGATTCCCGCCTTCGCGGGAAGTCCCCTCTGCCTGGGCAGGGGTCGCATGGGGGGCCCCTGATCCGGATGTCCTCTCGCTGCCATTTTGATGCCTCCTCAGGGTATCCCCCCGGCAAGACCGTTCAACTCTTGGAAGGGCAGGATTCGGTAGTCGTCGTCCAGATAGATACCTTTGTGGATCTCGATCAGCGTGATATGGCCGTCGAAGAAAGCCAGGTTGTACCGGCCCGGGATATCGTGCCAGGTGCGACCGGCGCCAGGCATCAGCCGGTCCCACTGCGTGACCCAGTTGTTGTCACCCACCAACAGGAGCCGGGAGGGCTCGCACACGGCCTCCGCCTTGAGGTTCTTCAAGTGCGGGTTGATTTGGCGATTGAGCTCGCGGATCGGCTCGGGCAACCCTGGGTGCGTCGGGAGCGAATCCGGGCCAATCAGCAGCAGGTTCGTTTGATAGCTGTTGCCATAATAGAGGTAAGTGGCCGATCCGTAGTCGTCCCCCTGGTCCGCCGGGCAACGAAACAGCTTGGCCCCGCTCTGTACGTTCACTCTCGTCGGCAGGCCGACGTACCGGTTGAGCGGACGCGAGACGGCGCCACCGGTGATGCCTCTCCAGCCGCCAAAGTAATGGTTGGCGTTGACCGCTTGGTAGAACTGCCGATTGTGGTCGCCGAGATAGGCGTGCCAGGCCAAAGCGATCTGTCGCAATTGACTCGCGCAAACGATTCGGTGGCTCAGGGCCCGGGCCTTGTGCAGCGCCGGCAGCATGAGTGCCAGCAGGATGGAGAGGACCGCCATCACAACCAGCAGCTCGATCAACGTGAATCCCACGCCGCACGGGCCAGAGCCAACAGGATGGGACCGTCGGCTTTTCACGGTTTCTGAGCCTCGCTTTCGGCCGGGGTGTAGGCGTCGCGTCCCTCGCCGGTCAACTCCTGCAGCCTGTTCTTGGCCCACAGCACCAGCCACGGGCCCTTCTGCCCAGGTCCCGATGTGACAGGCAAGCCCGGTAGTACGACGCGGCCTGCCGCCGGTCGCCATCTTTCAGGCAATGCTCCGCGAGAATGAAGTTCATCAAGCCTGGCTCGCTGCCCTGGAGGGCATGCTGGAATTCGTCGATCTTGTCGCATAGCGGCCTGGGGTCCTGAAGAAAGCGTACGGCAAGGCTCTCGCCGGTCCCCTCGGCAAAGGCCCTGGTCAACAGTCTCGCCGTCTGCCGGTCGCCCCCGGTGCCAAGCTTCCACGAACTCCACGAGAACAGCGGTTCGGGCATAGCGGGAGAAATCCGCGGCCCGCCCAAGGGAGGATTCCCGTTCGTAGTTCAGCTCGCGGTTGGTCTGCTGCAGCCGGCGGCTCAATTGGAAGGAGAAGCCCAGGAACCCCAGCACAATGACCACGAGGAGCGCTGAGTAGGTAGCCATAAGTTTTCCAACGATCCGCTCAAAAGCTAAGACTGGTCCCGGTGAGATCGGGTGGCAGCCTCAAGTCCTCCGGACTTGGGGATGGCCAGACCCAGGAAACGGGGGTTGGCGCACGAGCAACATGCAACCATCCCCAAGGCCTTCCGGCC
>CAYHAJ010000047.1:0-49089 GCA_964354535.1 uncultured Pirellulales bacterium
GCCGTGACCGTCCAGCATGGTGCAGTTGGTGACCGTGATATTCTCACAGGGCCGCCCGACACGCCGGCCATCCTCATCCCGGCCGGACTTGATCGTGATACAGTCGTCGCCGACGCTGATGTGGCAGTCGGAGATGTGCACGTTCCGGCAGGAGTCGGGATTGATGCCGTCGGTGTTGGGCGAATCGTCCGGGTTCTTGATCGAGATGCCGGAGACCGTCACGTTGTCGCAGTAGACCGGGTTGATCGTCCAGAGGGGTGGGTCCTTAAGCGAGATGCCTTCGATGCGGACGTTGTGGCACTCGAACGGCTGGATCATCGGCGGCCGGAGAAAGTTGCCCATCTGCTCCCACCGGCCCCGGCTGACGACGTTCTGGTTCTTCTCGCCGAACAGCCTGGACCACTTCGAGGACAACTCGACCTTGCCCTTTTTCGCAAACTCGTCCCTGATTTTGCGGAAATGATCCCACCAGGCCTTGCCCTGTCCGTCGATGAGGCCCCGGCCGACGATCGCGATATTCTCGGCGCGGTAGGCATAGATCGGCGGCGAGAAGTTCGTACACTCGGTTCCCTCCCAGCGGGACCTGACCATGGGCAGATAGTCGTCGAAGTCGTGACTGAACTTCAGGACTGCCCCCGCGTCGAGGTGGAGCGTGATACCACTCTTGAGGTGGATCGATCCGGTCAGGTACCGGCCGGCGGGGAAGTAGACGGTGCCGCCTCCGGCGTCGGCGGTGGCCGCGATCGCCTTGCGGATCGCCTCCGTGTCCTTGGTGTTGCCATCGCCCGTGGCGCCGTAGTCCTTCACACTGTGGAACGGAATCGCCTGCGCCGCCCCACAGGGCAGATTACCGATGAGCACCACGACCAAGATCAAGATCCGGAATGCTTCCGAACAAGCCATTTTCATATGCCTTCTCCTATCGGAGGGACCACGGTTTTCAGGGCGGTCGCACACGGGGGCACGCCCCGCCACCAGTATAGCATCGGGGTAGTGGGCGTCCATGACTTGGACGTGGGGGCACGGAGTGGTCTCACGTAATTTTGAACTTGGTGTTGTGTGGCCAGATTTCTGATTCAGGACGGTCGAATTGAAGGAATTCGATCGGGGCACCATGGTCGACGATGAAGGCTACGCGTACACCCTCGGTGGGACTATTGGGCGAAATCAGGACTTTCTGACCTGCAATGGCCGCCTCCAGGTCCTCCACAACGAAGGCAACGTGCGGCACGGTCTTGACCAGCTCCGGCAACGGGCAATCCGGATCGAACTTCATCCATTCCACCCCATAAGGACTCTCGAAGTACCCCGAGGCGTACATTTTGTACTTCGCGCTGTAATCCCCCCGGGGCAGGACCCGGTCCGTCGGAATGCCCACATGATGGTAGCGCACCGTCACTATCCTCCTTCCCTGGTAGTGGTTACGGATGATCAGAGCTTGATCACCCGAATGTCGTCAATGTAGATCCGGCCCGCGCCGCCGGGGGTGGGCTTGGTTCGGTTGCCGACACCAAGGTACATCTTCTTGACGGCGGTCACGTTCACTCCAGCGCTGGTGAGGTTGGCCAGCGGAATCCGCCATTCGGTCCATTGTGTGCCAGTGATGACCGCCGCGTCAGGGTGAGCCATCAGACCGACCTTGCCGGCTTGATCCTCGACCACGAGGTAGAACGTGGTGGGCGCATTCGCGGCTGTGCCTCGGACATACAGGACCAGCGTGTTGCCATTGTTGACCGTCCAGTCCTGCGGTGTTGCCCACTGATGCTCGGCCTCCGCGTACCAGGGCGACTTGACGTTGTTGTAGTCCAGCGGCATGGACTGTCGCCCGCCGTGGAGGATCTTCTCCTCCGCGAACGGGGCCTGCGCATAGCCTACCGTCGCGCTGGTCTTGTTCGTCTCCCCGTCGATCCAGGCCTGGTAGATGCGGTTGCCCTCATCATCGCTGTGGCTCTCGAAGTCTTCGACGACCAGGAAAGCGGCGGTGGTGAAGGACCAGACCGCGCCGGTCCATGGGCTGTCGGCGTCGGTCGTGTTCACTTCGTCCACCCGCCAGTAATAGGTCTTGTTCCATTCCAACTCGCCGAGTGCGAACGTGGTCGCGTCCGACGCCTGGCGGCCGCGATAGATACCCGTAGTGGTTGGGTCGGCGTCTGCCAGGGCATCCGCGCTGTCACCGAAGTAGACATCGTGGCGGTTGGCTTTCGGGCCGGCCCACCAGCTCAAAGTGAGCGTTTGCGGCACGTCTTTCGCCGTATTCGCCGGATAGGGATTGACAGCCCGCAGCGGCAGCAGCAGCGGGCCGGCTGGGATGACCTGGTTCGCAATCGAGGGACTCTGCCACGAGAGCTGCGCTGTAGCGGTCCCCGTATTGTCATACCACTCCATCTGCAGGCGGTAGAACTGGCCCGCGCTCAGGCTCGCGCTCGCCACGTCGTCGGTGTTGCCGTGATTCGTCCAGTTGTTGATGATCCGCCGGCCGTCGAGCCAAAGCCGCACGCCGTCGTCGCTCGTTGTGGTGAACTGGTAGGTTTCCGTGAAGGGGGCCTGGAGGTCGGCGGTCCAGCGTGCGGAGACCTGATCGCTCAGCCCGGCGGCCACTTCACCGCCGCCCCAACTGTGGCCGATGGAGGGCTCCACCCGCGTCAGGACCGGGCTGCCCGCCAGCTCAAGGCCGCGGAAATACTGAGCCTGGACCCCGATCCCGGGACCCACGGTGGTGAAGCTCCAGACCTGGCCCCGCTGAAGGGCACCGCTCGTGTCGTGCTCATCGACCCGCCAGTAATAGGTGGTGTTCTCCGCCAGGGCGCCCGCGTCATAGAGCGGCGCGGTCAAGTTGCCCTTGAACGTGCTCGGGTCACCGGCCGCGACGGCCGCCCTGTTCTTGCCGAAGTACAGGTCGTGCGATACGGCGTTGACGCCGCCGACCCATGCCAGTCCCACTTTGACCCCCACGCCGTGGATACCGTTCCCAGGCTGGGGCGCATACGCGGTCTGGACGGCGGCCATGAAGCTCCACGTATCGCCCTTGTACTTCGTCTTGCCGTCGGCGGCGATCTCGTCGATCCGCCAGTAGTAGGTGGCCCCCGGCGTCAGACCGGGCAGGTGGAAGTACATCGGCGTGACAGCCGGCAGTTGACCGCGATAATCCGCCGGCCCCAGGTCCGGCGTGGTACCCAGATAGACATCGTGCGAGCTTGCGGTCACTCCGGGCGTCCAACGGAGCAGGGGCGTCACCACGTCCCTGGCCCCGTCGGCGGGGTTCGGGTCGGTGGCGCTGGTCGGTCCGTTGTCAAACACGGCGGTGATCAGCTTGCCGCCAACCTCCGACGTGACGGCGTAGCCGATGTAGATGCTCTTCGGGATGCCGGGGGCGCTGGTTGTGTACCTTTGGGTCCAGTCCTTGCCATTCGGTGAAGAGTAGCCGCTGAACGTGTCCCCGACCCGCACGATCTTGACCCAGTAGGGCGCTGTCGTCGCCCCGGTGCTTTCGTCGCCCGCGGCGCCGTTCATGGCCGCCCGGCCCCACATCGTGATGCCGTGATTTCTGGTGTCCGTGTTGGCGCTGATCCCCATGAAGATGGAGGGCGAACCGGGGATCAGCAGCACGCGAATCATCACTCCCGCCATCGACCAGGCTGACAGCGGCGGGTCGATGCTGACCACGCGCGCCGCCAGTTCCCCGTCGCCACTGAGCGTCTTGTAGACGAAATGGAACTGATCGGCGCTGCCACGAATCCCGGTCCCATCGCCCTGAATGGTCCAGGTACCGGTAGTCTGGTCGTACCGGGCGCTCCCGGCAACCGTGGGATTGCCGATGCCGGCGCTGGTCCAACCGGGCGGTAGCTGCGCGAACAGGGGACTGACCGTGGCAATCAGCAAAAGCAGGGAAACCGGAATCGTCAGCTCTCTACGCATGGCAGACCTCCTCAACACGAGCGAAGCAGCGCTACGCACCCCGATGAAAACGCTGGAAAACCTCCACAACATGCCAAAGCAGCATCCACAGACTTGAACCACCTCCCTTATACCATATCGGCCGCCCCGTTTCAAGGGGAACGCAGGGACATCACCACTGGTCCGAATCCGCTTTCCCTACAGCTTGGACTTGAGACCGAAGGCGCGGATCGGGTTCGTCTCGGTTATCATCCGGATAGCGGCCTCGTCCACGCCGGCGGCTTTGAGCTTGGGGAGGAAGGTCTCGATCAGGTAGGTGTAACCTTTCTGCGAGCCGCCGTTGGGCTGACCCGGCTGATACCAGCCGGCATCGTGGGACAGCAGGATGCGGTCGCCATACCCGGCAGCGAGCAACTCCTGGACAGCGGCGATGATTGTGCCATCCTGGCTCGGATTCCAGCCGAGATTGTCGAATTCGATATAGGCGCCCCGGACCGCCAATTGGCGCTGGATCTGACGATTGTTCTCCGACTGAGCGTGTACCCAAATGAACCGGATTGCGGGATCGATAGACTCCAGGATGGCGACTTGTCGGGAGGCATTGCTGCTGGCCGGCGTGTGGCTGGCGATCGCGGCTCCCGTCTGGCTGGCCGCGCGGCCGGCGGCCCGCAGGAACTTCTCCTCCAGGGCAGTCATGGGGCCGCTGCCGGTGGCGATCTTGATGAAGCCAGCCCTGATGCCGGTACCTTCGATCCCTTCTGTGAGCTCTTCGACGAAGAGGGCCGTTAGCTGGTCCTCGGTCATCCTCTGGTGCTCCGGCGGGGCGAAGCTGTCGCGGCCATAGACACCTGTCGGGACGACGACAGGCAGGCCCGATTCCTGGGACACCCTGGCAATGATGGCCACATTTCGCCCCACGCCGATGCCGCTGCACTCGAACAAGACGCCCACTTCCTTTTGCCGTGCCTCCACCAGCAACGGCTTCATCACACGAACGACGTCCGCCGGATTGGCCTGGCCATACCCCGAGACGGTTGGACCCCGCAGGTCGGTGAGGATGTGCTCGTGCGGCAGGATGACTCCGAGTCCCTCGGCGAGAAGGGGACCCTGCGTGGTGATGAATCGCCACGTGCGGTCCGATTTGCTGGCCTCGGTCGTCCCTCCGTCGTACCCCATATTGACCCGGTTGCCATTGGGCGAGGGCTCTCGGTCGAACGGCGTGGCCGGATTGCCGCCATCGATGCAAGGACTGGTCACATCGTCCTGTCTCCACGCTTGGTTTGCAGGATCCCACTGGCCGGCGCGGGATTTCAAATGATAATCACCCGCCACAAAGAAGTCGTCGTTGGGGTCGAACTCCGTGCCGTTGGAATCCCAGCGCCCTGGATCGGCGAAACAGGGATCGCTGCTGATGTTGCCTGGCCCCCAGACCATCGCCCGCTGCGGGTCGTGGATCATCGCCCGACCGCCCGCCACGTCAGTGTACCGGATTGTGAGGGCCGCATACCCGTTCGAGATTTCGTTGCTGTCGTTCGAGAGAATGCAGTTCTCCACCTGGATCCCGGGCGCCTGCCTGCCGCGCGCCGGGCGAGGAGTACTATCGGACAGGAAACGTCCCTCGGGTGCCCGGTTGCCGGCCGCCGTGCAGTTCAGGAGCCTCACCTGACTGCCCTCGTTGTGGAGGACTGCCCCTACCTTGCCGGCCCCGTTCCCGATCATCAGGCAGTTGACCATCTCCAGAGACGGGGAGCCGGAACTGTAGGCCGCTCCACCTCGTTGGGCTGCGAAGTTGGCCTTGAGTACACAATTGTAGAGGGTGACCTCCTGTCCTGTAATCAACAAGCCGCCACCCACGGAGTTCGGATCGTCCATGGCGCCGGGCAACTCGGAGGCACGGCCTCCCGTGATGGTGACCCCGTCCAGAATCGCGGGCCCGGTGATGATGACCACATGGCAAGCATTGTCGGCTCCCGCTGGTCCGATGTTCATTGAGCCGGGGCTCTGCCCATCCGCATCGTTCTCCGCCAGATCACCGGAGAGGATCGTCTGGTATACCGCCGGATCACGATGGTTCGGATCCGTCTCGCTCAAGCCGGCGTAGCCGCCTGCCACGACAACACGGCCAGCCAATTCGAAGGCAGCCTGACGGTCTCGACTGCCCTGGGGATGGACCTTGGTTCGATCCGGCTGGTAGACGCCTTGCGCCAAATGGATCTCCCAGGGGTTTGCTCCGCCCGGCGCTCGAACGGCGGCGAGGCCGTCCTGCAAATACTTATAGGCGCTTGCCCAAGATTTCCCATCGCCGCCTATCAGGGCGTCGTTGTCGACATAGACAATCTCACCCAGGGCCAAGGCAGGGATTACGCCGACAAGGGAGAGCGCCAACCGTAATATCGCCGGATCGATCCTCTTTCTCACCATCCCAGTGCCTCCCACTCTCGGGGCTTCCCCATGTGTTTGGGAATCGCGCTACTTGTCGATCGAAACCGCAGGCTCAATATTTTCTGCGGAACTTGGCGGTGGGGATGTTCATGAGCTTGCGGTACTTCGCGACCGTACGCCGGGCCAGGTTCGGAATGCCCGCTTCCGCCAGTTTTGCCTTGATCTGGTCGTCATTGAGGGGCTTGGTCTTGTCCTCCTCGTCGATGATCTGCTGGAGCTTGACCCGGATCGCCTCCCAGCTATGGGCCTGGCCGCTGGTGTCCTCGGTGCCGCCGCTGAAAAATTTGCGCAGCGGCAGAATGCCCCACGCGCACTGCATGTACTTGCCCGAGACAGCTCGCGAGACCGTGGCCAGGTGGACGCCCACCTCCTGGGCGACCGTTGCCATCGGCAGCGGGCGCAGGTAAAGAGGACCCTGTTCGAAGAAATCCTTTTGATGGCGGACGATGGTCTGGGTGACCTTCAGCAGGGTGCGCTTGCGCTGCTCGATCGCTTCGATGATCCAGTGCGCCGAGCGGATATTGTTCTGGAGGAATTTGCGGGTGTTCTCGCTGGTCTGGTTGTCGTCGGCCATACGGGCATAGAAGGGGTTCAGACGCAGGCTGGGCAGACTGTTGTCGGCTAAGCGGACCGAGAAATCGCCGGGACTATCGCGCGACTCAACGATGACGTCGGGCGTGATCGGAATGCTGTCGTTGCGGCCGACTTGCAGGCCGGGGGAGATGTCCAGCTTGCTCAAACGCCGGAGAGCCTGGTTGAGCCGTTCCATCGAACAATCCATCTTCTTGGCGATTTCGGGCAGACGATTCTCCAACAGAGCGTGCATGTGATCGGCGATCAGGCGGTACTCGAAGCTCAGATCCGGGACCCTGAACGTCTCGGCTCGCGCTTGGGGACCCTCCTCGCTGCTCTGCGTCAACTGGATCAGCAGGCATTCGCGCAGGTCCCTGGCCCCGACGCCGGGCGGGTCCAACTGCTGGACGAGCCGCAGGGCTTCGACGAGGTGCTCGGCGGTGAAATCCTTCTGGTCCTTGCTGTGCAACTGTTCGAGCAGAACGCTCAGGTAGCCGCGCTCGTCGAGGTAGTCGATGATCGCACTGCCGGCCTTCTTCACCGGCTCGTCGGCATCCACTAACTGCCACTGCTCCGTCAGGTAGTCGTGCAAGGACTGGGGCAGAGCTGCGGCGTTCTTAATGGCTTCGAGCTTCGGGTCTTTCTCTTCGCCGTCATGGCGGCCGTGGTACGGGCCCGATTGGTCGATGGACTCCTTGAAGTCGTCCTCGATGCTCTCCAGCCGCTCGAAGTCGTCGGCCTTGTTCGAGTCGGTGTTCACGACCAGGGCTTTCTCGCCAATGTCGTCGTTCCGGGCGGGCTCTGGAGGCGTCGCGCCCTCCTCAGCATCCTCGCTCTCCTCCAGCTCGAGGACGGGATTGCTGTTGAGCTCCTGTTCGATCCGTTCCTGGAGGGCGAGGATGGGGAGTTGGAGAATTTCCATGGACTGGATCATATGCGGAGCGAGCTTCATCCGCTGCTCCATCCGCATCTGTCCTGTCATCTCCAGCTTCATGTGACTACCCGTGCGAACCGGATTTTATGCGTGACTACAACCATGAGCCTATGATAGCCTCCCTACAGATTTCGTCAAGGATAGGCGGTCACTTCAACGATTTCCGGTGAGGCTGGGCCCTGCGGCGTCCGGATGTGTGCTTGTCATGCTGAGCAAAGCGAAGGATCTGGGCCACGACCGAGACAAATCCTTCGCGTCTGGAGCAGGTCCTTATTCGCGGGCCAGTTGCTTCGCGTCGCTCAGCATGACATACCAGGGTTGTTCCAGGTCTGCCGTAGAGACCTATTCGAGGGTTTGCCGCCCGAGAATGGCATCGGTGAGAATCCGGCCGCTGGCGTATTCGATGGTGCTGCCGGTGGGCAGGCCGCGCGCCAGACGCGTGATCTTCACGCCGAACGGTTTCAGGACGGAGCTAAGGTACAGCGACGTGCCGTCCCCCGCCAGATTCGGATTGGTGGCCATGATGATCTCTTTGACCTCGCCGGTGCGGACGCGCTCCACGAGCTTGTCAATCGTCAGGTCGCTCGCATCCATCCCTTCCAGCGGTGCGATGTGTCCACCCAGGACGTGGTAGAGCCACTTGCACGCCCCGGTCTTCTCCAGGCTGATCACGTCTTTAGGCTGCTCGACAATGCAGATCAGGCTCCGATCCCGGCGCGTGTCGGAGCAGACCTGGCAGAGCTCTCCTTCGGACAGATTGCAGCAGACCCGGCAGCGCCGGATCTTGGTCTTGACATCGCGAATCGCGTCGGCCAGAGCCATCGCCGTGGGGGCGTCCGACTTGAGGACGTGAAACGCCAGACGCTCTGCCGTCTTGGGCCCGATGCCCGGCAGCTTCCCGAATTCATCCACCAGTTTGTTCAGTGTCGCGGTATAAGCTGTAGTCATAAAGTGAGAAGATCCAATGGTAGGGTGGGGCTTGCCCCACCGGTTCTTCCTTGCACGGATTTTGGTGGGGCGAGCCCCGCCCTACATGCTTCAAACTTCTTCGATTCCCGTGATGGTTGCGTCGAGGCCGAGAAGGACGGTCTTAACCCCCGGATCGTTGAGGATCTCGTTTCGCTTCTGGCCATTCGGTTTCGCGCGGCCGTTCGCGTCCTCGCTTTTCTGCGGCTCGGCAACCATTTCGAACTTTATACGAACGGGCCGGCCCAAATGCTCGCTCAGGACCGAGGCAATCTGGTCCGCCCGGCCATTGCTCTCGCACATCTGCTTCTGGATGCGGCCGCTCGTCGGAAAGTCGATGATCAGCGTGTCGCCCTTGAGCTCGCGCGGCATGGAGCCGGTCATCAGGCCGGCGGTGGCGTTGCCCAGCCTGGCCCCGATCGACCCCAGAATCTCCGGCCAGCTCTCGATCAGGCTGGTGGGAGGGGAAGGGGCCTTCGGTTCGACCGGTTCGGCGGTCAACTGCCAGGCTTCCGACTCGGGTTCTTCCTCCGGCGGGGCAGGGGGCGACGGCATTGAGGGTACAGATGGAACAAGGGCCTTCGCGACTGGCTTAGCCTCTATGGGGGCTTTTTTTTTAACGGCAGCGGGCGCAGCGCCCTGGGCGCGGGACATCAACTCGTCCACGTTCATGAAGTGCTCGCTCAGGGCAAACCGCAGCAGGGAGGCATCCAGCAAAGCGCGGGGCGTATCGCTGTTGCGAATCGTCCAGCGGAGCTTCTCCAAGGCAGTGATGCTATAGATGAGCGATGCGGCGTCGAATCTCTGGGCCAGCTCGCCGGCCTTTTCCTTCTGATCGGCCGTCAGAACCAGCAGGTCCGTATCCACGCCCGCCGACCGGATGACCAGCAGGTCCCGCATCGACTCGATCACGGCATCGACGATTTGGACCTCGCCCAGCCCGGAGCCGATCAGGTCCTCCGTGGCCATGAGGGTGCCGGCCGCGTCGCCGTCGGCGATCCGGTCAAGCAGCTTGTGGACCTTCTGTGCATTCGGCTGGCCCAGGTACTCCTCCAGGAGCTTGGCAGTCAGGACCTTCTCCCCCGTGCTGATGAGCCGGTCCAGGAGGCTCAGGGCATCGCGCATCGAGCCGTTCGCCATCCGAGCCACCGGCAGGATCAAATCCTCCTCGTACTTGATCTTCTCCTGCTTGAGGATCGACTTGAGCTGCCCGGCGATGGTCTTGGGACTGATGTTGCTGAAGTCGAACCGCTGGCACCGCGACTGGATCGTCGCGATGACCTTGTTCGGCTCGGTCGTGGCAAAGATGAACTTTACATGCTGCGGTGGCTCCTCCAGCGTCTTGAGCAGGGCGTTGAACGCCGCGGTGGTCAGCATGTGAACTTCGTCGATGATGTAGATTTTGTAGCGGGCTCGGGCCGGGCGATAGACGGCATTCTCCCGCAACTCCCGGATCTCATCGACCCGGTTGTTCGAGGCCCCGTCGATCTCGATCACATCGATGTCTTCGCCGGTGTTGACGGCGACGCAACTGCCGCACTTGCAGCAAGGGGTGGTGGTGGGCTGGTCGGACTCCAGACAATTCAACGCCTTGGCCAGGATCCGTGCCATCGTGGTCTTGCCGACACCCCGCGTACCGGTGAAAAGGTAGGCATGGGCAACCCGGCCGGTCTCGATAGCGTTCTTGAGCGTCTTGGCAATCGGGTCCTGCCCGACCACGTCGTCAAACGTCTGCGACCGGTATTTTCTTGCGAGAACGGTGTAAGCCATCGGATCTATGAACTATCAATTATGATTTATGATTCTATGATTCATGATTCGCGGTCGTCCTGGGCTGTATGTCTTGCCGCGATGAAGATCGACTTCAACTCGTCGCCTTCTCCGAGAAGCAGCGCGACCCGCTCTTTCGTAAGCAGACCCTCATCCGCAAGGAACTCCATCCAGAAACATGACTCGTCAATTTCCTCGATCACAATGCTGACTTTGGCGACCCAGGCGGCTTTCGACTGTGCCACGCACGCGGCTCGGTGGTTGGCTGCGGCCCCCGTCGAACATCGGATCAACTGACCACGGATGTGCCGCGCGAGCGGTGTATCCGGCAGAGCCAGCGCCAGTTTCACGCATCGATGGGCAAACTCCTTGACCCTCTCCAGCAACTCCCGCCGATCCACAATCCTCCCCTCCGACCCGAATCATAGATGATAAATCATAAATCATAGATCAAAAAAGATCGGCCGGGTGACCCCACACACGGCTAAGCGTCCGCTTATGGCTGCTCGGTTCCCCGCCTGACCAGGTTCACGGGCTCGGCCTGCATGGGACCCGGCCGGTTAATCAGATCCCTGTTTCCGAGTCAAAAAGCCTGCCAACCAATTGTACTTCTACTTGTTCCAAGTAGAACCGCCACTATAGCAGATGCGCCGGCGTCTTTCCAGCAAAGATTTCGATTTTTGCTGTCGAGGGCTCCGCCGTTCCGTTTACGACAGAGTCGTGAGCCAAGTTCATGCCTGCGCCCGGCATGGTTATCGTGGTCCTCGTGGGCGCGAAGATGCGCTTCACAGTCTTCCCCTCCATGCTTGCGAATGGAGCCGGACTCAGTAGTCCACCGTCAGAATTCGGCCTTTGGTGAAGGTGAAGAACCGGTCCTTGTCGGCGATCTGGATGCCGGGGGCGAGGTCGTCCGGGACTTTGCCCGCCGCCTTGAGGCAGGTGGGGCAGACCATCACGGTCACCTTCTTGTCCAGCAGTTTTTGGATCTGTGCTTTGGAGGCATCAAAGTAGGAGTATTGGATGTCCGGCGCACCTTTCAGGCACACCTCGACCCCCTTGATGTCAAAATAGACGAGGACATCTCTCGTGTCCTGCATAATCTCGGCCATCTTCAGGGCCATGAGGGCCCGGTGCGGGTCGTCCGAGCCGTGACTGATGTGGATGAAGATGCCGTCCCGCGGCTGTAATCCCGGCGCCTTCATCGCCGCCACGCCGGCCAGCAACGCCAATCCGATAAACGCCAGCCATTTGCCTTTCATTTGCTCTCTCCTTCAATTCGCGGTTCGCATGTCGAATAGTCATGATACAGTTCAGGCTTTATGAGATACGGACGGCCGTCCTCCCTGGATCGGGAATTCCCTGGTCCTTCCAATCGCCGACCTCCAGCCCTGTCTGCATGCCGGGACATGCAACCCGGAAAAGCAATGAATTCTTGGTTGACAGGGGCAACGAGTTAGTCTACTGATTCACCGGAGTACGCCGAAACGTCCGGCGTGCCGGCTGGATCCCTGCTGGAAAGGAGCACGCCATGAAAGCGAAGATCCTCGATACTTGTACCGCCTGCGGACTGTGCTGCGACACCTGCCCCGAGGTGTTCGAAATGGGCGACGACATGGCCACCGTTATTGTGGACATCGTGCCGAAACAGTACGAGGACACGGCCCAGCAGGCGGCCGACGAGTGTCCTGTCCAAGCGATTGTCATCGAACGTCCATAGCTTACGCCGACAATTCCCGGCTCCGGTCGCGGGCGGCAGTCACGGCGTCGACGACCAGCTTCTGGAAATCGTGGGCGGCGAAGACCTTGAGCGCCGCTTCGGTCGTGCCGTGAGGGGACGTCACTTTCCGCCGCAGGACCGCCGGGCTTTCACCATTCCTGTCTGCTTCGGCCGCCAGCAGGCCCGCCCCTTTGGCCGTCTGCAGGACCAGGTCCTTGGCCACGTCCGGCGGCAGACCCAGCATGCCGGCGGCCTCGATCATTGCCTCCATGAGCAGGAAGAAGTAGGCCGGCCCGCTGCCGCTGACGGCGGTGACCGCGTCGATCAAGCCCTCTTCCTGGACGACCACGGCCTTGCCCACCGCCGCGAAGATCGACAAAGCCTGCTCGAGCCGCGGCCTGGCCCTGTCGTTGGCGAACAGAACGCTGGCGCCCTCACCGACCAGGGCCGGCGTGTTCGGCATGACGCGGATGATAGGGACATCACCCAGTGCCCCGGCGATCTTCGCCACCCTGATGCCGGCGGCAATGGAGATGAACAGCCGTCCGGTGGTGGGTACCTCCTTGATGCTTTGGAGGGCTTCGTTCATCACCTGCGGCTTGACACTCAGAACCACCGTCGCGGCTCGCTCGACGACCCGCACGTTGGTGTCGCAGGCCACCACGCCGTACTTGCCGGCCAATTCCTGAAGTCGCTCCGGGCGGATATCGCTGACATAGATGCGCTGCGGCGCATAGACACCCGCCGTGACAATCCCTCGAATCAGCGCCTCCGCCATATTGCCGCTGCCGATGAAGCCGATTGTGCTCATGCTATATCTCCAATCAACATGCCTCTGCGAGCGTAGGCATGGCCTCCGCACGTTGCCCGGTTGCATTCTCTGCTCGACACCCTACAATGGACGGTCGTCGCATCGTCGCGAACCAATATAGGAGCCCTCCGGGAGGAAGACAATGCAAAAGCAAGTGGAAGTCGCCGAGGCGGTCAAGACGAAGTACCCCGAGCAGATTGTCATTGCCATCGCCCGGGATAAGAAGGGCAAAGCCAACCCTATCACCCTGGGCTGGACGATGTTTGCCTCGGGCAATCCCCTGATGATGGCCATTGCCGTGGCGGCGGGGCACTACACGGTCCAGGCCATCGAGCACTCGAAATGCTTCACAATTGCCTATCCCTCTGCCGAGATGGCGGAAGACGCCTTGTTCTTCGGCTCGCGCTCCGGCCGGGACACGGACAAGTTCGCCGAGTCTCACTGCAAAACCGAGCCCGCCCAGCAGATCGACTCTGTTCTGCTCACCGACGCCGTGGCCAACTTCGAGTGCATCGAAGAATCGCGGGTCCAGGCCGGTGACCACATCATCTACATCGGCAGGGTGGTCGCCGCGCATGTCAACACCGAGCCGAAGAAACGGCTGTACACCATCGCCCCCGGCCACAAGCTGGGGCCGGCTCTGTGAATTGGATTCATGGAATGATGGAATATTGGAATGATGGGTGAATCGGACTACCCCTGATCCCCACTGCTCCAACACTCCGATATCCCCGTATTCCATTCTTCCTCGGTGGCTTCGGGCACCCCGGCCCCCATTGTTCCAATATTCCATCATTCCAATCTTCCCGCTCTACCCCATCAGCAACTCGAACTGCTCGCTGCTGAGGCACTGCCGCAGTTTCTGCAAAGCTCTCAATTCGATCTGGCGGATGCGTTCCTTGGTTAATCCGAGCTCGCCGCCAATCTGCTGAAGGGTCTTGGTGTTCTTGCGGATGGACGAGCCGATCAGGCCGAAATGGTGCAGGATGACGTATTGCTCGCGTTCGTCGAGTTCCTCCCGGATGACCTCGGCGAGGTTCTGGCGGGTCCGCTCCAGGGCCGACAGGTCAGCGGTAGTCTCCCGCAGGTCCCGCTGGATGCTGGCCAATGACGCGGCCCGCTTCGGCGTCAGTTCGGTGCTCCGGCCGGAGACCTTGGCGTATTCCTTGGCGATATCAAGCGACGCGCGCCGGCTGAAGCGGAACCCCGTCGTGTAATCGAACTCTTCCACCGCCTGGATGAGGGCGAAATTGCCCTTGCTGACCAATTCGAGGAAGCTCGCATCGTTGCTGGTATGCTTGCCCGCGATACTGACGACCAGCCGCAGGTTTGCTTCGACGAGCGTCTTGCGGATCTCCTCGGCCTCATCGAGGTAGCCTTCCAGCTCCGCGAGCAGCTTGGCATCGATCTTCGACAATCTGAGCTGATGCCGCTCCTGGGACACCAGGTGCTTGAGGTAGTTGTACCGGCGAAACAGCTCGATCTCCTGCTCGCGGTTCAGCACGGGGGTGATTTTGAGGACCTGGAGATACTCCGGCAGCAGGTTCTCGCCGACCAGCTCAAAGGGTTCGAACCTCGTGGCGAGGGCGTCCCGCCCTTGCGTCTCGCCGGCATCCTGCCGGCGCGCCGACTCCAGATGCTCCAAAGTCAAAGGCTTGCCCAGGATCTGCTCTCGCGCCTGGGTCTGAAGAAACTCGTCACTCGGGACATACTCGATCTTTCGCGCCAGCAGAGCCAAGGCCCGACGCTGATTGACGATGCGATGTACAGTGGCCCGACTGCGGTCGAACCGCTCCATGAGCTGTCGGATGCCGGTGCCTTGCTGGTAGAGCCGGAACAGCTCCGCCGCCTCGGCAGGCCGGATGCGTCCGAGCGGCCGGCGAAAGACCGGCTTATCCGGATTCTTCTTTTCATGCTGCAGCAGCAAGGTCCGTAGCGTCTCCTGCGCGATGCCGAGCTTCTGGGCGACCTGCCTGATAATCTGGTGTCGCGACTGCGGCGATTTGGCCGCCAGACTGCGAGCCTGCCGAAGGGCTTGTTGCCGCTCGCTGTCCGTCAGCCGGCGAAAGGCGCCCGCGTTGGCGACCAGCGACGGATTCTCTCGCACAAATCGCTCGATCGCCGTTTCCAGAAACCCGAGCCGGCGTTCACCGCCCTCGAAGACGAACTTCCGCGCCAAAAGGCCCCGTTTGCGCCACCGGTGAATGGTCTTCGTGGAGACACGGAACCGTGCCGCCAATTCTTCGATGGTGTGTACCTTCTGGCCCGCCTGGGCGGCCGGCAGGGCGAGGCGAGCGCTGAGTTTGGTGACAAAAACCTGCAAGTCGTCCAGCAGATCGCGACCCGCGATGACCTCCGGCTCCGGATTGCCCTTAGGCTGAAACCCGGTGATATGAAAGCAAACGAAGTCGTACGGATACTGTTTCTGGGGATCGACGAGACAATACAGCTTCTCCGCCGCCTCAAGCTGCGCCCGCCGTTTCACCTCCGGCGTGAACCGTAGCTGCATCAGCAACTGTGCCAGATTGGGACTCTTGATCTTTCTCATATCACCAGGTGTCCATTCTACCGCCCGGGACCCCGCAAGGGAAGTCCGAACCGCCGCGCGTCGCCGTTTGGAGTACCGCTTTCAGGCGGGTAAGACCAGTCCGTCCCGCGCAGACGGCGTACGGGCGAATGATCATTCGCCCCTACAAACGGACAAAGCGCGCCACGACACGGTCCTACGGCGCGGCCCTTCGGCCGCCGGCTAATTGGCTTTGTTTCGCACACCCGGGTTCTCCATGCGCCCTGCGAGCCATCCCGAAATTGGCTTCGTTTTGCACAGTCACACTCTCCGCCCAGTCCGCGGGCCAACTCAGAATTGGCTTTGTTTTGCACGGACGCAGGGCCGACCTCTCTGCTCATAACCTCTTTTTTGCACAGTAGTTGGCCCTCGTGTCGCGGTGCGCAGAATTGGCTTTGTTTTGCACGGTCACGCCTCTCGTACAAGCTCTGCACCACCCGGAAATTGGCTTTGTTTTGCACGATCACGTCGGTTGCTTGACGCCTAATACCGTGCGGAATTGGCTTTGTTTTGTGCGACGAGCCCCTGACTGTGCCGTTTGGAGTACCGCCTTCAGGCGGGTAAGACCAGTCCGATCCGCGTAACCGGGAACCCCTAAATGGACGGACCGAGCCGCGCTCCGGTCCGACGCCACGGCTATCCGGGCTTGGAAATTGGCTTTGTTTCTCACAAACAGGTCCGCCATCTGGACCGCGGGCTGACCTGAAATTGGCTTTGTTTTCCACGGACCCAGGGCCGCCCTCTCTTCTCATAACCTCTTTCCTCGACCGCAGTTAGCCTTCATTTGGCGAGTGCCGGAATTGGCTTTGTTTTGCATATTTCGCCCTCCGCAGACCACACGGGGGCATCGCGCCGCAGGTCTGTCCCCAATCCGCAATCCAGAATCCGACAACTCCGCCGAAGGCGGACGCCGGTTGCCCGGTCCCGTTCCGGACATCCGCAATCGAGGAATTGGCTTTGTTTCGCACGAATGTCATTGGTCAACGACACCACCGTCCCGTCTTCTTGGCGTTCTTTGCGTCTGGGCGAGAGAACAGGTTTTTGCTTGCGGCCGAAGAGCCTGCCCCGAGCGAAGCCGCAGGGGACGCCCAGATCGCCCAGGTCCCGGTGTTCGCCGTCCTCTGTCCTCGGTCATCCGTTCTCCGTCCGCTGTTCTCCATTCTTTTCAGTGCTCCTCTATTCTGTTGTGCACATATTAGACAATACTGCGAGTTATTTTTCAAGTGAAATCTCTGCGTGCGCCGCAGATTGTGCCGATTTCCGCAGATTTCCAACGGGCTACCGACTACCGACAGCTGCTCTTCGGCCGCCGATTTCCGCAGATTCTTCCGTTGTCATTCCCGCGCAGGGCTCCATGCCACCAAGGGCTCCATCAAGAACAGCTTTATCGGGCGTACTCATAGGCGCCGATATCCACAACCGCCCGACCACGCGACGGCTCGGCAATGCCTGTATCTGGCGCGTCATTGTCATCGACCGCCCGTGGGTGACCTGCAATGTCGAAGGGGATAGGCTCCAGGAGGTCGCCGTCCAGATCCAGGTCGGCGGCGTCCGCCGGCAACTCCCTGCTGTCGCCGGCATCGATGCAGGGCGAACCGGCTGACAGGTCCAGGCAGTCGTCCTCCGTGCCCGCGATGCCATCCGGCCCGTCCGCGTCCACGAACCGTGGATCAACGGCGAGGTTGCCCGACCCCCAATCGAGCGTGCCGTCATCAACGAGCACCCGTGCCTGACCACCCTGAACGCAACAATGATGAATCTCGACGCGGCTTTGCCCGGACATCAAGATCTGAGAGCCTCCGTGTGCGGCCCGGTTCCCCCAGAAGATACAGTTCACTACGGCGTGGGGGCTGTTGTTTTCCACGAGGGCGCCACCCCGTCTGCCTGCCGTATTACCGCTGAACGTGCAGTTGATGGAACGGACCGGATCGTTGCACTCCATATTGAACAGTCCACCCCCGTAGCCAACAGCTCTGTTTCCGGTGAAGGTGCACCCGACCATCAGGCAGGCACTGTGATGGTTGGATATCCCGCCACCGTTCCCACTCGCCAGATTGCCTGTGAAGCGGCAGTTGATGACCGAAGGCTGGCCTTGCTCGAAAAGGAACAATCCGCCGCCGTTACGGCCGGCCACGTTGTCGGCAAACGTGCAGCCGCACAAGATCGTGTTGCTCTGTTGGCAGAGCATGCCGCCGGCGTCGATCCTGCAGGTATTGCCGAGGAAGCGGCAACGGAGGAACTGGGCATGACTGGACCGATCGCAGACGGCGCCGGCCTTCGACGCTCCAGCGATTCCTCAACGTCCGGGGCGTCGGCGAGACGAAATGCGAGCAGTACGGCCGGGTCATGGTCGAGAAGATCCGCACTTACTGCCTCGACCACGCCCTCGATATGGACCGCTAAGAAACCCGTCTCAAGTTGTCAAAGAACAAGTCATAGATCTTCGGATTGGAATGGTGGAATAGTGGAATGATGGGTATTCCACCCGCCCGCCACCCGCCGAAATTGGCTTTGTTTTGCACAATTCGGCTCTTCGCGGGTGGGCGTCCTCGCCCGACTTCCTCGTGGCCCCTGCACGCCGGACGTCGAATCGGGTCCGTTTTGCATCTCTCGTCCCCTTGGGAACCTGGCTCCGCCCCGACCGCCCGCGCCCATTCCCGGGCGCTCGGGGGAATTGGGTTCGTTTTACGCGATTGCCCCCGGGCGACACTGCCGGCCCATCCGCCGACGAATTGGCTTTGTTTCGCACATTTGCCCATCCGACCCCGGCGGACAGGCCCGCCGGAATTGGCTTTGTTTTGCCGAACCGATGCGCCCGGTACATACGACATAACTCTATTTCTGCCAACGCCTTAGCTGCAATTCCGCCCGCACCGAAATTGGCTTTGTTTGGCGCGCTCGGTCCCCGGGAACACCGATCTCCCGATTGGCACGGTGGCGGAAATTGGGTTCGTTTTGCACAATTGGTTCCCCGCCGCCCAGCGGCCCCCAAATTGGCTTCGTTTTGCGCACTCCATCGGAACTTGGCTTTGTTTCTCCAACCATCTCCAAACCGACTACTGACTACCGGCGACCGACTACTGTCCTTATGTCTCTGCGATAAGATACTTCTACCATACGAAGACGCTTCTCGACACCTGCTTGTTGATGCAAAAACACACAATTGCGCAGAAATTGTTGCTACCAGACCCGCCCAGCCCGGAGGGCACCGTAGGCGGTTGACAGAGACGGAAGACGGAGGACAGAGGGAAGAAGCCCGGAGGGCGAAAGACAATAGCCCAGGGATTCATCCCTGCGGAACAAGAGCGAGAAAAAGGCGAGTCCCGGCAGGGACGAAAGAACACGTCTGGTATGTCCCTGGAATTCCCGAAATTCCCGCTCGCTCCACGAAGGGGAAATGCGTAGGCATGACACTTGGCTTCGGGGCTTTTTCCTCGGGGCAGAGATCCACGAAGGCGGCCGGTGCCTCGGCCGCCTTCGTGGCACGGGAATGCTATCCCCTGAGATGGGTAGCTCGCTTACAACAGGGACCGGTCTATGGCAACTGCCGCACGCTGAAGTCGTCGAACAGCGCACGGGATCTCCAGCAAAAGAGCGAAATCCCGCCTTTGGCCCACCGGTCATCCGTGGCCTCGACCATGAGTTTGCCATCCAGATACCCTCGCAATTGCCGGCCCCGGACCTCGAATTCCAGCGTGTACCATTTGTCGCGGACGATGACACAGGGGGACGAGGCCAGGTTCGAGGGACCAACCAGGCCCAAGTATAACCCCGAGGGCACGCCGTCCAGACAGGTTACGAGCAGGGAGTAGCCACCATTCACTTTGCCGGTGTTGTCCAGTGTATGCCGCGCGTGGAAGCCGAAGACACTCTCTCCGGACGGCGCCGCCTCCTTCAGGCAGAAACGGACGGTTTCGACGTAGTCCGTCCATTCGATCTGGCGGAGCTGAATACCGGAGTACTGCAACATGAACTGGCCGTTCTCAATGGCGCGGTCCCGTGGAAAGGGCGAGGTCTGCGGATCCGAACGGAGATCGGGAGTCCACCAGCACTTCGAAAGCCCGTTATCGAAGTTATCTGAGAAGACCGGCCCGACGATGGGCTCCGCCGCCGGAACGGGAGCCGTCTCGGTCGGCGGCTTCTCCGCGGCGGCTGTCGCCGCCTGTTGGCCGGTCGGCGCGATGGCTCCCGCGTTGATCTTCTCCAAAATGTCATCCACTGCCAGGGCATAGAGCCGCCCGGCGGATCGGACCGCCACCGCATCCTCGCAGGTGTAGGCCACGCGGGTACTGTCCGGAGACCAAGTATACTCCCAGTTGCCGCCGCGCAGGTCCGCCGTCGCCGTTGTTTGCAGCCGGCTTCCTTCGATCCGGGCCAGCACCAGTTGTCCCCAAACCCGCAGGTCTTTGTTTCCTGGCTTATCGCATGTCAAGGCGAGGCGCCTGCCATCGGGGCTCCAAATCAGTCGCCACGGTTGTTCCACTCCGGATTCCTTCAGGTTCGCAATCGACTCCGCTTTCCCCCCCGACAGGGGTTGGCGGACCAGCATGTCTTTCTCCGCGATCGTCAGCGACTTGCTGTCGGGTGACCATGCCCAAGGCGGCTCGTTCGCGTCTGCCCAGGTGCGGAGCACCGTCGGTGCGCCACCCGAACTCGAGACGATCTTCAATTCCACAGTGTCCGCCATGTTGGAGATGAAGGCCAGCATGCTTGCGTCCGGGGACCACTGCAGGTCGCGCTCCTTCCCCGTGGTCCCGGCCAGGCGCAGCGGCGCCCTGCCGTCCGTGAAAGCAATCCAGATGCCCTTTTCTTCTGCAAGACGCTCTCTGCTGATCAAGGCCACCCGCGTGCTGTCGGGTGACCACGCCAAGACATGCGTGCCCTCGGACGGCCTTAGCCAAGCACGCACGTTTTGCGGGGCACGCGCATTGCGGAATACCACCGTGGCTGGCCCACTCACCTCATGGTTGGCTAGGGACAGTGGCGCCACGGCCAAGTCAAACATGCCGGTGTCGGGTTGACGCGCCACGGCGAACAGTAACCGGTTGCCGTTAGGAGATACCGCGAAGGGCGTGATGATGCCGGAGATGGCAGGGCTGATGGCGAACCGAGTCGATTCTTCTCCGGAGAGAGGACAGGCAATCAGCCCGCCTTCTCCCCGTACGGCGTACAGAGGACTGAAGATCGTCTTCCCATCGGGCGCCCACTGGAAATTGTCAAAGAAGGCGTAGAGCGTCTTGGCATCCACGTTCATGAGAGGCGTGTTCTCAGCCGAGACAACTTTGATCCTCATTTTGAGTTGGTAGCCTGGCTGATAGAAGAAGAGCTGGTTCCGATCGCCGGATGGTCCGACATAGTGCGATGTGCGCGGCAGATCGTAGGGAACGGGGACCACGTATTCCCGACCCTCCGGGTACTGCACGAAGCGCACGATTCGATCATCGACTTGAACGCCGATTAGCCAATGCCCGTCCGCCGACCAACAGAGCGTCCCCGCCTCTCCCGCGCACAGGCGCCGGGCCGCACTCTCGCCCACCGGCTGGACCCAGAACCCGTCGTTTGCGTCCGTCAAAGCCACGCACCTTCCATCGGGCGAGCGCAGTCCTCGAGCGGTGGCGTCCGGGAAGTTGACAGGGGCGCCGGTCGCGGCGGAGAAGGCGTGTTGCTTGTATTGGCCTTCGGCATCCCCGGTCCTGAAGAAGACGATCTCCGAGTCGCGTGTCCAGCGGAGGGCTTCCGATCGGGCCCGCGTCTCGACCCAGCGTTCTCCTTCTTTCAGATCAAGGAGCTTCTTTGCAGGACCATTGGGTCGTAACGTCTCAGGGGACACGGGCTGTACCCAGACCGCCCTGTCTTTTCCATGGACAAGGTACCGCCCATTCGGAGACACCGCGACTTCACTGCCAGCGCCATTCCAGAATGCCTCCGTTCCATCGAGGGGTACGGCTCTGCCCCGCCAGAGGAGGAAGCGGCCGTCCGGCGACATAGTCACCTTATTGCAGTGCTCAATTATATTGTTGGCTCCGGAGACCGTCTTCACCAGCACGAACTTGGCGCCGGTCTGGGGGTCCACTATGGTGTCGGGGCCCGCGGCGAGGGCCGGTGATTTGGTATCCTCCTTTGAGATCTGTGCCGTCGCCGCAGTCGCTACCTCGGCGGCCTGCAAGCAGCGGACCAGGCCCGTCGCGAGCAGAAGGATCAGGCCGCACGTTACGATCAAGACGGTAGAACCGAAACTCATTCGCGTAGCCATATCTCTCTCCTTTCCCAGTAATCGATGAACCCGTTCCGTAAGACCATCCAGATTGGGCTCCAAAATGCCGACCGTGGCCGGCAGCCCCGGATGGACGGTGACGTGACTTGCCACATCCAACAAGGTCCGCGCGAAGGGCAAACCGCTGCCCTGGGCGCGAACCACGTAGTTATCGCACAGGTCCTCGCGCAGGGTCGAAATCTGATTGCTCACCCGCCGAACCAAGGGGTTCCACCAGAAGACGACCAAGGCCAGCCGCTGCGCCAGGCCCATCCAGGGGTCCCGGCGGATCAGGTGCGCCATCTCGTGGACCAGGATGGCCTCCAATTGGGTCTCCTCCATCCGCGCCGCCAACTCCGCAGGCAGAACAATCGCCAGACGAGCCAATCCGAGCGACAGCGGGACCGGCACCAGCGGCGAAACGTACACCGGGGGCAGTTCCCGCAGGCCCATGCCGCCGGCCACCTGACGTCCCAATCCTGCCACGCGCGGGTCGGGCCGCCGGAGAGAGGAGCGAATCCTAATCAGCAGGGCATATCCCCACGCCAAGCGAAGGACACCCACAAGGATCCCGGCCGCCCACGTGTAGGCCGCGAGAGTCCCCAGCACCTGCCACCAGAGGGACTGTCCGCTCCCAGAGGGAGCGGCCGAAGCGAATGGTTTAGCCGTCCGGGCAAGGACTTCGGATGACACTGTCCCGACCGTCGGCAGACCTGTCGCAGGTGGCCGGGAGGAGTCCACGCCCGAGGGCGACGATGCCGCCGCAGGGACCGATCCCCGGCGTTCTCCGGGGGGTCGCGCCGGGAAGACCTCCGAGCCAGGGGGCGGAGCATAGGGGTGCGCCGCCGCAGACGAAGCGTCGGCCTGGCCCGCCGCCTTCCCCAGAGACACTGCCACGGGGATCAACCCCAGGCCCTTGTGTTGACCCAGCCACACCGATCCGGGTGAGAGCAATATCAAGGCCAGCACAGATGTCAGGACGCCGTGTCGCAGCGGCACCGAACAGCGCCGGCACAGCCGCGTCACCAGCAACCCCAGGCCGCACATCAAAGTGACCACCGCCGCCAGATTGGCCAGATAGATCACTTGGTCCGGCCTCAGAACCAACCGTGCAAGCATCGCCATAGCTAAACCTCCCTCTTGATCTCCCGTTTCCTCGAAATCGACTCCAACTCCTGTCGCAAACGCTCAATGTCGTCCGGCTTCAACCGCTTCGAGCCGAGCAGGCTCATGACCAACTGCCGTGCCGAGCCGCCAAAGAAGTCGTTCACGAAACCGTCGGCCAGCAGAGCGGCGGTTCGCTCGCGATCCAGGGCCGCCCGATACCGGGCCGGCTTCTCGTCCTCCCGGCGGACCAGCCAACCCCGCTTTTCCAACCGGCTGACCAGGTTCAACACGGTGGTGCGGGTCACGCGGCGTCCGCGCGCGATGGCGTCCCAAATCTCGGCGACCGTGGCCCCCTTGCCCCCGGCGGCCCACACCGCCTCCATGATCTCGTATTGCCCCGCACTCAGATTTCCTTGCGGCTTCTCCATAAGAATCTGCTCCTAAGAAAGACCTGTGCACTCGTAAGACGACGCGCGTCGTCATACAACATAGCAAGTGCCGACAGGTGTCGTCAAGAAGAATTCTGGCGGAGGAGGAAAACTTTTTTGGGGAAGGTTGGGGCGACGTCTAAATTAGGAGCTATTCAGTCGATGACCCATGAGGGAGGGGAGGACAAGGAGAGATCCGCGGTCCATTTTCGCAGGTGACACCGTTCGAGGAGGCAAGGGGAAAATGAGGCTTCGCCGGGGCCATTGTTCCCCAGCCGGGGGCGGCTGGGCTACGCCTTTGCCAGTTCACAGTTCCCACCCCGGATCGGAGTCCGCGGTGACAAGGTCGTCCGTTCTCAGTGGCGGCCTGCGGCCTTGAGATTGCCGCGCTTCGCTCGCGCTTGTCTGATCTGCGGAGGAAGACAAGAGGCCGCATGGGCTGAAGCCCATCCTACCGCCTACAGTCTCCGGCCTTCCGTCTTGCGTCTTCGGTCCTCCGTTCTCCGTGCCCCTCGGTGCAGGATCATCACGAGCAGCAGCAGGGCGCCCCAGGTGAATTCCTTGGTGAAGTTGTTGAGGTAGGGTCCGGCGTATTCGTGGAAGCGCAAGAGGTTCAGGCCGCTGGACAGGAACTGCAGGGCGAGGACCGCCAGGAGGATGCCCCAGACCGTGCCGAAGCCGCCGCGAGGATCGACACCCGCAAGGATGGCGACGAGGACCGCCTGGAGCAGGTAGGACGTGCCGTAGTCCGCCTTGGCCGAGTTCGTCCGGGCGATGACGATCAGGCCCGCGATCCCCGCCAAGAGCGCGCTGAGAAGGTAGGTCTTGACTTGCAGTCGCGGGACATCCAGGCCGGCAAAGACGGCGGCGGTCGGGTTCGTGCCCATCATGTACAATCGCATCCCGAGAGCGGTCCGACTCAGCAGGACCTGAAGCGCCACCGCGCAGATCAGGAAGACGGCCAGAGGAATGGGGACATACAGCAGGGTCCCGTTGCCAACCGTCTGGAAGGCATCGGGATATCCCGCCACCGCGTGGCCCTTGGTCAGCACGAAGGCGATCCCCGCGAACAACTGCATGGTTCCCAGCGTCGCCAGGATGGGCGTGATGCGCAGGTAGCCAATGAGCCAGCCGTTCAAGACGCCGCACAGGAGACTCACGCCGAGAGCCAGCGGAAGGGCCGTTATGATGTCCGCCCCGTTGGCCCCGTGTTGGGCGAGGACCAGCCCTGCGGACAGGCCGGCCAGGTTGGCTATGCTGATGATGGATAGGTCGATGCCCCCCGTGATCAGGGAGACCATGACGGCCAAGGCGAGCAGGCCCAGCTCGGGGAATTGAAAACACATCGACGCGAAGTTGCGATAGGAGAGGAACCGGTCGCCGTTCAGGAGGCCCATCAGCAGGAAGACGGCCAGCGTCACGATCAGTAATCGAGACAGGCTGCTCTCCCCAAGAACCGCGAGTCTTGCTGGCAGAGACTTCACCGACATCGCCTTGGCGTGCCTCCTCAGCATAGTCCCACTCCGCGCCCTCGTGGCCACCTGGTTCGGGCGGTGATGCCGGTGCTCACGAGGATGACCAAGCCGGTCACGACCTTCTGCCAATAGGAGGGGATATCGAGCAGGATCAGGCTGTTGTTGATCATCACGAGGAGAAAGACACCGAGCATGGTCCCGAGGACCGTTCCCCGGCCGCCCGTAATGCTGGCCCCGCCGAGCACGACGGCCGCGATGACGTTCAACTCCAGGCCCACGAGGTCGAACGGGTTGGCGTTTCTCATCATGCAGGCATGCACGAGGCCCGCGACGCCGGACAGGAACCCTGCGAAACCATAGAGGAAGAGCTGCTGCCGGCGAATCCGGAAGCCGGCCCGCTCGGCGGCCACGAAGTTGCCTCCCATCGCGTAGATGCCTCTCCCCAGCAGGGTGTACTGCAACAGGAGGCCGACCAGCAGCGCCGCCCCGACCAACAGGAGGAAGGACGAGGCGAGGCCGACCGGTGTCCCGCCCGTAGCGGTCCTGTTCCATAGAGTGAGCTTCGAAAAACGAACCATGCCTTCCGGTAGGTTATTGACGATGGTCGTGCCGACAAAGGCCAGCAGGAAACCGCGGAAGAGGCTCGCGGAACCCAGCGTCACGATCAGGGTGGGCAAGCGCCAGAACGCGATGAAAAGGGCGTTGAACAAGCCCAGCGACAGGCCGAGAGCGCCGGCCAGCAGAAACGCAACGACCACCGATCCTTGGAAGTCCAGGGCCAGCAGTATCTTGCTGGTGACGTACATGCTGAAGGCGCCGATGGCGGCGAAGGAGACGTCGATCCCACCCGAGATCAGGACCACCAGAACGCCCAAGGCGAAGAGTCCCATCACGGTGCTGCTCTTGCACAAATCGAAAAGGTTGGCGAGGCTCAGGAAGGCGGGATTGGCCCCTCCGATGCCCAGGCCCAGCAGGAGCGTGAGCAGGGCCAGCCAGAATTCCTGTCTGCGCAGCAATCTGTGCATCTCGTCCTATTCCAGTTGGCCAAGCTCCGTTGCCAACGTGTCTTCGTCACCAGCGACGGTTGGGAGTTCTTTGATAATTCGGCCTCGGTGCATCACGAGGAGGCGCTGGCACACCTCCACCAGCTCAGGCAGGTCATCCGAGATCAGAAGCACCGCCATCCCCTGGCGGGCGAGTTCCCGGATCTTCTGATGCACATCGAACTTGGCGCCGATGTCGATGCCGACCGTCGGCCCGTTAAGAATAAGAACCTTGGCCTGGGTGGCCAGCCAGCGGCCCAGCACGACCTTCTGCTGATTGCCACCCGATAAGCTCGCGACGGGCATTCGGGTTGAGGGGGCCTGGATTCTCAGGTCGGCCAGCCATTGGCCGGCCTTGCGCCGCAGCCGGGCGGGCCTGATCCAGCCCGCACGGCCGGCAAGAGACGACAGGCCGGAAATGACGAGGTTCCGTTCCACGGACTGCTCTGGAAACACGCCCTCGGTGAGCCGGTCCTCGGGTACGTAGGCGATTCCGGCTCGGATGGCGTCCTGGACGCTGTGGCTTCGGACGACCTGCCCACCGATCTCGATGGTGCCGGCGTCCACCGGCTCCAGGCCGAACAGGGCGCGTGCCAATTCCGTCCGCCCCGAGCCCAGCAGGCCCGTGAGGCCCAGGATCTCGCCCGAACAGATGGCGAAGCTGATGTGCTCGAACACGCCTTCTCGGGTCAGGTCTGTCACCTGGAGCAGAACCTTATCCACATCTGCAATAGTCTCGGAGGGCGTAGGAGCATGGGTGGCAGCCTCAAGGCCAAAGGCCTTGGGGATGGTTGGGCTTTTGTGGTAGCCGAATCCCTGTCCTCGGGGCAGGCCATCCCCAAGCTGCGCTTGAGGCTGCCACCCGGAAGATTCTGGCCTATCGTTCCCTCTCTCTGGTGGATGGCCTTCAAGTTGGCGTCCGGTCATGTGGCGGACCAGCTCGCCGTGGCGGAATTGCGACACGTCCCCTTCGGCTACCTTCTCACCGTTGCGGAACACCGTGATCGTGTCGCCGATCTCCAGGACCTCCCGGAGCTTGTGGCTCACGAACAGGACGGACATGCCTCTGGACTTCAGCTCCCGGACAATCTCGAACAGCGTCTGCACTTCCTTGTACGAGAGAGCCGTCGTTGGCTCATCCATGATGAGCAGTCTGGCATTATGGAGCAGAGCTTTGGCGATGGCGACCAGTTGCTTGTCCGCGACCGAAAGCTCGCTGACGGTCTTTCGGAGGTCGATATCTCGTCCCAGTCTCTCCATCGCCTCGGTGGCAATGTGGCGGACCCGTCGCCAGCGCACCAGCCTGGCGGATTGCTCCAGCTCGGTGTTGAGCGCCAGATTCTCCGCGACCGTGAGGTTGGGAAAGAGGGAGAAATCCTGGTAGATGACCTGGATTCCTTCGCGGATCGCTTCGATGGGCTCCAGGTGCCGGAACGGTCTGCCGCCCATGACGATGGCACCGGAATCCGGCCGGAGGGCGCCGGCCAGGATCTTGATGAGGGTCGATTTGCCGCTGCCGTTCTCGCCCACCAGGCAGCGAATCTCTCCCCGGTGGAGGGGCAGGGACACGTCTCGAAGTGCCTGCACGCCCCCGAAGGACTTGCTGATGTGATTGGCGGCAACGATAGCAGTCGGCATATACGGTGCTCTGCGGAAGAACCGGGCTCCGATGCTGGTGACACGCCCTTATTTATCATTCCCGCGCAGGCGGGAATCCAGTAACGTCTCGGGTTTCCTGAGCCCCTGCCTGCGGGGTGACAGAGGGCACGCCCGACACATCAGAAGTTGTAGGCGTCCATATTTTCTTTCGTCACGTCCACCCAGGCGGAGCCGTAGAAGAGACTGGGCTTCTCCGGGTCCTGGCGAAGGCTGGTATAGCCAGGGACGCCGAGGTCCGTGCCATTCGCCGGCTTCTTGCCTTCGAGCAGCATCACGGCAATCTTGTTCATCACGTAGCCGGCGTCCGCGGGGTCCCACAGGCTGATCAGCTTCGTGCTGTCGCTGGCGAGATACGGGCGGCACTGGGAGACGAGTCCGGTCCCAATGACGGCCAGCTTGTTCTGGAGACCCTTTTCTTCCACGGCCAAGCCTGCCCCGGCGGCGGTCGTAGAGGCACTGCCCTGAATACCGCGCAGCTCGGGATAGGCTTTCATCAGTTCTTTGGTCTTCTCGTAGGCGGTGTTCTGGTTGTCGTACTCCTCGATCCGCTCGGTCACGAGCTCCATCTTGGGGTACTTTTCCCTCTGGCGGGCAATGGCGCCGTCGATCCACTCGTTGTGGGATTTCGACGTGAGGCTCCCGACGAAGACGGCGTACTGGCCCTGCTCGCCCATGTGACGAGCCAGGTGATCCATCAGGTGGGCCCCATAGGCGAAGTTGTCGAACGCTTCCATGATCGCGTCCGTGTTGACCTGGTTCGAGGCTTCATGGGACACGACGATGATGCCCTGGTTCCGCGCCTTGCGGAGGACCGGCTCAATTGCCTCCACGGAGAACGGTACCACGCAGATGGCGTCGACACCCTGGGCGATCACGTCCTCGATGATCTGGACCTGCAGGGCGGCGTCGGCCTGCGACGGGCCCAGCAGAAAGCACTTGTTCCCAGTCTCGTCCCCGAACTTCTTTACCCCCGTCCGCATCCGCTCGAACCAGGCGATGCCGTCCAGCTTGACGATCGTCGCGATGGTGTACGGCCGCTTGCCGGAGGAGGCACGCGGCTTGCCCTTCCCACAGGACAGTGAGAGAAGGGCCGCCGTCATCAGCAACAAGGTCAGGATTACAGATCTCTTCATGGTCAACCCGTGCCAAGCATTATTGACAGTTGATTATTGATTATTTGTCGGTTCGTCGCAATGATTATTGGCTGATGACAACAAGAATCAAGGCTTAGCGTGGAGGTGTCTTCATGTCGCATTGCGATCCGAGGAAATGGCCCTGTCTGGTGTTCCTGACGGTCAGCTTTATGATTATCGGAACTATCCAAGCGGAACCGGTGAGTTTCACCAAGGTCGTGCTCGATCAGACGTTTCGCTCGGAAGGCGTCGCGGCCGGGGATGTCAACCGTGATGGCAAGCTCGACATCCTGGCGGGGGAGGTGTGGTACGAGGCTCCGGAGTGGAAGATGCACGAGCTGCTGCCGCCGGGCCGATACGACGGCAATACCGGCTACAGCAAAACCTTCGCGAACTTCGCCTGCGATGTCAATCGCGACGGCTGGGTCGATTCCGTGATCACGACGATGATGAGCGAGCCGTCCCTGTGGTATGAGAACCCGCAGAACAAGCCGGGTCACTGGAAAGTCCACACCGGGACCCGTAGTGCGTGCAACGAGACGCCGCTGTTTGCCGATCTGCTGGGCAACGGCAAGCCCGTGGCCCTCTGGGGCGTGCAGCCGGAAGGGTACATGGCTTGGTTCAGCCTCCCGGAGGACTCCTCCAAGCTGTGGGACATGCACGTCATCGCCGGACCGAAGGCCCCGGGCAGCGAGGCCTACAGTCACGGCTTGGGCGTGGGCGACCTCAACGGCGATGGGCGCAACGATGTCCTGGTCACGCAGGGTTGGTGGGAGGCTCCGGCGGACCGCACGCAGGAAAACTGGAAATTTCACCGGGCGGACTTCCGGCCGGACTGTGCCGATATGGTTGTTTACGACATCGACGGCGATGGCGATAACGATGTCATCACCAGCTCGGCCCACAACTACGGCATCTGGTGGTTCGAGCAACTGCCGGGCGAGAAGTTCGAGAAGCATGAGATCTGCAAAACCTTCTCGCAGACCCATGCGATTCGGTTGGCGGATATCAACCGCGACGGCGTCATGGACTTCGTCACGGGCAAACGGTACTTCGCCCACAATGGCAAGGACCCCGGCGCCTTCGAGCCGGCCCTGCTGGTCTGGTTCGAGATGCAGCGGCCCCAGAAGGGCAAGGCCCAGTTCGTCCAGCACACGATCGATGAGAACTCCGGGATCGGAACCCAATTCGAGGTGGTGGACATCAATGGCGACGGCCGCATGGACATTGTCACGGCCAACAAGAAGGGCGTCCACCTGTTTCTTCAGGAAGGGGCCTCGGAGTCTGTCGCGCTCTTCGACGGTAAGACCTTTGAGGGCTGGGAGGGGAATCTTGACTTCTTCCGCATCCAGGATGGCGCGATTGTTGCGGGCAGTCTGAGCAAGGCGACGCCGCGCAACGAGTTCCTCTGTACGAGGCAGACGTACGGGAACTTCGAGCTGCGGCTGAAGGTGAAGCTGCTCGGTGATCCGGCTCGGGCCAACGCGGGGATTCAGATCCGCAGCCGGCGTATCCCCAACCATAATGAGATGAGCGGCTATCAGGCGGACATGGGCCAGCAGTACTGGGGCTGCCTGTACGATGAGTCGAGACGCAACCGGGTCCTGGCCCAGCCTGATCCGGCTGCATTGCGCACGGCCCTGAAGGCCGGCGACTGGAATGACTACGTCATCCGTTGCGTCGGGCCGCGCGTCCAACTGTGGCTCAATGGCATTCCGACCGTCGATTACACCGAGCCGGATAAGTCCATCGAGCAGACGGGCTTGATCGGCGTGCAGATTCACGCGGGCCCGCCTGCCGAGGCCTGGTACAAGGACATCACGATTCGGACCATAGAGGCATCGAACTGAGCGGGAGTCACACGGTGCAATCGATCGGGCTTGCGGTGATGGTGTGTCTGACCATGGCGGGCAGCGCAGGGCCTCAGAACAAGGCTGGGCTGGGGATGTTCGAAGGGGCGACGGAGGTTGGTAAAGTGAGCCAGGCTGGGTCCGTCGAGTTCCGCCCCGAAGCCCGGGAGTATGTCCTCACGGGAGGCGGGGCGAACATCTGGGGTAATGTGGACGCGTTCCAGTATGTCTGGCGCAAGCTGACGGGGGATGTGGCCGTGGCCGCGAAAGTCGGGTGGCCGAAAGAGGGCGGCCACGGGCATCGCAAGGCCGGCTGGATGGTCCGCCAAAGCCTGGAGGCGGATTCGCCCTACGTCGATGCCGTGGTCCACGGCGACGGTCTGACCTCGTTGCAGTATCGCAGGGTGCACGGAGGACCGACGGAGGAGATTCCGTCTCCGATCAAGGCACCGGCCGCCATTGGGCTCGAACGCCACGGCGATGTCTTCACGTTGTCCGTGTCCCGCGATGGAAAGGCCTTTCAGCCCGTCGGGTCACTCTCGGTGATCCTGAAGGACCCGGTTTACGCCGGACTGGCCGTTTGTTCGCACGACGATTCTGTCACCGAGACAGCGGTACTCTCCCAGGTGGATTTCCAGTCTCTGGGGCAGGCACAGGCGAAAGATCGGGTCGTCGAGAGCACGCTCGAAATCCTCTCGGTGTCCACGGGGGAGCGTCGAGTGGTCTATCGGGCCAGGCGGCACTTCGAAGCGCCCAACTGGTCGCCGGATGGCAGGTATCTGCTGTTCAATGGCGGCGGGCGGCTGTACGCGATCCCTGTCACGGGAGGTGAGCCGAAGCTATTGGATACTGGTGTGGCGAACCGGTGCAATAACGATCATGGTTTGTCGGCCGACGGCAAATGGCTGGCGCTCAGCGATCAGCATGACGGCCCTTCTCGGATCTACGTGCTCCCGAGCGGCGGCGGGACGCCACGCCTGGTTACGCCGCTGGGACCCTCCTACTGGCACGGCTGGTCGCCGGACGGGTGCAGACTGGCGTACTGCGCCGAGCGGTCCGGGAACTACGATGTCTACACGATCCCAGTCGAAGGCGGCCCGGAGCGACGGCTGACGACTGCCGAAGGCTTGGACGATGGGCCGGAGTATTCGCCGGACGGCCGGTACGTCTACTTCAACTCGGAACGCACCGGCCTGATGAAAATCTGGCGTATGAGAGCCGATGGGGGAGGGCAGGAACAGGTAACCCTCGACCCGGACTGGGCCGATTGGTTCCCGCATCCTGCGCCCGATGGGAAGAGTCTGCTCTTTCTTTCCTACCGTAAGGATGTGAAGGGCCATCCCGCGAATCAGGATGTTGCTCTGCGGATGATGCCATTGGCCGGCGGCCAGCCCAGAGTGCTGGCGCGGCTGTTCGGCGGGCAAGGTACGATCAACGTTCCCTCTTGGTCGCCCGACAGCCAGTCGGCCGCCTTCGTCAGCTATCGCCTCGCGACACCGTAGAGCCGGAAGTGGCAAGTGGGAAGCGGGCAGGCTTGAAACTTCCCACTTCCCCCTTGAAACTCCTCCGTCATTTGCCCACGACGAATCAGCAGTTTGCCCATACTTTCCTCCCGCGCCCCGTCAATCATGGAAATACCACGCGTTCCGCGGGCGAGTCCAAAGACCGGCGCAAGAACAGCAAGGGAGGTGACGGGACATGGCCATACAGCAAAGAGGAAGCTCCGCCGGACCGCGGTGGGACCCGTGGGCGGAGTTCGGCGACTTCGAGCGGGCGATGAATCGTGTCTTCGGCGTCCTGCAGGTCGTTCTGCCCAAGTCCAAAGAAGCCCAGCCGCACAAGATCACCGTCAAACCCGGCTGATCGGCGCGGGCCGGCATTATCAGGCGTTCTCGTTCGGGGCCCGGGTTGCCGACCTGCTTCCACCGCGTCTGGGCAGCGGTCACATAGTCGTCCGGTAGGAGATCCTGTGGTTGTGTCAGCTTTGAATCGGGCCTTCTTATCGGCTGCCCTCCTCCCACGTCTTTCGCGCGACGGGTCCAGGAAGCCGGTCATTATGGTGCCGTTAAGGTCCCGCGCGAAATAACCGAAGAAGGGGAGACAGGAAATTCCACCGTTGAGGGGACGGTCTACGGTTGGGGCACTGTTGCCGGACCCTTCGCGAGGAGTAAGTCATGCAGTCGAATAGGCCGGTGCTGAGCAAACTGTTCGCCACGCGAAAAGACCTGCTGCGCGGCGATTCTCTGTTTGCGGTGATCATCTTTGCCGTCGTGGCCGTGTTTCTGTTCAATCTGGCGGTGTCGATCTGGCGGAATATGGAGTTTCAGAGAGACGTGGAGCAGAAGGCGAGCGTCCGGCGGACGAAGGCCATCGGGGGCGTGTTGGCCAAGGCGGCCGAGCCGCTCCTGGGGGCCAACGAGCTCTCGATGCTCCGGCGGACCGTGGCGGAGACGGCGTTGGAGTATGACCTGCGCACCTGCCGGATCACTCTGCCCGACGGCGCGATCGTGGCGGATGCCAACCCCGCCTCCATTACCGAGATCACGCTGTCCGCCTCGTGGGCAGGGACCGTGCCGGCCTACGCCGAGGAGTTCACCCGTCTCAGCGCGCGGTTCAGTTATCCGCTGATGATTCCGGGCCGAGGCCATGCCGTGCTGAAGATCGCGGCGGGCATCGACGACAATGCGGAAGCGTCACTGGTTCCGCAAACGACGCAGATGGCCGTGGCCTGTCTGGCCCTGGCCAGCATGCTGCTGGTGCATCGGCATTCCCGTTTCCGGCTCAAGGCGATCGGGGCCATCCACGAGATCCTGCTGGCGGTCCAGGACAACAACGCGGATATCTCCTCGCTGGAGCTGGACCCCAAACTGGGCCTCGAAGCGGTGGCCTGGAACAAGCTGCTGGGGGAACGGCAGACGACGCAAATTCGCAGCGCGATTCAGCAGGTCAAGGACGTGGTCCAGGAGAAATCGGGAGCCGCCGGGGCGTTCGACGCGGTCTTCGATGCCGTGCCCTCCGGCCTGGCTCTCGTGAATAATCATTTGCAGATCGAGCATGTCAACGGCGCCGCGGCCATTTTCCTGCGCTCCGGGCGGGCCGAGCTGATCCACGCGTCGGTTTCCCAGGTCATTCGCGACGAACGGGTGCTCGCGGCGGTGCGGGAGGCCGCGGAGAATCCGGCCGCCAAACGGTCGGTGGTGGAAGTGGAGCAGGGGGCGTCGATCACCGCGGGGGTGCTGCGGTTCACCATTCTGCCGATTCGACATGCCGACGCCCGGTTCGTCCTGGTGACCATCGACGACATCACGCAGCAGCGCGTGGCCACGGCCGCGATGAACAGCTTCCTGGCCAAGGCCGCGCACGAGTTGCGCACCCCCCTGACCAATATTCGGCTCTTTGTGGAAGAGGCCCTGGAGCAGTGCGAGCAAAATCCGGTGGCGACGAGCAAGAACCTCAACGTCATCAACGACGAAACCCAGCGGCTGGACCGCACGGTGGCGGAGATCCTGTCGGCCTCCCAGATCGAGGCGGGCTCGTTTGAGCTCAAGCGGGATGATGTCCGTCTGGACGAGCTCTTGCAGAAGCTGAAGGCCGACCACGAGGCCCAGGCGCGGGAGAAGAGGATCGCGTACGAGTTCCATCTGCCGCCCAAGCTGCCGATCCTCCAGGCGGACCGGGACAAGATCGCTTTGGCCCTGCACAACCTGGTCGGCAACGCGCTGAAATACACGCTCGACGGCGGGCAGGTCATCGTCTCGGCCCAGGCGGAGAAAGGCCAACTGAGCATTTCCGTCACCGACACCGGCATTGGGATCGGCTCTGAGGAGATCGAGAAGGTCTTCGAGAAGTTCTACCGGTCGAAGAACCCGCTGGCGGCCACCGTGAAAGGCTCGGGTCTGGGTCTGCCGATCGCCCGCGAGGTGGCCCGGCTCCACGGCGGCGATGTCACGGCGGAGTCCGAACTGGGCAAGGGCAGCACGTTCGTCCTGATCCTGCCCGTGGGGGAGGAGTCGGCTTAGGATGGAGATCCAGACGCAATACCGAGGGGCGGTCTTGGTGGTGCGACCCTCCGGCCCGCTGGCCGGTCCGGACGCCGACACATTCAAAACGGCCCTGCAGGGCTTCGTGCGGGACAATCTGGGCCGCGTGGTCATTGACGCCTCCGCGCTGCCGTACGTGGACAGCAAAGGGCTGGAGTCGTTGGCCGATATTGCGGAGGACCTCGCCGTGAGCGGCAAGGGATTGAAACTCTGTGCGGCCAACGACACGATTCGCCAGACGCTCGAACTGACCGGCTTATCCCCCCAATTCGAACATTTCGCGGACACCAACTCCGCGGTGAGGAGCTTCTTGTGACGGAAGTCGTCGCGCTATCCCGGTTGGGAGAGGCCCTGGTGGCGGAAGGGGTCCTTTCGCCGGAGCAACTCGACAAGCTGCTGGCGGAACAGCAGCGGACCGGCCGCCTGCTCGGCGAGATGCTCATCGAGCAGGGGGTCATCGACAGCGCCCGCATGCTGCGGCTTCTGGCCCGGCAGTTGGGCGTGCCCTTCTGCCAATTGCGCCATGGACTCGTGGACTTCTCCCTGTTGCCGCTGATCGGCGAGCAGGAAGCGCAGCGGCTGGTCGCCCTCCCGATGTTCAAGGTGCACGACACCCTGACCGTGGCCATGGCGGAGCCGCAGTCGTTGCCGAAGATCGACCGGCTGCACCAATTGACCGGCTGCCGGATTCGGCCCGTGCTGGCGCCGCGCGACAATATCCTGGAATACCTCAAGAAATTCACCTCGGGCAACACGGATGTGGACTCGTTCCTGGCCTCCCTGTCGGAGAGCGAGGTGGAGGTGGTGGAGCGGGAAGCGGTCGATGAGGGGCCCGCCACGAATCTGGACAAGATGATCGAAGGCAGCCCGATCATCAACCTGGTCAACGTAGCGCTCCTGACGGCCATCCGGGACAAGGCCAGCGACATTCACATCGAGCCGGACAAACAGGGCTCACACATCCGCTATCGGATCGACGGCACCCTGAGAGACCTCATGAAACCACCCCCCGGTTTGCACGCCGCCATCGTGTCCCGCGTCAAGGTGATTGGCCGGATGGACATTGCGGAGAAACGGCTGCCGCAGGAGGGCCGCGTGCGCATCGTCGCCGAGGGACGGGATATCGATCTGCGGGTGTCCAGCATGCCCACGCTGCTGGGCGAAAAGATTGTGCTGCGCATTCTGGATAAGGCGAATCTGCGGATTCGTTTGGAGGACCTCGGTTTTCGCCGGGAGACCCTGGAGGCGTTCCAGCGCATGCTCCACCAGCCGTATGGGCTGGTTCTGGTGACCGGGCCGACCGGCAGCGGCAAGACCACCACGCTGTATTCCGCCTTGGACCTGATCCGCAGCCCTGAGGAGAATATCGTCACGGTGGAAGATCCCGTCGAGTACCAGCTCGACATGATCAATCAGATTCAGGTTCACGAGGCGATCGGGATGACCTTTGCGCGGGCCCTGCGGAGCATTCTCCGGCAGGACCCCGATATCATCATGGTGGGGGAAATCCGGGATGAGGAGACGGCCCGCGTGGCGGTGCAGGCGGCGCTGACCGGCCACCTGGTCCTGGCGACGTTGCACACGAACGACGCGCCCGGGGCCGTGGCCCGACTGCTCGACATGGGGATCGAGCCGTATCTTCTCGCCAGTGCGCTCAACGGGGTCATCGGCCAGCGGCTCGCCCGGACCGTTTGCCCGAGTTGTGCGGCGAAGTACATCCCCGCGCCCAACGTGCTGGCGGATGCGGGCCTGTCCGCGACGCCGGGCCACACGTTCCGAAAAGGCGCCGGTTGCAGAGAGTGCCACAACTCAGGTTGTCGGGGCCGGGCCGGCGTCTATGCCGTGATGGAGGTCACTCCCGACCTGCGGCGCATGATCCATCACGCCGCGCCGACCCACGAACTGCGCGAGGTCCTGCACAAGCTGGGCGTCTTGACCCTGCGGGAAGAGGGCGTGCGGCTGGCCCTCGGCGGCAAGACGTGCCTGGAAGAAGTTCTGGCGGTGACGCACAGCGAGGACACGTCTGAAGTTCCCCGTCCCCCGTCCTCTGTTCCCGGTGCTCCGGCAACGGGCAACGGTCCACTGCCAACGGTCAACTCCTCCGTCGCGGGGGTCGTATGAAGCTGGCGTACACCGCTTATGATGGTCTGGGCAAGACGGTGACCGGCATCATCGATGCCGGGGACGCTCCCGGTGCGGCGGAAATGCTGCGGCGCAAAGGACTTTTTGTGGCCGACGTGAAGGCGTCGATCCCGACGGAGGGTCGGAAGGCGCGGATCGGAAGCCGCCGCGCCTCCGGCGGTCAGCGTCTGAAGGACGTGGCGTGGTTCTCCCGCCAGCTCTACGTTCTGCTCTCCTCCGGGACCCAACTCGCCGATGCGCTGCACGCCCTGGAACGGCAAGCCCGGCCCGGTCCCTGGCGCCAGGCCCTGACGAGTCTGCGGACCCGCGTCGAGGAAGGGTCGTCCCTGGCGGCCGCCCTGGAGCCGCATGGCGCATATTTCGACCCGATTTACCGCAATTTGATCGCCGCCGGGGAATCGAGCGGTCATCTCGTGGAAATGTTCAACCGTCTGGCCGGCCTCAAGCAGAAGCAGTTGAAAATTCGCAATTCCGTCCTGGGCGCGCTGATGTATCCGTGCATGCTGGTGACGGTCGGTCTGTCCATCTTCGTCCTGCTGCTCTTGTTCGTGATTCCGCGGTTCGCGGGACTGTTCCAGACGATGGATGTGCCCCTGCCGTGGAGCACGGCCCTGCTCCTGCACGCCAGTGAGGCGTTTCGGAGATTCTGGTGGCTGCTCCTGCTGCTGATGGCGGGGGCCGCCGGCGCTGCGAGCGCCGGCCTGCGCACCCCCAAGGGCCGGCGGTTCCGGGACACGCTGGCTCTTCGGATGCCCTACCTGGGCACGGTGGTGAAGAGCCTCGCGACGGCCCGCATCATCTCTCTGCTGGGCGTGCTGATGGAGGCGAAGATCCCCGTGCTGGAAGCCCTCCGGCACGTGCAACAATCGACCGGCAATGGCTTCTACCGGGAACTGATGGCCCGGGCGGAAGAAGCCGTCGCCAAAGGGGAGGCGATGAGCAATGCCTTCGACAATCCCAGCCTGATCGACCCCTCCATCCACGCAGCGATCCGCAGCGGGGAAAACAGCGGAGACATCGACCGGCTGCTGCGCCACATCTCGGCCTTCCTCGACGAGGAAAATGAGGTCACCGTGCGTTCCCTGACCAGCATCATCGAGCCGTTGATCCTGATCGTGATGGGATTGCTGGTGGGACTGATCTCCATCTGCCTGTTCCTGCCGTTGTTCGACCTGGCTTCCATGACCCAACAGGGAGGAGCGTGAAAGTGAAGCGTTCGTCGCAAACGGTGATTGGCGTGGACATCGGTCAGCACACGATCAAGGCGGTGCAATTGCAGACGAGCGGCACCCGATATGGTGTCTTCGCGCTGCTGTTGATGCCGCGGCCCCAGCCGGGCCGGGAGATCGGACCCGAGGATGTCCAGACGCTCCTGCACAACCTGAAGCGGCACGGCTTCCGCGATCAGCGGATTGTGATGGCGGTGCCCGACCAGATCCTGCTGCACGCGGCACTGGCGGTGCCGGCCAAGGTGGTCGGCGCTGCCGCCGAACAGGTCATCCGGATGGAACTCTCCCGTCTGCAGAACGTGGCCCCGGATTCGTTCGAGATGGCCTCTTGGGAATTCCAGACGCCCCACAATCCGCGCCCGATGACGCCGATTCTCGCGGTGGGCTGTCCCCACGCGGCCGCCAACGCGCTGCTGGATCTCTTTGAGGGGGCAGGTTTCCGGGTCGCCGCGTTGGACGTGCGCAGTGCGGCCATCGCCCGAGCCTGCGAACCCCTGCTCGCGCCGGCGCCCCAAATCACGGCGATTGTCGATCTGGGCTGGCGCTCCACGTCGGTGCTCTTCGTGTGTGGCCGGTCGCTCGTTTATGAGCGGTCCGTCCCGGGCGCGCCCGTCGGCGAGCTGACCGCCAAGCTCACCGAGGTCTTCACGCTGGGGGCGGGAGCCGCCTACCAGATCCTTGGCACCGTCGGCCCGGGCTCGGACGAGCCCACAGGCCCCTATGACCCGGAGAGTCTCGCCGTGATTCGACAACACGAGAGAGCGCACTTCGACAAGCTGCTCGAAGAGCTCAAGGTGCCGCTGTCCTACGCGAATCACCAGTTCCCGGGCGAGGGCGTAAAACGATTGCTGTTGACGGGGGGCGGTGCCGGAGTCCCGGGTTTGGCGTCTTACTTCGCGACGCAGCTCGGCCTCGAGGTCCGGCGGGCGGCGCCGAGCGATTTGCTGGACAGTCCCCCGGAGTTACTGGCGAAGGCCAGTAATCCGGCCCAGACCTGCGCGGCGGGCCTGGCACAATTTGACACGGATCGTTGACCGGTTGCGGCCGCGACACTCGTCTCAGGGGCGTAAAACGCGGCGCGTCGCAGACGACGCCCGACACCGCCGACCGACGAGAAGCGCCGCGCAACCGCAACCGCGGGACGATCCTTTTGATTGGGTCTTGGCTTATGCGTGACGTGAATCTGATCCCGGCCGGGCGACTGGTGGCCCGGCGGCGAAAGGCCCGTCTGTCTCTGTGGATCGTGGTCTGCGGGCTGTACGCGGCGACGGTGGCCGCCGGCTCTCTGACGTTCCGTGTCGCCCAAGCCGGCGCGGACCAGCGCCAGAGCCGGCAACTGGACGCCCTCGCCCAGCAGATCGAAGAACACAGCCGGACGGCGTCGGACCTGCGCCGACAATTAGTCGCGACAAGTGCGGCCCTGGAGACGACGAGGGCGATCCGCGGTCAGCCCGACTGGAGCAGGCTGCTCATGGGATTGGCCGCGCAAGTGGGCGAGGAGATCGTCCTCACCCGTTACCAGCTTGCGACTCAGACCGCCGACAACAGGATTGTCAACGCCGAAGCGAGCGGGTCTTTGGTGGCCCTGCCCCTGGGGGCTTTCCTGACCGGGTGCCGGCACACGATGACGTTGAACGGTTTCGGTAAATCACAGGAGGCCATCTCCCGGTTTGTCCTGCGGTTGGAAGGGTCCGGCGTGTTCGATCTGGTGCGACTGGTCAGCCGTTCCCGGCAGACGTTCTTGGAGGGGGAGGCCGTGGCCTTCGTGGTGGAATGCCACTTTTAGAGGAGTACCATGACAGCGCCTAATGCGTCCAAATCCTCCGGTCTCCTTGGGATTCATGCGGCCGGCGTCGGCGCGTGCGTTCTCCTGTCTCTGATCGCGTATGTGACGCTCGTGGACCCCTTGGTGCGGAAGCAAGCCACCGCGGCGAATCTGCGCCAGGAGACGCAGACCCGGCAGAAGAAAGTGGCGGATCTCGAGTCGGCCCTTGGGACAGCCCGAGAGCGGCTCGGGGCGATGCAGCAGGAATTGACGGCCGGCGCGGTCCGGCTGGAGTTGGCCGCCCACGTGAACAAGCGGATCGCTTCGGTGACGGAGCTCTTCTCCACCTGTGCTCTGCATGTGGACGAGGTTCAGACGGGCGGGGTGTCCAGCGGTTCGCAATACGATCTGGTGCCGATTACGGTCGTCGGGCGGGGCGCCTACCAACAATGTGCCAGACTCCTGCACGGGCTGTGCGCGGAATATCCCGATATGAGCATCCTGCGCATCGATCTGGCAGGCAATCCGGCGGCACCCGGCGAACTGGGGAAGTTTCGACTTGAATTGTTCTGGTATGCGGCTCCCAGCGGGCCGGCGCAGAAGGGCGTAGACGCCAAGGCCGACGGCGGCTCGGTGTCCTGATCCTGGGGCTTACCTTATGATTCTTTCCAAACGCCAGAAAATGCTATCCGGAGTCTTCCTGGTCGGCCTGGTGGGTCTGGTTGCCGATCGCACGATCCTGCGGCCGCACGGCGGACCAAAGCCGGCCTCGGCCGAGTCCTCGGTGCCAGCGTCAAAGGCCCCGGCGCGCTCGGGCCGCGTCCCGACCGATGGAAACTCGCCGGCGCGCGTGCCGTTGGCCGAACGCCTGGACAAGCTGTTGCCGGACCGGGGAGACAGCTCTGTCAAGTTGAGAGACCCCTTCTCCTTGCCGGTCCTCTGGTCCGAGGGCGGTGCCGCCAACAAAGAGAAGGCCCTGGATCCGATCGGGATCTTTACGCGCAAGCACCAGCTCCGGGCGGTCGTGGTACAGGGCCAGGAGGTGTGTGCTCAGATCGATGACAGCGTCCTGGTTCCAGGGCAAGCCCTCGATGGTTTCAAGCTGGTCTCGGTGAGCGATTGCTCGGTCACCTTCGAACGCGAAGGCAAGCAGGTGATTCTCGAACTGGCAGTCAAATGAAGGTGTGACCCAACTGGACCTGGAAACGCAGTTCAACTACCATGAAAGCCTCTATACGACTACATCCGGGTTTCAGTGTGCTGGAGCTTGTCCTCGTCCTGGGGATCATCGTGGTGTTCGCCGGCGTGGCCTCCCCGCGCTTTGCGAACGCGACGATGCGGTACCGCATGGACATGGCCGCCCGTCGGATCGCGGCGGACCTGGCCCTGGCCCAGTCCAACGCCCGGATCACGGGCAGTAATCAGGCTGTCGTTTTCGATGTCGCGGCCAACCAGGTTCAGTTGACCGGCTACGCCGATCCAGACCACCCCAGTCTCACCTACACGATCCGACTCGGCGACAGCCCCTATCAGGCCACGCTCGTCTCGGCTGACTTCGACGGGGGTGGCAGCACGCTCACCTTCACTGCTTTCGGGGTTCCACTGGGCGGCGGGTCGGTGGTGGTCCAAGTCGGCAGCGTGCAACGGACCGTTCTTGTGAATGGCGTCACCGGAAAGGCCAGTGTTCAATGACCTCCACCCAGCACCAACGGCGATGTGCCCAACGACAGCGGCGTGGCTTCACGCTGGTGGAAGTGCTCACCAGCCTTGCCATCACAGTCCTCCTTCTCGGCGCGATGGGTTCGGCCATCATGGTCGTCGCGCGCTCGGTGCCCAGCCCCACGAGTCCCACCGCCGGCCTGCGGCAGGCGCACGACGCCGAGAATCTCATCGCCTCCGAACTGCGCTACGCCATCTCGGTGCCCGAACTGACCGCCAACGCCATCATGTTCACCGTCGCCGACCGCGACAGTAACGGCTCTCCCGAAACCATCCGCTATTACTGGACTGGCACCCCCGGCGACCCGCTCCGGCGGGTCTATAACGGCGCGGAGGCGGATCTGATCCCCTCCGTCCAGTCTTTCTCGCTCGTGAAGAACGTCCGATCGGTGACCACGACCACGCAGGTGACCACGACCACGACCAGTCCCGAATTGCTGTTTTCCAAGTTCGATGGCTGGCCCGGCATCACCCCGTTGACGGGCAACAGCTCGATTGGCTTGGCGGCGTGGGCGGCCGAGTTCTTCACCATTGACCAGTGTACGCTGCCGGACAACGCCAAGAACGTAAAGGTCTCCCGCGTCCGGCTTTTTCTCCGGCAGGAGGCGACCTCCGGATCCATCACCGTGGGCATTCACAGGTCCATCGATGGAGAGAACCAGGAGCCTTCGTCCAGCCCGCTTGGAACCCCGGCGACCGTGGCGGCGACGTCTCTGCCGGCCACCGCCGATTGGGTGGATATTACGATGCCGTCGGATGTCGGGACCGCCAACCTCAACAAGGAGTTCGTCATCGTCCTCAAGGGCACGGCGGGTACGCCCGCCACGTGGACGCTCTACACATCATTGAGCGCTCCGAAGGATACTACGCCGGTCGCGATGTGGAGCACGAACAGCGGCGGCACCTGGAATCCCGCTAAGTCCAGCCGATACAAGAACGACCATCTCTTCTACGTTTACGGCACCTACCAGACCGACTCGACGGCGGACGTCACCACCACGAGGTACTACCTTACTACGGTGGGCCTCCAGTTGTGTGTCGGGGCCGATGCCACGGCTCATGCCGATACAATGGTTGCGGTCCTCGATCAACCCGAGGTGGCCATGCCATGAGCGAGCGGCGCGCACCATCGCGACCTTTCCGCCAAGCCTCGGGATTCACCCTGGTCGAGGCGATCCTCTCGGTGCTGATCGTCGGCATCCTGTTCACGGCGGCGTTGCAGGCCGCCGCTTCGGCCCGGGTCGCCGACTACCTCGTCGCCAACCGCAACCGGGGCGCCCTGCTGGCCCGGGGCCTGATGGATGAGATCACGCAGAGAGCGTACCGGAACTCGACCAACCCGCTCTTCGGCCCGGAGTCCGGCGAGGGCGCCCGGTCGGCCTTCAATGACGTCGATGATTACCACGGCTGGTCGGAGTCACCGCCGCAGAACCCCGACGGGACTTCGCTGCCCGATTACGCCAACTGGACCCGCACCGTCACGGTCGAGTGGGTGCCAGCGGCGGATCTCACCGGCCCCCCATCGGGATCCGAGACGGGACTGAAACGCATCACCGTCACGGTCAAGTGCAAGGACAAACCGGTGGCGTCGGCGGTCGCGCTGCGGGCAGATGCACCATGAGGCCGAGGGAGTCTGACATGCGTCGAAGTTCTCATCGCCAACGCGGCAGCACCTACATACTGGTTCTCGGGGTCGCCATGCTCGTGACCGCGATGGGCGTATCCGGGGTAATGGTCGCGCGAATCCAGGCCCGCGCCAGCGGCCAGCTCAACGACTTGGCGGAAGCCCAGCGCTATGCCCTGTCAGCCATCGAACTGGGACGCGCCAGAGTGGCCCAGGATGCCAATTGGCGAGCCAATAATCCCAACGGCGTATGGATTGCCAACCAGGCGATCGGCACGGGGACTGTCAGCCTGGAGGTTACCGACCCGATTGACGGGAACTTCACCAATCGGCCCCACGACGGAGTAGTCCTGCGCGGAACAGGGAGGCGTGGACGCGCGGTTGCACGCGCGGAGGTTGCTCTCACCGCGAAGCCGGTGCCACTGCCGGTCCTGCAAATGGCAATCCACACCCAGGGGCAGTTGCATCTTCGGTCCGGTCAATCCCTCAAAGTAGCTTCCGCCATAGCCTCGACAAACACCGAGATCCGGAACGATGGAACAATCACCGGGAGTGTGGAGGCGCTGACGAGCACCAGCGCCGGCACCGTGAGCGGAACGACAACGCTCGGCGTATCCCCGAAGGCCTTTCCTGCAAGCAGCGTGATCACCTTGTACACGAATCTCGGAACCGTCATCAATCCTGGTTCGACGATTGAGAAATGCGTGTTGAGTCCGGCCTCCAATCCGTGGGGCACTCCCAACCCGGACGGTGTTTACGTCCTGAACTCAGGTGCTGACGTGACCATCAAAGACTGCCGGATTGTTGGCACGGTCGTGGTCAACAGCCCGGGGAAGAAGGTCACGATCACCAACAACGTGTTGCTGCAGGCCGCCCGTCCCGATTTCCCGGTCCTCGTTGTCAACGGGAACGCGGTGTTTAGCTATAACAGTGCCGGCGTATTTCTATCCGAAGCTTCCCTCGCCACGAATTTCAATCCGCCGGGGACACCCTATCTCGGTGCATCAAATGGCAGTCTCACGGATCAGTATCCCAGTGAGATCCAAGGTCTTGTCCATATCACGGGAACCCTCATCTGCACGAACACACCCTTAATCCGCGGCATTGTGCTCTGCGAGTCGGGCGCGACCGCAGACGCCGTAGACCTCAACGGCACCGTTGAGATCGTGTACGATTCAAATCTCTACGCCAACCCTCCCCAGGGCTACACCGCGTCAGTGGGCATGCCTGTTCAGAGTGGCAGTTGGCGGCAACCGGCCAACTGAAGTTCCTCCTTGAGGTATGGACTTGACAAAGAGGTCTCCCCGCCCCCTGGAAACACGGGTGCAGTAGCCCACGGGGGCTCACCAACCCGGTTCGTCGAAGCGTGTGAGGTCAGTGCCGTCCGGCAGCACGCCCAAGGTAACGATGGCGAAGGTGAAGACCGTGGTGCCGGGTTCCAGATGACCGCCCAAGCCCTTCTTGTCGTCGGAAAACACGATGTGCGCATGCACGCGGCCGTGGAGGACGAAGCCGTTGACGTTCAACAGGTCCTGGGGTCCTTCGGCCTGGTAGAAGACGTTCTGGGCCGGCAGGGTGGTGTTGCTCACCGCGTGGACGTGGTAGCTCGTGAGCGAGCCGACCCCGCTGAGGATGGCGGCGTTGCGGATCTTCTCCTGTGCCACGGCTTTCTTCAATCCCTCCAGCAGGTCCATGCCCTGTCGGAGTCGAACCACGACGACTCTCTCGAAGCGGCCGCTGAGGGTGTAGACATCGGGAGCGGATTCCATGACCTTTGTGCCTCCTTTGGGAGCCGGACGCACGGTACGCGGGCCCGGCCGCGCGGCGCTGCAACCATACACAACCAGACTACTCGCGATCAAGAACAGGGCCAAAGAAGTCTTCATTATCAGATACCTCCAACCTACCTGAGAACGGACGACGCCCGATCCGCAAGGGCTCGGCGCTACGGCTGCAAGCCGGCGTTGACCCAGTGAATGGCAAAGCGCAGGAGCTCGTTGGCGTCCAGCAGGTTGAGCTTATCCTTGATATGGGCGCGATACGTCTCGACGGTCTTGATGCTCAGGTGCAGCTTTTCCGCCATCTCCCGCGTGCCGTAACCTTCGCCGATCATGCGAAAGACCTCCAGCTCGCGGTCGCTCAGGACGTCGGCGGGAGAACCCGCGGTGCGCGTGCCGCCCCCGACAAACTTGCTGACCATCTTGGCGGCCATGCCGCTGCTGACGTAAACCTCGCCGGCCAGCACTTGCCGGATGGCCGTGACCACCTTCTCGGTGGCCTCCAGTTTCATGATGTAGCCCCGGGCCCCGGCCCGCAGCGCCCGCTCGCCGTACACCGCTTCATCGTGCATGGACAGCGTCAGGACGGGCAGGTCCGGATATTGGACCTTGAGGTCCTTGATCAGCTCCATGCCGCTGGTGTCCTTGAGAGCGATGTCCACAATCACCATGTCCGGTTGGAGCTGGCGGATCGCCTGCAGGGCCTCATGCGCATCTTCGGCCTGTCCGCAGACTTCGAGGTCCTTCTCCTGGTTGATCAGTTGTGCCAAACCTTGCCGCACAATCGGATGATCGTCCACGATGAGGACGGTCCGCTTATTCGTGCCGCTTTGTATCTTTCGCGCCATGGTCTTCCCCTTTGCGTCTCCTTGGCGGCGTACGCAAATGCCGGGGACGTCCTTCAGATCCGGAACCGCCGCATCCGGGGCGGTGCGAAGGCTCTTCCCGGCACCGAGCCTGCGCTCCCTAATATACCAACAGTCTCCCCGGTGCGATAGTCTATGCCTGCCAGTTTGTCGTGGGGGCACCCGGTGCCGACGAGGTTATTTCATAGGGGATTTCCCGATGCGAAAACGAGTGTCAAGCCGGATAGAAGAAGCAGAGAACGCCCGATTTTCTCAAAATGTGAGGAGGATACCATATCACCAAGTAGTTGACGGTTGTTTAGAAGGGGATCACATGAACGACGTAGAACTATTGAAGCGATATGCGGCCGGCGAAGAAGGGGCCTTCCAGGAGCTGGTCAGCCAGTACAAGGACAGCGTCTATGCGTTTCTCCGAAGGTTTCTGAACCAGCCGGACGTGGTGGACGACGTGTTCCAGGAGACCTTCCTGCAGTTGTACGTCAGTCGCGATACGTTCGACTTGTCCCGACCCCTGCGTCCCTGGCTGTTCACGATCGCGGCCAACAAGGCGAAGGACGCGCTGCGCCGCATGCAGCGCAGCGATTCCGCGAACCTGGGGGGCATGTTCGACAGCGACGACCACTCCATCGACGATGTGCTCGACACCCTCGATCATGACACCCACATGCCCTATGACGACCTGATCCGGGATGAGACGGCGATCGCGGTCAAGCGGGTCATTGCACGAATGCCGGCCAAGCTGCGCGAGATCCTGATCCTGGCCTATTTCCACAAGTTCTCGTATGCCGAGGTCGCCGGGATTCTCGGGATCCCCATCGGCACGGTCAAGAGTCGGCTGCATACGGCGGTGGGGCGATTTGCGGAAGACTGGAATGCGACGATGATGTACGAGACCGCCAATTGACCGGTGATCCGGATGGACCCGGGAGGCACGGTCGCGGATTGCGGATGGATCTGCAGCTTGTGTTTGACACCAAAGGTCCGCAATCTGCGATCCTGTCCCCCGGGCCTTGATCCGGATCAGGTCCCCAGGCGCCGCAGAATTTCGACCTTGTTTTCCCAGCGGTGAGAATCGATCCCCATCGGCCAGCCCAGATCGGGACCCCAAATGCGACGGATCGCGTTTGGGAGGCCCTCCCACCCCCAGAAACCGCGCCACCACTCGCAAAGTCTCCTCAGCAGTCCCATGGCTCACTCCTTTTCCTTTCTTGGTCCTCGGATGTCGGCCGGCCTTCCCAGCGAACGCCGGCTGGCTGAGAGCGTTCTCTACCTGTTAAAGGCAGGAACTCGGATCCAAGTAACGCAATGGGCGCAGATCTGCATGCGTAGGTGGGGCTTGCCCCACCAGAGGCTGTAGCGACGGAGGAATCGGTGGGGCAAGCCCCACCCTACAACTGCCGCTTGACGGCTTGGGCGTGGATCAGCTCGAAGAGAGCCTTGATGAAATCCTCGTCCAGACCCAGTTCCTTACCCTTGGCGATATGGCTTCCCAGGAGATTGTCCCAGCGTCCGAGTTGGAGGACCGGGATGTTGTGCTCCTGCTTGAGCCGGCCGATCTCCTCCACCCATTTCATCCGCTCGGCCAGGTCCTGGAGGATCTTGGCGTCGATGTGACTGATCTCCGCCCGCAGGCGCGAGATCTTCTGCTTCACGTCCCGGTCGGTGATGGGCGCGTCCCGAACCCGAAGCCGGTCGAGCATCCGGCACAGGATTTCCGGCGTGACCTGCTGCTTCGCGTCGCTGAGGGCCCGGTCTGGGTCAATATGGGATTCGATCATCAGCCCCTGGATACCGATGTCGAGGGCCATCTGCGCGACCGGCTCGACGAGCTGGCGATTGCCGGAGATGTGGCTGGGGTCGCAGATCAGCGGCAGGTCGGGGAGCAGGCGCTTGAGCTCGATGGGGATTTGCCACTTCGGGTCGTTGCGGAACTCCATCTCGACGTAGGTGGAGAAGCCCCGATGGATCGCGGCCAGCTTGCGCACGCCGACCGCATGGAGCCGCTCGATGGCGCCGACCCATAGGCCCAGCTCGGCGTTGATCGGGTTCTTCACCAGCACGGGGATATCGACGCCCTTGACTGCTTCGGCGATCTCCTGCACGGAAAAGGGACTGACCGTCGTCCGGGCGCCGACCCAGATCATATCGACCCCGTGCTTCAGGCAAAGCTCGACGTGCTCTGTGTTGGCGACTTCCGTGGCGGTCGGCAGGCCCGTCTCGGCCTTGACCTGGGCGAGCCACTCCAGGCCGACCTCGCCGATGCCTTCGAACGAGTTTGGGCGGGTCCGCGGCTTCCAGATCCCGGCCCGGAACACCTTTACATGCGGCGACTGGACCAGTCCCCGGGCCGTCGAGAGCATCTGCTCGGCCGACTCGGCGCTGCACGGCCCCGCAATGACCCAGGGAATATGATCGTGCGGCAGCCACTGGCCGATCGGCACGATCTCTCGATTCAGTTTCTTCTGCGATTCTGTCATTATTAGTGCAACCGTGTCCTCATGCGTCCGTTAGAGCGACTTGTCTGGCGCGAGGTCGTCCCGGATCGCAGAGGGTATTTCTCCGGGTGTTCGAGATTGTCGATTTCCAGATCGACGTCCAAGTCCGGCCAGTACAAATGATAGCCATGCAGCAATTGGACGTTCTGAATGGCGCTGAGCGTCTGGTCCCGGAAGTAGGGGTAATCCTCGTAGCTCAGGAAATACTCCCTTCCTGACACGAAGAGCCAGATACCAACGGGAGTGATATTCTCAACGCTTACGGAAGTGGCTTTGCCACGCCTTGGTAATCTCATGTCTATGGGCCTCAACAATTCTCTGGATCTCCATCAACCTTCTTGCGTTCAGTCCGTGCGATACGGCCAGCGAGATGATCGGCTCCAGCCAGAACTTGGCCTCGCCGTCCTCGCACGTTACGTGAACGTGAACGCGATTCTCTTCATGAGAGAGGAAGTAGAATCGCTAGCCTTTTTCCCTAAAGATCGACGGACTCATAACGTCAGTCTACTGACCGGGCCGGGCCAGAGCAATAGCCGCTCCGGCCGATGTCGGGTCCGGCCGGACCACACACGGTCGCGGATACGCGTTCCCTGGCACCTGCATAGAGACCGCCAATTTCGGCTCATCCGGTTTTAGCGTACTTTCCTGTGACTCCTCCAACCAGTTCAAAACGGGTTTCGTGCAAGCCGTAGATCTTGAGTTTGAAGAATTCCGTGTCCCGAAAGCCGTAGGCTTTGCGTTGCAGAACCCGGATCTTGGTGTTGGTTCCTTCCAGCGGCCCGGTCGAGAGCGGGTAGCGGTAGTAGTTGA